>NZ_JBFADM010000110.1:0-14277 GCF_040641355.1 Streptomyces sp. NPDC020996
TCCACTTCACGCACGTGCGCAACCTGCGTGACATCCTCGCCGAGACGGTAACGGCATGCATCAGGGCGTGGAATCACCGGAAAGAGCGCCTCTTCGCCGGGCGTGTGCCGGCGGTCCGTCAGCGGGAGAGCAGCTCCAGGGTGTCGATGACGCGGTTGGAGAAGCCCCACTCGTTGTCGTACCAGGCGACCACCTTCACGTGGCGGCCGTCGACGCGGGTGAGGGCCGAGTCGAAGATCGACGAGGCCGGGTTGCCGGTGATGTCGGACGACACCAGCGGGTCGTCGGAGTACTCGAGGATGCCGGCGAGCGGCCCCTCGGCGGCGGCGCGGTAGGCGGCGAGCACCTCGTCGCGCGTGACGTCGCGGGCGACGGTCGTGTTGAGCTCGACGATCGAGCCGACCGGCACCGGCACGCGGATCGAGTCGCCGGACAGCTTGCCGTCGAGGCCCGGCAGCACCAGGCCGATCGCCTTGGCGGCGCCCGTCGTGGTCGGCACGATGTTGACGCCGGCGGCGCGGGCGCGGCGGGGGTCGCGGTGCGGGCCGTCCTGCAGGTTCTGCTCCTGCGTGTAGGCGTGGACCGTGGTCATGAAGCCGTGCTCGATGCCGGCGAGCTGGTCGAGCACCGAGGCCAGGGGCGCGAGCGCGTTGGTCGTGCAGGAGGCGTTGGAGACGATCGTGTGCAGCTCGGCGTCGTAGGCGTCGGTGTTGACGCCGAACGCGAGCGTGACGTCGGCGCCGTCGGACGGGGCGCCGACGAGCACCTTCTTCGCCCCCGCGTCGATGTGGGCCCGGGCGGCCTTGGCAGAGGTGAAGCGGCCGGTCGCCTCCAGGACGATGTCGACGCCGAGTTCGGCCCACGGCAGCTGTGCCGGCTCGCGTTCGGCGAGCACCTTGATGCGCCGGCCGTCGACCACCAGGACGTCCCCGTCGACACTCACCGGGCGGCCGAGCCGGCCGGACGTCGTGTCGAACGCGAGCAGGCGCGCGAGGGCGGCGGGCTCCGTGAGGTCGTTGACGGCGACGACCTCGAGGGCGCTGTCGCGCTCGAGCAGGGCGCGCAGCACGTTGCGTCCGATGCGGCCGAATCCGTTGATGGCGATGCGAGTCATGAATGGTGTCCCTTCGTTTCGCCCCCAGGCTCGCGCGCGGCACCCGCGCGGGACAGCGGCGTGATCGCCACGGTTCGCAAGGATCTCGCCACCGGACGGCACGGGACGCCGGGCGGCGCGGCCGCCGGGCCACGGCGCCCGGGTGAGGCCGGGTCACTGCGCCCTGGGTGTAGCCGGGTCACTGCGCCCTGGGTGTAGCCGGGCTACTCGCCCTGGGTGAAGGTGCGCCGGTACTCGCTGGGGGTGGTGCCGAGGATGCGCTGGAAGTGCAGTCGCAGGTTGGCGCCGGTACCGAGACCGACGTCGGCGGCGATCTGCTCCACGCTCCGCTCCGAGCGCTCCAGCAGCTCGCGTGCCAGGTCGATGCGGGCGCGCATGACCCACTGCATCGGCGTGTACCCCGTGTCCTCGGCGAACCGCCGGGAGAACGTGCGCGGCGACACCGCCGCGTGCCGGGCCAGCGACTCCAGGGTGAGGGGCTCGCCGAGCCGGTGCAGCGCCCACTCGCGGGTGGCGGCGAACCGCTCGCCCAGCGGCTCGGGCACGCTGCGCGGCACGTACTGCGCCTGGCCGCCGCTGCGGTAGGGAGCGGCGACCAGGCGTCTGGCGGCGTGGTTGGAGGCGGCCACGCCGAGGTCGCGGCGCAGGATGTGCAGGCACAGGTCGATGCCCGAGGCGGCGCCGGCCGACGTGAGCACGCTGCCCTCGTCGACGAACAGGACGTTCTCGTCGACCTTGACCAGGGGGTGGCGCGCCGCCAGCGCCCGCGTGTAGTGCCAGTGCGTCGTGGCCCGCCGGCCGTCGAGCAGGCCGGTGGCGGCGAGCGCGAAGGCGCCGGTCGAGATGGCGGCGAGCCGTGCCCCGCGCCCGTGCGCGGCGATCAGCGCGTCGACGACGTCCCGCGGCGGGTCGTCGCGGTCAGGGAACCGGTATCCGGGGACGAAGACGATGTCGGCCCACTCCAGCGCGTCGAGACCGTCGGCGACGTAGTACGACAGCCCGTCCCCTCCGGTCACCGGGCCGGGCGCCGCGCCGCACACCTTCACCTCGTACGGCATGCTCCGGCGCGTCGTGAACACCTGCGCGGGAATGCCCACGTCGAGCGGTTTGGCCCCTTCGAGGACGAGGACGGCGACACGGTGGAGACGACTGGCTGACACGCCGACCAGGGTACGAGGACCCGGCGGCCCGCCCTGTCGCCGCCGGGAACGGCGGTTCGGACGGGCCTGCCGGGTTACCCGTGGTCATGCACACACATTGTCACCCTTCAGAGGTGAGCATCATGGCAACATCTCCCAGGTCATCGATGGAGACGCATCCCGACATCGTCGACATGCGGCTCCGTCACGAGATGGCCGAGCGCACCACCAGCACGCCCCGGGGGCAGGCCGTCGAGTCGCTGGCACTTCTCACCGGCCTGTACCTCGCAGCGTCTCCCTGGATCGTCGGCTTCAACGGCATCACGACGCTGGCCGTCACCAACCTTCTGGTCGGCATCGGCTACGCGCTGACGATGAGCGGGTTCGGCCGTGCCTACGAACGCACCCACAGCATGGCCTGGGCGGCCTGCGCCCTGGGTGTGTGGACCATCGTGGCGCCCTGGGTGGTGGCCGGCAACGCCAGCACCACCAGGACGATCATAAGCAACGTCATCACGGGTGCGGTGGCCCTGCTGCTGGCGCTGGCCGCCAGCGCGGCGGTCCGGGCCGCGGAGTCGAGCGGGACACGGCGGAGCAGGTCGAGGCCCTTCGCCCCGGACATCGAGTGATCGACTGATCGGCTGATCGAGTGCTCGGCTCATAGGCTGTTCGGCTGATCGCCCCGCCGGACCGTTCACGCCCGGCCGCCGGGCCGCGGCGGCCGGGCGCAGCCGTGCACGGACAGACACGCCGACGAGCCCGGTCACGGGCGCCGGGCGGTTTCTCGTGCGCGGGGACGCGGGAGCGGGTGAGGGCCGCGGACCTCCGTGGCCGGGCACACGGGTGCCGGCCACGGAGGCGGAGGTGTCCGGCCGTACTACGGCACGGAGGGCAGCCCTCGCCGGCGCCGCGTCAGGAGGTGCGGCGCGCGCGGCGGGCCATGACGAGCGCGCCGGCTCCGAGGGCGACCACCACGGCCGCGCCCCCGGCGATCGCGCCGACGGGGGCGCTGGAGCCCGTCTCGGCCAGGGGCGGCCCGCTGTCGCTGGGCGACGGCTTCGGCGTGGCCGGCGGGTTCGACTCCATCGGCGGCACGTCCGAGTCGGTGGGCGGGGTGGTGGACGGCTTGGGGGTGGGCGGCGCGGTCGTCTCGGCGGGGGGCGTGCTGTCCGCGGGGGTGGTGGGCGTCGCGGGCGTGCTCGGCTGCGTCTCGGACGGGGTGGGCGAGTCGGGCGTGCTGGGGGTGCACTCCTTCTCGCCGCCGTTCCACGCCGCGATGAGGTGGTACGGCGTGACCACATTGCCGGGCTGGTACGGCACGGGACCGTGGCCCTCGCCCGTCTTGCCGTCGTAGGTGACGTCGTCGCCGTACAGGTCTATCTGGCCGTAGCAGTCGGGCGACTTGACGGTCAGCTTCTGCCAGGTGCGCTTGGCGTCGTCACCGCCCGCGACGTCCGCGGCACCGAGGTAGACGGTGGCCTTGTCGACCAGGGTCTGGTGGCCGGAGGTGAACCAGTCGGGGCCCTCGGTGGTGTACTCGGCGAGGGACACCGGGTACTTGCAGTCCTCGGCCACGTTCTGGCCCGGGGCCAGGCGGACCTCGACGGTTCCGGGCACGGTGTCCCAGGCGTGGAATCCGCCCTGCGATGTCCAGTCCGCTCCGACGACGTTCCCGTCGGCGCCGACGATCCGGTACTGGACCGTGGCGGACTGGCACTCCGAGCCCGTCGTGGCGCTCGCCGTGCCGGCTCCGGCGAGGGGCACGACGGCGGCGGCGAAGGCGGTCGCCACGAAGGCGGCGGCGGTTCTCGACTGTTGCGTACGCGACAAAGTAGCCCTCTGAAGAAATGGGGGGTGTGGGAGGTGGCATGCGTGGGGGCGGGCGCGGGCCGACCATGGCGGGGCAGCGCGACCGAACCACTCACGTCGCTTCGCTCATGGAGTCACGGCGAAGCGAGCTGAATTCTTGTCACCTTTCACAACTCCCGTCAATCCTGCACCAGTCGAGCACTTGCGGAAGCTGTTCCACCGCGAGCCGGAGGGATGGCAAGATCGCACCCATGGGTGACGAGCGGCACGGGGACGACTGGCGCGGTGACCGGATCGGCAGCGCGCTGCGCGGCACGAATCCGACGGTGCTGCGGAGGCTGGACGCCGGGTTCGCGGTGATCGGGGACGTCCAGTTCCTGCCGGGCTACTCGGTGCTCCTGGTGGACGATCCCGCCGTGCAACGGCTCTCGGACCTCCCCCGGCCCAGACGGTCGGCCTTCCTCTCCGACATGGACCGGCTCGGCGAGGCGGTCGAACGTGCCTGCGCCCGCCTGGACCCCGCCTTCCGCCGCGTCAACCTGGAGATCCTGGGGAACACCGATCCGTTCCTCCACGCCCATGTGTGGCCGCGCTTCGCGTGGGAGCCGGCCGAGCTGGCGGGCAGGCCCGTATGGCTGTACCCGCCCGAGCGGTGGCGCGCGGCCCGGTACGCGCTCGGCCCCCGGCACGACGCCCTGCGGGGGGCCATCCGCGAGGAGCTGGACCGGCTCACGGCCGCCTGACACGGCCGGACGTGGCCGCGTACACCGCGCCGGCGGGGCCGGCCCGGCCCGCCGCCCGCGGAGGATCCGGGGGACACTGAAAGCCCGGAGGAATGGTGGCCCCATGCCGAAGGGCGGAAGGTCCCTACTGCGTGACGCGGGGCGGACGGACAGTGGAGGCCGGCCGCGTTCCAGACCGTACGGAGTCCTTGATGAGCAAGCAGGCCCAGTCACCGCCGCCCGGCGACCGGCCGACGCCGACCGCGCCGCCGCCTCCGCCTGCCTGGCGGCACTGGCTGTGGCCGCTCGCGATCATCCTCGTCATCGGGATGTGGGTGGCGTTGCCGAGGCTGGGCTCGGTCCGGTCGGAGAAGACGGAGCTGACCTACACGCAGTTCGTCGACGACGTCGACCACGGCAAGGTCAAGTCCGTCACGATCGACAGCGACGGCAAGGCCAGCGGCACCCTCACCGACGGCGACGGCTTCACCACCGTCGTCCCGGTGCAGCTCGCCGGCGACCAGTTGCTGAACCGGCTGGAGAAGAAGAAGGTCGAGGTCACGGCGTCCCAGCCGTCCTCCTCGCCGTCGTTCGGCTCCCAGCTGCTGTCGTGGGTCCTGCTGCTGGGCCCGTTCCTGCTGATCGTCTGGTTCTGGCGGCGCCTGTCGAAGGGCGGGGCCGCGCAGATGAGCGGGGCGCTGGGCGGGGTCGGCAAGTCCAAGGCGAAGGTGTTCGACGCGGAACGGCCCAGCACCACGTTCGCGGACGTCGCGGGCTACGAGGGCGCCAAGGCCGAGATCGCCGAGGTCGTCGACTTCCTGCGGCGGCCCGAGCGCTACCGCCGCGCCGGGGCCATGGCACCGCGCGGTGTGCTGATGGTCGGCCCGCCCGGCACCGGCAAGACACTCCTGGCGCGCGCGGTCGCGGGCGAGGCGGACGTGCCGTTCCTGTCGGTGGCCGGATCGAGTTTCGTCGAGATGTACGTCGGTGTCGGCGCCGCCCGCGTTCGGGACCTGTTCGCCGAGGCCCGCAAGCGCGCCCCCGCGATCGTCTTCGTCGACGAGATCGACGCGCTGGGCGGCCGGCGCGCCGCGGCCGGCTCGGTCGTCTCCAACGACGAGCGTGAGCAGACCCTCAACCAGCTCCTGTCCGAGATGGACGGGTTCGAGGCGTCCGAGGGCATCGTCGTGCTCGCCGCCACCAACCGGCCGGAGATCCTCGACCCGGCGCTGCTGCGGCCCGGGCGCTTCGACCGCCAGACCGTCATCCCGCTGCCCACCCTGGCCGAGCGCGCCGCGATCCTCGCCGTCCACTGCAAGGACAAGCGGCTCGGGCCGGACACCGATCTGGAGGTGGTGGCGCGCGGCACGCCCGGTTTCTCCGGCGCCGACCTCGCGAACCTCGCCAACGAGGCCGCCATCTTCGCCGTGCGCGGCGGCCGGGAGATCCTCTCCGCCGGGGACTTCGACGCGGCCCGGGACCGGATCCTGCTCGGCCGGCGCGAGGGCTCGAACGTCCTGCTGCCCGCGGAGAAGGAGGCCGTCGCCGTCCACGAGGCCGGGCACGCGCTGGTCGCCGCGCTGTCCCCGAGCGCGGACCCGGTCGCCAAGGTCACCATCCTGCCCGCCGGGCAGGCACTCGGCGTCACCGAGCAACTGCCTCTGGTGGAGCGCCACTTGTACGGGGAGGACTACCTCACGCAGACCCTCGCGGTAAGGCTGGGCGGCCGCGCCGCCGAGCTGGTCGTGCTCGGCCAGGGATCCACCGGGGCCGCCAACGACCTCGCGGGAGCCACCGAGCTGGCCACCAAGATGGTGCGCGAGTTCGGGCTGTCGCCCGAGGTCGGCCCCGTGGGGTACCCGCAGGGCGGCTCGGTCTTCCTCGGCGGCTCGGGCACGCCCATGAGCAGCCGCCCCTTCGCGGAGGCCACCCAGGCCGCCATCGACGGCGAGGTGGCCCGGCTGCTGCGCGAGGCCGAACGGCGGGCCATCGGCCTGCTGACCGAACACCGCACGCAGCTGAGGCAGTTGGCGGACGTGCTGCTGGTCGAGGAGACCGTCGACGGGTCGGCCGTCTACCGGCTGCTGGGCACGGAGGCCCCGAGTGCGCGTCCTACGGGCGAGACCATCGCGCCGCGCCGCGTGTCGGTGACCGAGGAGGCGTCCGCGCACCGAAGCGGCCACGCGCAGGCCGGAACCGAGCCCGCGCCGGGCCGGAACCGGTCCGCCGACCGGTCGTCCGCGTCCGGCACGGCGGCGCACGCGCAGCCCACCCCCGGACCGGACCCGGGCCGGAACCGGCCCGGCCCCCCTCCGAAGGCCGCACCATGACACGCCCCGCCCACCCCGGCCCGGCCCCCGGCAACCCGGACCCCGGCAGCCTCACCGGCCCCGCCCACCCCGGCCCGGCCCCCGGCAACCCGGACTCCAGCAGCCCCAGCGGCCCCGGGCACCCAGGGCTGGCCCACGGGAGCCCGGGCCCGCGCCCTGGCCGGCCCAGCCCGGCCCCCGGCAACGCTGACCCCGGCAGCCTCACGGGCCCCGACCACGCCACCGGCCCCGACGACGCCGGCCTGGACCGATACAGCCCGGACCCGAGCCCCGGCCGACTCAGCCCGAACCCCGGCGACCCGGCCCCTGGCTGCCCGACGGGCCCCGGCCGGCCCAGCCCGGCCCCCGGCAGCCCGGAGTTCCGCAGCCCCCGCCGACCCGGCCCCACCCACCCCGGCGCAGAGATCCAGGGTCCCGGCCGTCGCACTTCCGGCGGCCGCGGGAGACCACCGGGGGCCCTACGACGCCGACGGTTGCCGGGCGTCGTGGGCGCCGTCCGGCCCGCACCGGCCGCCGCCGGGAGCCGGCCGCTGCGCCCGCCGCCCACTCGCTGCGCACCACCGGGACGATGAAGACGCCGGGCGGGGAGACCGGACGGTGTCCGGAGCCGCCGGACGCCCCTGGCTCCGCGTCGGCCCGACCGCCCGGGGCCGTGGCGTCGGCCGGACGGCCGCGGTGGCAGGTGTGGGCCTGGTGGGCCGGCCTGACGGCGTTCGTCGCCCTCGCCGCCGTGGCCGCCGCCTCGCACCGCCACGAGCTGTCCGGCGCCTCGGAACTCCTGACCCACGTCAGCCCGGTGAAGCTGACGGTGGCCGCGGCGCTGGAGGCGGCGTCGTTCCTGGCGCTCGCGTCCCTGCAGAGGTGGCTGCTGCGCCGGGCCGTGGTAAGGCCCGGCCTGGGCACCATGACGGCCTTCGTGCTCGCGGCCAACGCGATGGCCGGTGTCATCCCGGCCGGCAGCGCCCTGTCCGTGGCGTGGGCGATCCGCCAGCTGCGCCGTCGGCAGATCGGCCTGGCGCTGGGCGTCGCCATGCTGGCCGTGTCCGGCGCCCTGTCCGCGCTGACCCTCGCGCTGCTGCTGGCCATGGGCGCGCTGGTGGCGGACCCCGCCGGGCCGGCGCCGGGACTGCGCGCCGTCATCCTCATGTCGGCGGCGGTACTGGTCACCGTGACCGTGTCGGCCGTGGCGCTCACCCGTTCGCCCACTGCGCGCGGCATGATGCGGCACGCCGGGAACCGTGTCGCCGGGAACCGGCCGGCCTGGCGCCGGCTCGGGAAACTGCTGTCCGAGGTGCAGCACCAGGCCGAGGGCATCCAGCCCGGTCTGCGGCACTGGGGCCGCCCGTTCACCCTGGCGTCGCTGAACTGGGTGTGCGACGCCGCCGCCCTGACCGCCTGCCTGTGGGCCCTGGACATCGACGTGCCGTGGCGGGGCCTCCTCGTCGCCTACGGACTGACCCAGATCTCCATCAGCCTCCGCCTGACTCCGGGCAGCGTCGGCATCGCCGAGGCCAGCCTCGGCACGCTGCTCGTCGTCCAGGGCCTGCGCGCCGACCAGGCGATCGCGGCGGCGCTGCTGTACCGCATCGTCAGCTTCTGGATGCCGCAGCCGATCGGCTGGGCGAGCTGGCTCCGGCTGACCCTGCGCACCCCGCACGGTCCCACCGCCCGCTGAGGCGACGGGCCGGGGATCAGCGCGGGCCGAGACGCATCTCGCGGGGGCTCACCCCGAAGCGCCGGCGGAAGGCCGTGCTGAGCGCGCTGGCGGAGGAGAAGCCCGTGGCGTAGGCCAGTTCGGTGATCGTCATGTGCGCGCAGCTGGCGCACTGGAGACGGTCGCGGACCAGACGCAGGCGCTCCTCGCGTATCAGGTCACGCGGAGTGGTGCCCGCGCGCTGCAGGGCGAGCTGTATCTGGCGCAGGGACCAGCCGAGCGCGTGGGCCATGGAGGTACCGGTGAGCCCGGGGTCGGCGGCGTGGGCGCGGACGTAGCGGCGCACCATCGCCTCCACCTGGGCGAGGTGCCCCGGCGCCTCGGGGCGCTCGTCGCCCACGACGAGCATGCACAGCAGATCGACGACGCGGTCGGCGACGGCGTCGAACTCCGGGTCGGTGAGCGAGTACCGCTCCTCGTACATGTCGTTCAGCACGGACTTCACCACCCGGCCCAGGCCCTTGGTCAGGTCGACGCCGGCGGCCATCGGCGACGTCCGGCTGAGCCGTCCGTCGATCTCGCGTGCGGGGACGGTGAAGATGAACGCCCGGACGGAGGCGTCCTGCAGGCACTGGAAGGGCGTCTGGAAGTTGAGCAGCGTGCCGGAGCCCGGGCCGACGACCGCCTGCTCGTCGTCGTAGCGCATGACGATCCGCCCGCTGAGCGGGACCAGGAAGCGGTAGTCCTCGTCGGGGTCCTGCCGTATCTGCTGCAGGGTGCGGTGGTACTCGATCTCGTCCGACCGGTATCTGACCAGCTGGTAGGTGTTGCTGCGCTGGCGGACCGTCTCCCCGTGGAAGTCGTCGAGCCGCGCGTACCGGTAGCCCATCCGGGACTGGTACGACGCGATGTGCTCGCTCCAGAAGTCGGCCCTGTCCTGCGCACCCACGTCAACCGTGGTCTGCTCTTCCACGACGTAGCTTCCCGCGGGCAACGCACCCCTCCGTTGCGGCGTGTGGCGACGACACGCACAGGCAAAGCTCTGGCCCATGCGAATACCGAGAGTTACTTGACGGCAGCCTAGTGCAACTACCCACCCGGAAAGCACCCCCGGAAGGACATTGGCATATGCCAAAGGGAAGTCGGCCGGCCCGACGCGTCCGCCTGGGCCGAACGGGGCCGGAGGCACCTGGGGGACCGGAGGGCGTGGGGGACCGGGGGACGCTGGGCCCCCGGTGACACGTGGGACCGGTGGGACCGGAGGGACCGATGCGTCCGGCGGCAACTTCCGTTCGCGTACCGACAAGTACGCCCGTCCGAGGCGCCGCTAGCGTCATGCGACCTGTCAACCCATACCCATGCCCGCCACAGAGGACTCCATGACCGAACAGATACCGGAGGCGGTGTCGTGGTGCCTGGGCCTGTGCCTGTGCGCCGTCACCGTGCTGCTGGTGCGGCAGCGCGGCATCACCGCACTGCAGCGCCGACGGAACGCCGAACTGTCGGACGGCCTGCGGGCACGCGACGAGGAACTGCGCCACCTGGTGACGGTCCGTCTGCCGGCCATCGAGGACGTCTCACTCCGGCCGGCCCCCGCGACCGGCCCGCTGGACGGCCGCCTGGACGGCACGGACTTCGCGAAGTGCCTCGACGCCGTACTGGAACGCTTCTCCCAAGCCGTCGAGCACGCCCAGTCCCGCGCCGACCAGTCGGCGAAGGCCGCGCTGAAGGCGTCCATGCGCTCCATCCAGGCCCTCGCCAACGAGCAGCAGGTGTCGATCTCCGAGATGCAGGACCGCCACGACCACCCCGACGTGCTGCGCGATCTGCTCGAGATCGACCACACCAACGCCCAGTTCGGCCGCCGCGCGCAGGCCATCGCCGTTCTCTGCGGCTCCTGGCCGGGCCGCCAGCGCGCCACCTCCGCGCTCGTCGAGGTGGTCCGCGGCGCCACCTCCCGGATCCGCGACTACCGGCGCATCCGCGTCCACGGCGAGGTGGACATCGCCGTCGAGAGCCGCGCCGTCGAGCCGGTCGTGCTGGCCATCGCCGAGCTGCTCGACAACGCGGCACGCCACTCGCAGCCCAACACGAACGTCGAGGTCACCCTCCAGAGCGTGCACAACGGAGCCTGCGTCGTGATCGACGACGCGGGAGTGGGCATGGACGGCCGGGCGACCGAACTCGCCGCCGAACTGCTCTCCGGCAGACGGCCCGTGGACGTCACCCGGCTCGGCGACCCGCCCCGGTTCGGCTTCGCCGTGATCGGCGTGCTCGCCGAGCGCTACGGCTTCAGCGTCTCCGCCGACACCCTCTCCCCCTACGGCGGTGTCCGGGCCGTGGTGTTCCTGCCGTCCGCGCTGCTGACGCACCCGGACGCCGCCCCGCGGCCCGCGGTGACCGCCGCCGCCCCGGCCGCCCGCACCACCGGACCCGCGGCCGGCCCCGGCCCGATGCCCCGCACCGAGCCCACCGCGACGGCCGCGACAGCCGCCACAGCCGCCACAGCCGCCCGGGAGGCGGTGCCCGGTGCCGCACCGGTCTCCGACATCGACCCCGTCCGGCCGACCACGTCCGGGGGCCTGCCGAAGCGTCGCCGCCGGTCCGTCCGCGCCGACGACGCCGAACCTCCGGCCGCGCCGGCCGAGGAGGTCGGCGGCCGTTCGGCCGAGGAACACGCCCGGCGCATGGGCGCCTTCGCCCGCGGCACCCGCTTCGGCCGGGACGCCCGGCACACCACCCAGGAAGACGAAGGGAACACCCACGAATGACCGGGCCCACCAACAACGAGTTGGGCTGGATGCTGGACGACGTGCTGAAGGTGCCCGAGGCGCTGCACGCGATCCTGCTCTCCGCCGACGGCATGCTCCGCGCCTGTTCCAAGGACATCGGCCGGGACGACGCCGAGCGGCTCGCCGCGGGCCTGTCCGGCGTGCAGTCGATCAGCCGCAGCACCGCCGAGTTCACCGGCACCCCGCACACCCCGTGGCGGCAGACCCTCATCGAGTTCGCGCACGGCTACGTCTTCCTGGTCGCCGCCGGCGAGGGGGCCTACCTCGCGGTCTCCACCACCCAGGACGTGGACATGGAGGCGGTCACCTACCGGATGCACAAGCTGGTCGACCGGCTCGGCAAGGAGCTGACCAGCCCCGCGCGACAGGACGCCGGCAGTCCGGCATGACGCCGCGGCGACGCCCCGACAGGCTGGTGCGGTCGTACGTCGTCACGGACGGCCGCGCCCATCCCACCCGCAACACCCTGGACCTGGTCACCCTGCTGATCGCCGCCGACGATCTGCCGCTGGCCGGGCTGAACCCGGAGAAACGCCGGCTCATGGAGCTGTGCCGGCCGGGGGCGCTGTCCGTCGCCGAGGTGGCCGGCCACCTGGCGCTGCCGGTCAGCGTCACCAAGGTGCTGATCGCCGACCTCATGGACAGCGGCCACATCGTCACCCGCGCGCCGGTCCCGGCCGCCCGGCCGTCCGACCTCACCATCCTCCAGGAGGTGCTCGATGCACTCCGCGCCCGCCTCTGAAGACCGCTATCTGCGGCCCGGTGTGCAGACCGCCGTCAAGGTGCTGATCGTGGGTCACTTCGCGGTCGGCAAGACCACCTACGTCGGGGCGCTCTCCGAGATCCGTCCGCTGCGCACCGAGGAGGTCATGACCGAGGCGGGCGCCCTCGTCGACGACCTGGCCGGCATGAACGACAAGACGACCACCACGGTCGCCCTGGACTTCGGCCGGCTCACCCTCAACGACCACCTGGTGCTCTACCTCTTCGGCACCCCCGGCCAGCAGCGGTTCACCCAGCTGTGGCAGGACATGACGCGCGGCGCGCTGGGGGCCCTGGTGCTCGCCGACACCCGGCGGCTGAGCCAGTCCTTCGAGGTCATGGGCGTGCTGGAGGAACTCGGCCTCCCCTACGCCGTCGCCCTCAACGAGTTCGACGACGCGCCCCGGCACGAACTGCACGAGGTCCGCGAAGCCCTCGACCTGCTGCCCGAGACCCCCCTCGTCCGCTGCGACGCCCGCGACCGGATCTCCTCCACCCGGGCGCTGATCTCCCTCGTCGAGTACCTCATGACCCTCCCCGCTTCCCGGCTCCGCACGAGCGGAGCCCACGACGGCCGACTGGAGCACGTGTGAGCCCCGAACCACCCCGGCCGGCCGGCCCGCCACCGGGTTGCCCCGCCCATCAGGCCCTGCACGGGCCCGAGTTCGCCGCCGACCCGGCCGCCGTCTACCGGCGGCTGCGCCGGTACGGCCCGATCGCCCCGGTCGAACTGGCGCCCGGCGTCGAGGCGTCGCTCGTCCTCGGCTACGAGGCGGCCCTGCACGTGCTGCGCAGCCCCGAGACCTTCTCCAAGGACCCCCGCCGCTGGCAGGACCTGGCCGACGGCACGGTCCCCGCCGACAGCCCGGTCGTGCCGATGATGATGTACCGGCCGAACGCGCTGTGGGCCGACGGCGCGGAGCACCGCAGGCTGCGCGGCGCGATCATGGACAGCCTGGCCCGCGTGGAGCCGAACACGCTGCGCGGATACGTCGAGACCAGCGCCGATACCCTCATCGACCGGTTCGCGCCCGCGGGCAAGGCCGATCTCCTCGGCGAGTACTCCCAGGTCCTGCCGCTGCTGGTGTTCAACCACCTGTTCGGCTGCCCGGCCGAGTACGGCGAGCGGCTCGTGCGGGGCATGTCCGGCATCTTCGACGGGGTCGACGCGGAGCAGGCGAACGAGCTGCTCGCCACGACCCTGTTCGACCTGGTGACGCTGAAACGCCGGCAGCCCGGGCAGGACGTGACGTCCTGGCTGCTGGCGCACCCCGCCGAACTGACCGACGAGGAGATGGTGCACACCCTCGTCCTGCTCATGGGCGCGGGCACCGAACCCCAGCAGAACCTGATCGCCAACAGCCTGCGGCTGCTGCTGTCCGACGACCGGTTCGCCGGCGACCTGTCGGGCGGCAGCCTGCCGGTGGAGGACGCCCTCGACGAGGTGCTCTGGAACGACCCGCCCATGGCCAACTACGGCGTGCACTACGCGCTGCACGACGTCGTGTACGAGGGCGTCGCGCTGCGCCCGGGCCGGCCGATCGTGATCTCCTTCGCCGCGGCGAACAACGACCCGGCGCTGGCGGCCGACCAGCGCACGGGCAACCGCGCCCACCTGGCGTGGAGCGCGGGCCCGCACACGTGTCCCGCGCAGGGTCCCGCCCGGCTGATCGCGGCGGCGGCGGTGGAGAAGCTCCTGGACCGCCTTCCCGACCTGGAACTCGCGGTGCCCGCCGAGGACCTGGTCTGGCGGCCCGGTCCGTTCCACCGGGCGCTGGCCGCGCTGCCCGTGGCGTTCCCGCCGGCCGCCGTCACCGGGCCGGACGCGGGCGACGGTCCGCCGCCCGCACGGCGGGCCCCCGTGGCGGGGGGGCCCGCCCCGCGGGGGGGGGGACGTGGGGGCGCACGACACGCAGGCTGCGGATGAAGGAGATCCGGTCGGGATCCAGGCCCTG
>NZ_JBFADM010000111.1:0-9697 GCF_040641355.1 Streptomyces sp. NPDC020996
GGCCGGCCGGTACCCTGTCCGCCGACCCGTCGTACGCCGCCAACGCCTCGCTCGCCGCCTGCCGGCGCCCCTGCCCCCGCCGCGCCCCCCGCAGGGCTGACGAACGGCGCCGACCGTCTCGCCCCGCCGTGCGGCGCACGGCGGGGCGAGACGGGTTCAGGCGGCGGCGGTGGCGGGCGGCGCGTCCTCCTCCTCGGGGTCGCGCAGGGGCGGGATGAACAGGGAGAGGGCCAGCGCCACCAGGGCGACCAGGGCGCCGAGCCAGAAGATCCAGGAGTATCCGGTGTCCAGGTAGAACGCGGTGCCGTCGACGACGGTGCTGTCCGCGGAGAGGACGGCGTAGGCGCCGGCGGTGACGATGGCGCCGAACAGGCTGAGCAGCATGTTCAGCATGCCGCTGCCGAGGCCCTGCTCGTCGCGGGTGACGACGCCGACCACGAGGGCCGGCGCCCCGGCGACGACGATGCCGGAGCCGACGTTGGCGACGCAGGAGGTCAGGATGAGCTCGAGTTCGTTGCCGTGCCGGAAGCCGACGAGGGTGTAGCCCAGGGCCATCACCAGGAGACCGACGCACCAGATCCGGCGCGCGTCGAAGCGGCGCAGCATGCGGCTGGCCAGCAGGCCGGTGCCGAACATCACCAGGTTCCAGCTCACGCTGACGACGGCGTTGTGGTGGGCGCTCCACCCCAGGCCGGCCGAGACGCCGGGGATGTGGGGGTAGAGGGCGAGCAGGATGGCCAGGCCCGGCATGGTGAAGGCGACCGTCTGGGCGAGGCCGCCCGCGGTCAGCGCCAGGGCGACCGGGCGGCGGCGCAGCACCCGCAGGTCCAGGATGGGGTGGGCGCTGGAACGTTCCACGAACAGGAACGCGACCAGTGCGATCGCGCCGCCGGCCAGCCAGCCCAGGGTGCGCGGGTCCGCCCAGCCCCAGCTCTGGCCCTGGCCGACGGCGTAGACCACGGCTGTCAGACCGCCGCCGAGGACCAGTCCGCCGAGCCAGTCGAAGCCGGAGTCGAAGGCGTGCCGCGGCGTCTCCGGGACCAGCAGCGCGACCAGCGCGAAGGCGACGGCGGTGGCGGCGGCGAGGAACCACAGGGCGCCGCGGTAGCCCCAGCCGTCGACCAGCCAGCCCGCCAGGAACGGGGAGACGAGGGCGACCAGGCCGACGCTGCTGCCCATGATGCCGCTGGCCGGCTTGACCAGGCGGGGCGGGAAGACGTCCCGCACCGCGGCGAACGACAGGGCGCCGAACGGACCGTAGAAACCGGCGATCGCGCGGCCCGCGAGAACGAGCCAGAAGCTTCCGGCCATGGCCGCCAGGGCCTCGCCGAGAGCGCCCAGGGCGGTCATGGCGAGCATCACGCGTCTCTTGCCGTACAGGTCCCCGAGCTTGATCACGAACGGTGTGAGCAGGGTGGACGTCAGGGTCAGCGTCAGCCCGAACCACACCACCTGGGTGGTGTGGAAGGCCTGCGCGACGCCCGCTGTGGCGTTGGCGCCGAGGATGCCGCCCGCGGCCAGCAACTGGGTCGGCCAGGCGAGCGCGACCAGCAGCAGGACGAGGCGGGGAGTCCACCGTCCGCCAGCGTCGGAGCGTGCTGCGGAGTCGACTGAGGGGCTTGATGACGTCGGCGTCATGCCAGCCCTCCTTTCACGGAGGTGCCGAGGGGAGAGTAAGCGCGGGGGGTGTGGGTGCGCAGCAGAGGTGCGGCGTAACACGTCGCTCACGGGGACGTGACAGCGCGGCAATCCGTCGGCGCGTGACGTCGATGATGAAGCCGAACACCTAGTGGCTGCTAGGTTTCGGGGATGTGACCCACGTCACGCCGCGTGTCCGGGATGGTCGACGGGCCCGTGGCCGTCAAGGTTGCCGCCGGTAGGGTTCTGGCATGGCGACACCCAGGGGGCCGCGCGGCCAGTACACGGCGGGCCGGGCGCGGCGCACGCAGATCCTCGAAGCCGCGCTGCTGCGCTTCGGCCGGGACGGCTACCGCAAGACTTCCCTCGCGCGCATCGCCCGCGACGCCGAGATCACCGACGCCGGGCTGCTGCACCACTTCCGGGACAAGCAGCAACTGCTCCTGGCGGTCGTCGAGTACTGGCACGAGCGGATGGACGTGCGCTGGCAGCGGGTCTCGGACTCGGTGCGGGACGCCTTCCGCTGCCACCTGGAGGACACGGCCGAGACGCTGACCATGCCAGGCATGGTCGAGCTGGCCGTCGTCCTCACCGCCGAGGCCACCGCGCCCGACCATCCGGCGCACGAGCACTTCACCACCTGGCAGGAGAAGGGCGTCCGGGAACTCGCCGACCGGCTGCGGGTCGGCAGCGCGCGAGGTGAGCTGCGGCCGGACCTAGACCACGAGGCCATAGCCCGGGAGTGCGCGGCCCTGGATGCGGGGCTGCTCCAGCAGTGGCTGGCCGGCGGACGGTCCTTCGACCTCGTCGCCGTCATGCGCGGCCACCTCGACCGGCTCCTGCGGGTCATCTCCACCGACGGGCAGGGGTTGTAGGCGGCGGGTCGGGGGATGCCGGTGGGCCCGATTATTGGCATGGGCATGACATATGCGAGGCCTCGTGTGGCGCACGTCACGTCAATGAATGCCTAGCTTTCACTAGGTGTTCGCCGCATGATCGACCCTGCTCACCCCCCGGTGCTGAGAAAGGCCGCCATGCACCACCACTGGACCGCACGAGTCGTCAGTCCCCACCCCTCCGCCCCGGAGGCCGCCCCCGAGCCCGCCCCCGAGCCCTCCGACGGGCCCCGCCCGGCGGTGCTGCTGCGGGCGGAGTTCACCGCCCGGGCAGCCGTACGGTCGGCCCGACTGCTGGTCACGGCGCTCGGCGTCTACGAACTGGAGATCAACGGCGGCGTGGTGGGCGACCACGTCCTGGCCCCCGGCTGGACGAGTTACCGCCACCGCCACCGCTACCAGTCCTTCGACGTCACCGCCCTGGTCCGCGAGGGGCGCAACGCCTGGGGCGCCCACCTGGCCGACGGCTGGTACCGGGGCCTGCTCGGCTTCAACGGCGGCACCCGGGACATCTACGGCCCGCACACCGGGCTGCTCGCCGAACTCCGCATCGAGTACGCCGACGGCTCCACCGACACCGTCGCCACCGGGGAAGGCTGGCGCTGGATCCCCGGACCGGTCCTGTCCGCCGGCCTGTACGAGGGCGAGGAGTACGACGCCCGCCGCGAGCGGGACGGCTTCAGCGAGGCGGGCTTCGACGACTCGGCGTGGCGGCCCGCCGCGGTCCTGGACTTCGACACCGGTGTGCTCTTCCCGGCCGACAGCCCGCCGGTGCGCCGTATCGAGCACCTCACGCCCGTCGCGGTGACCACCTCGCCCACCGGCCGCACGATCCTCGACTTCGGCCAGAACCTCGTCGGGCGGCTGCGCATCCGGGTGCGCGGCGAGGCCGGCCGCACGGTCACCCTCCGGCACGCCGAGGTCCTGCAGGACGGCGACCTGTGCACGCGACCGCTGCGGCACGCCACCGCCACCGACCGCTACGTCCTGCGCGGCGACCCGGCGGGGGAGGAGTGGGAGCCCCGCTTCACCTTCCACGGCTTCCGCTACGCCGACGTCGAGGGCTGGCCCGGCCCGCTCGACCCTGCCGACGTCACCGCCGTGGTCGTGCACAGCGACCTGCGCCGCACGGGCTGGTTCTCCTGCTCCGACACCTCCCTGAACAGGCTGCACGAGAACGTGGTGTGGGGGATGCGCGGCAACTTCGTCGACGTGCCCACCGACTGCCCCCAGCGCGACGAACGGCTCGGCTGGACCGGCGACGTCCAGGTCTTCGCCCCCACCGCCGCCTTCCTCTACGACGTCCGTGACTTCCTGCGCTCCTGGCTGCGCGACCTCGCCGCCGACCAGGAGACCGACGGGCGGCGCGTCCCGCCGGTGTTCAGCCCCGACATCCCGGTGATCACCCCGGCGCCCCTGCCGCCCGGCAACCCGCCGATGGCCGGCTGGTGCGACGCGGCCGTCATCGTCCCGTGGGTGCTGTACGAGCGCTACGGCGACACCGATGTCCTGCGCGCCCAGTACCCCTCGATGTGCGCCTGGGTCGACGCCGTCGACCGCATCGCCGGTCCGGAGCGGACCTGGGGCGAGGGGTTCCAGTTCGGCGACTGGCTGGACCCGTCCGCCCCGGCGGACGACCCCGGCCGCGCGATGACGTCGTCCGTCCTCGTCGCCACCGCCTACTTCGCCCGCTCCGCGCGGCTGCTGGCCCGCACCGCGGAGGTGCTGGGCGAGGCGGGCGACGCCGCCCGGTACCACGCCCTGGCCGACACGGTCCGCGACGCCTTCCTCGCCCGCTTCCACGCCGGCGGCGGGCGCCTGACGGAACAGACCCAGACCGCCTACGCTCTCGCCCTGTCGTTCCGCCTGCTGGAGGGCGCCACCGAGCGCGCCGAAGCGGGACGCCGGCTGGCCGGACTGGTGGCCGAGGGAGGCCACCGCATCGGCACCGGCTTCCTCGGCACCCCGCTGGTGTGCGACGCGCTCACCGACACCGGGCACGTCGGCACCGCCTACCGACTGCTGACCCAGCGGGCCCGCCCCTCCTGGCTCTACCAGGTCGACATGGGCGCCACGACCGTGTGGGAGCGCTGGGACAGCATGCTCCCCGACGGCAGCGTCAACCCCGGCGAGATGACCTCCTTCAACCACTACGCGCTCGGCGCCGTCGCCGACTGGATGCACCGCACCGTCGCCGGGCTGGCCCCCGCCGAGCCCGGCTACCGGCGGCTGTCGGTCCGGCCCCGCCCCGGAGCCGGTCTGACCTGGGCCCGGGCCGAGCACGACACGCCGTACGGCCGGGCCGGGACCGCCTGGCGCGTCGAAGACGGCGACCTGCTCGTCGACGTCGTCGTGCCGCCCCACACCACCGCGACGGTCGACCTGCCCGGCGCGCAGCCCAGGCAGGCCGGCCCCGGCCGGCACACCTTCCGCGCCCCACTGACCGCGACCACGTCCTGACACCGCGATCACCCGCCTCACCCGCCTACCGACCACCCGCTTAGGGAGCACCCATGACATCGATCAGCCTGCCCGACACCTTCCTGTGGGGCGTCGCCACCGCGGGGCACCAGAACGAGGGCGACAACAGCGCCAGCGACACCTGGTTCCTGGAGCACACCGCCCCCTCGCTGTTCCGCGAGCCCAGCGGACCGGCGTGCCAGGGCTACCGGCAGTGGGAGACGGACCTGGACCTGGTCGCCGGACTGGGGCTGAGCGCCTTCCGCTTCTCCGTCGAGTGGGCCCGCGTCGAACCCGAGCGGGGTGTCGTCTCCGCCGAGGCCCTGGACCACTACGAGCGCATGGTCGACGGCTGCCTCGAACGGGGACTCGCACCGCTGATCACCTTCAGCCACTTCACCGCCCCGCACTGGTTCGCGGCAGCCGGTTCCTGGACCGCCGCCGACGCCCCGGCCCGCTTCGCCGAACAGTGCGACCGCGTCATGGCGCGCTTCGGCGACCGCATCGCCTACGGCATCACCCTCAACGAACCCAACCTCGAACAACTGCTGCAGGCCGGCGCGAAACTGCCGCCCGAGGCGGAGGCGCTCAAGGCGCGGATGCTCGAAGCCGCCGCACGCGCCGCCGGCAGCGGCGCCTACGCCAGCGCCAACGTCATCCCCGCCCACCGGCAGACGGAGTTCCAGGAGGCGTTCACCCGCGCCCACCGTGCGGCCCGCGAGGCCATCAAGGCCCGCCGCGGCGACCTGCCGGTCGGCGTCTCCATCGCCATCGCCGACGAGGTCGCGGTCCCCGGCGGCGAAGCGCGCCGTGACGCCAAGCGCGCCGCCGTCTACGACCACTGGCTGCGCGAGGCACGCCAGGACGACTTCATCGGCGTGCAGAACTACGAGCGCGTCGTCCACGGCCCCGACGGTGAGGTCACGCCCGACGGCGAGCTCAACGGCATGGGCACGGTCATCGAGCCGGGCTCCCTCGCCGGCGCCGTCCGCTACGCCCACGAGGTGTCCGGAGTGCCGGTCCTGGTCACCGAGCACGGCATCCAGACCCCGGACGACACGCAGCGGGCCGCCTTCATCCCCGCCGCCGTCGAAGCGCTCGCGACCGAGGTGGCCGCCGGCACGCCCGTCCTCGGCTACTGCCACTGGACGCTCATGGACAACTTCGAGTGGATCTTCGGCTACGGCGCCCAGCTGGGTCTGCACGAGGTCGACCGCACGACGTTCCGCCGCCGCCCGAAGCCCAGCGCGAAGGTGTACGCCGACCTGGTGCGCAGTTGCCGAGGAGCGCTCGCCGACAGCCGGAGCTGAACGGCACGGCGGACCGGGCCGGCCGCCGGGCAGGAGTGGCCGGCCCGTGGGACGGAACCCGGCGGGCATGAGCAAGAGCGCGCTGACCGTCCTCGACATGATCAACACGTACGACCACGAGGACGCCGAGCTGCTGCTGTCCTCGGCCGAGAAGGTGGTCCCGGTCGTGGCGGGCCTCCTCCAGCGGGCCCGCGACAAGGACGTACCCGTGATCTACGTGAACGACAACTTCGGTGAGTGGCGCTCACACCACGGTGAACTCCTCGGCAAGGCCCTGGCGGGTCCGCACGCCCGCCTGGTGGAGCCGCTGCGGCCCGACGACGCCTCGCTGTTCGTCGTCAAGGCCCGCCACTCGGCCTTCTTCGAGACCCCGTTGTCGTACCTGCTGCGGCAGCAGGGCACCGAGCGGCTGGTGCTGTGCGGGCAGGTGACGGAGCAGTGCATCCTCTATTCCTGCCTCGACGCCCACATCCGGCACTTCGACGTCACCGTCCCGCGCGACGCCGTCGCCTGCATGTATCCCGAACTCGCGGACGCCGCCCTGCGGATGATCGAGCGCAACATGGGGGCGCGGGCGTGCGACAGCGCCGAGCTGTGGCGGTGACGGCCGGCGACTCTCGTCAGGACGGTTCGCAGACGGCGAGGTGGTCGGCGTGGCCGTGCAGGCCCAGGTATCCCTCGCCGACCGTGCTGAACGCGCCCGGCGCGAGGGTGTGGCACAGGCCGCTCGCGCCGTCCTGGTAGACGACCGTCACGCTCTGCGTGTCGGCGCAGTCGTTGGCGGCGTCGGTGTACCGCCAGCTCTCGTACATCGCCACACAGGACGGGGCCGGCGTCAACGCCGCCGCCACGGCGGCGGGGGCCCGGAGAGCGGAGGGGAGGATCAAAGCTGTGGCGAGGCCTGCGGTCGCGATGGACCGGTTCATCCATCTCTGCATGAGACGACTCCCTGCTTCTCTTGAACGAATGGTGTACGAGAAATCCGAACAATCGCGGCGAACTAGCCGGGCGATGCGTTCAAGAGCCGAAGGTTTCAGCGGTGCGGGACCGCGTGCAACACGCCGAGCCCGCTTTCGGACACGCGGGTCGTTGCAGGGGTGGGCCACCGTGGCCTGCGGGAACGCGGCACCGGCCGCGCCCGCTGCCGCGGTGACGCTTCAACCATTTCAGCGCCGTCCGGCCGGGCCCGCCCTGTCGGAGCAGGCAGCCGGGCTCCGAGCGCCCGTCCGGCGCCGGGGAGCTGCAAGGGAAGTCGCGGCGGGGCCGCACACTCTCGGCCGGAAGGGGCTGGAGTGGCGGGCACCGGGTAACCGGAAGGTCGTGGGCCCTGACAAGGAGCAGGGCACCCCCGAGCGAAAGGAGTGCCGCCCATGTCCACAGTGATCGAACGGATCAAGCGTTTCGCGCGGAGTCCGCAGGGGCGACGCACGACGGAACGGGCACGCCGCTCCGCGGCCGACCCGCACCGCCGTGGCCAGGCGCAGCGGTTGTTCGGAAAGCTGCGCGGCCACCGGTGACGAGGCCCGTCCCTCCTCGCGGCGGGGCACCCGCGGCGAGGAGGGCTCGGCTGCGCGGGGCGGTCGAGGCGTAGAGGGCGTGTGGGGGCGTGACTACTCGGGGGCGTGACTACTCGGCGTTGGCCAGGATGTCGGCCAGTGCCGTGACGGCCTGTTCGGCGTCGGGGCCCTCGGCGCGGACGGTCACGGTGGTGCCGCTGGTGGCGCCCAGCCCCATCACGGCGAGGACGCCGGTCGGGTTGACGGTGCGGCCTTTGTGCTCCAGTTCGATGGAGCTGGTGAATCCGGCCGCCGCGCGGGCGAGCTGACCCGCGGGGCGGGCGTGGAGGTTGGCGGGCAGGACGACGGTGGCCTCGTGGGCGGCCGTGGCGGTGGCGGGCGTGGCGGTGGCGTCAGAGCTTGGGGACATTGCGGGCCTCCTTGGCGGCGTCGGCGACGGTCTTGAGGTCGGCGCCCGACGCGGCGGTGACTGCGGCGGCGACGGCCCCTTCGACGAAGGGGGCGTCGACGATGGTGACGTCGGGACGGGGATGGTCTTCCAGGACGGTGCGGGCGGTCAGGACGGAACTGCCGAGGTCGGGGAGGACGACCACGCCGGCGCCGCGATCGGCGTTCCGGATCGCGTTCAGGACGAGGTCGTAACTGGTGCCTATGCGGCCGTCATCGGTTCCTCCGGCGACGGCGAGGGGGACCGTGTCGGAGCCGATCTGCTCCACCAGCAGGCGAAGGCCCGCGGCAAGCTCCGCGCTGTGTGACACGAGTACGATGCCGACAGAGGTGCTCATGAACAGTCACGTTAAATCTCGGAACGCTGTTCATCAATACTGAATCGAGGAGAAATTTTCGATGGTGCAGGCGGTGCAGCGTGCGGTGCAGATCTTGCGGGAGCTCGCGACCACCGGGCCCCGGCTCGGTGTGACCGAGCTGGCCGACCGCCTGGGCGTGGCCAAGCCCACCGTGCACGCGCTGCTGCGCACGCTGGAGGCCGAGGGGCTGGTGGTGCAGGACCGGGACAGCTCCAAGTACCAGCTCGGCCCCGACCTGTTGCAGCTCGGCAACGCCTACCTGGACACCCAGGAGCTGCGCGCCCGCTCGCTGACGTGGGCGAACCAGCTCGCCACCCGGGCGAACGAGGCGGTGTGGGTGGCGGTGCTCACCGACGACCACGTCCTGGTGGTGCACCACGCCTTCCGGCCGGAGGCGGCCGTGCAGATCCTCGAGGTGGGCGCCAGCATCCCGTGGAGCACCTGCGCGCTGGGCAAGGCCATCGTGGCGTTCTGCCCGGCCGCTGAGCGCGAGCGGCTGCTCGCGGGTGAACCGGCCGTGCTCACCGGCGCGAGCATCACCGAACGGGAGGTGCTGGCCGGGCAGTTGAAGGAGATCCTGCGGACCGGCTACGCGGTCGAGGACCAGGAGTCCGCCATCGGTGACGCGGGCATCGCCTCGCCCGTCTTCGACCGTTCCGGCGCGGTGGTCGGCGCCATCGGCGTCGTCGGCCCCGTCGAGCGGGTGCTGGCCCAGCCGGCCCGCCAGGAACTCGCCGTGACGGTGCGCGAGACGGCCCGCAACCTCTCCCGCGACCTGGGCGCCCCCCGCGGAGGCGGCCGCGGCCCCGCCGCCTGACCCTCCGCCCCACCCGACCACCACGCTCCAGCGTTCCCCTTGGCCCGCGCCCTGGTCCCTGGCCCGCGCCCTGGTCCCGGGCCTGCGTCCTGGTCCCTGGCCCGCGTCCTGGTCCTGGGCTTGCGCGCACCCCTGCTGGCTGATTCGGTCGGCCTTGCGGCCTTGCGGCCTTGCGGCCTTGCGGCCTTGCGGCCTTGCGGCCTTGCGGCCTTGCGGCCTTGCGGCCTTGCGGCCTTGCGGCCTTGCGGCCTTG
>NZ_JBFADM010000111.1:9795-14016 GCF_040641355.1 Streptomyces sp. NPDC020996
TGCGGGCTTCGCCCCGGCGTTCGGACTTCCGCCCGGTCCCGCGTTTTCCTGCCCGGCTGTTCGGGCTTCCGCCCGGCCTTGCTGCCTCCGGCCCAGGCCGGCGGCTTCCGCCCCACCCTGCGGGCGCCGGCGACCGTGTGGGCCCTCGGCCTTCCGCCCGGACGTCGGCCTTCCGCCCGGACCTCGGCTTTCGGTCCGGGCTTGCTCCCGGCTTCTCCCGCCGGGGCTTCTCCAGATCGGGGGCGGTGAAGCGCCGTTCGGTGGGCGCCGGGTCCCTTGACAGGGGCGAAACGCGGGCTTAACTTCCGGAACAACGTTCATCAATGATGAACGTCTCACCGGAGGCTGAGCCGACCGGTTTCCCCCGAGCCGGCCGCCAGGACGCCCGAATCCCGACCACCTGGCGGCCACCTCACAGCCTGCTCAACGCGGAGGAGGTGAGCGCCCCGAGCCGCAGCCCGGCACGGCGCGCCGTCCATGGAAGAAAACACCTACCCACAGAAGCTCCTCGCCGAGACACTGGGCACCGCGGTGCTCGTGTTCATCGGCGTCGGCTCGGTCCCCGCAACGCTCATCGTCGGCGGCGACGCGCCGTTCACCATGGCGCAGCTGGGCATGATCTCCCTGGCCTTCGCCACGGCCGTGATCGCCATGGTCTACGCGATCGGACACATCTCCGGCTGCCAGATCAACCCGGCCGTCACCCTGGCGCTGGCCGTCACCGGCAAGATGCCCTGGCGGGACGTCCCCGGCTACATCGCGGCCCAGGTGGCCGGCGCGGTGCTGGGCGCCCTCGCGATCGTCGGAGTGCTGGGCAAGAAGGCCGTCGACGTCGGCCTCGGCATCGCCGCCTACGGCACCGGCGTCGGCGCCGGGCAGGCGTTCTTCGCCGAGGCCGTCGGCACGTTCATCCTCGCCTTCGTCGTCTTCGGCGCCGTCGACCGGCGCGCGGCCGGCGGGTTCGCGGGCCTGGCCATCGGGCTCGGCGTCTTCGCCATCATCATCCCGGTGGCGCCCGCCACCGCGGCGTCCATCAACCCGGCCCGCACGCTCGGCCCGATGATCACCGGCCAGCTCTTCGGCGGAACGGTCCACTGGGACCAACTGCCCGTCTACCTGGCCGCCGAGGTGATCGGCGCCATCGCCGCCGGCGTCCTCTACACCGCCCTCAACACCCACCGCGCATCCGCCGCCGCCCCGGCCGACAACCGGGACGCCGCGCCCGCCACCGCCGAAGGAGCCCTGTCGTGAAGAAGCTCATCAACGCGCCTGAGGCGGTGCTGGACGACGCCCTCGCCGGGATCGCCGCGGCCCACCCGGAGTTGACGGTCGACCGGGCGAAGAAGGTGATCGCCCGCGCGGGCGGCGCCAGGGCGGGCAAGGTCGCCCTCGTCTCCGGCGGCGGCTCCGGGCACGAGCCCCTGCACGGCGGCTTCGTGGGACTCGGCATGCTGGACGCGGCCTGCCCCGGCGAGGTGTTCACCTCGCCCGTCCCCGACCAGATGCTGGCCGCCGCGCAGGCTGTCGACGGCGGCGCGGGCGTGGTGTTCGTCGTGAAGAACTACACCGGCGACGTCCTCAACTTCGAGATGGCCGCCGAACTCGCCGCCGACGAGGGCCTCACCGTCGAGACCGTCCTGGTCGACGACGACGTCGCCGTGCAGGACTCCACGTTCACCGCCGGCCGCCGCGGCACCGGAGCGACCGTCTTCGTCGAGAAGATCGCCGGCGCCCTCGCCGAGCAGGGCGCCGACCTCGCCGCCGTCGCCGAGATGGGCAAGCGGGTCAACGCCGCCAGCCGGTCCTTCGCCGTGGCGCTGACCGCCTGCACCACTCCCGCCTCCGGCAAGCCGGGCTTCGAACTGCCGGAGGACGAGATGGAGGTCGGCGTCGGCATCCACGGTGAGCCCGGACGCCGCAGGGAGAAGCTCCGCTCGGCCAGGGAGATCGTCGCCACCGCCCTCGACGCGATCCTCGCCGACCAGCCGCTGGCCGCCGGCGACGAGACCATCGTCATGGTCAACGGCCTGGGCGGCACCCCCCTGATCGAGCTGTACGTCGTCTTCAACGAGGTCGCCGCCGCCCTCGCGGACCGAGGGGTGGTCATCGCCCGCAACCTCGTCGGGAACTATGTGACCAGCCTCGACATGGCGGGCGTTTCCCTCACCGTGTGCAATGCCGATGCCGACATGCTGTCCCTGTGGGACGCACCTGTGAACACCCCGGCACTGCGCTGGGGAAGCTGAGCCGAGCCGGGGCGGGGCCGCGCGACCGGGGCGCCCGGCAGGGGACCTGCCCCCTCCGGCCGGACGGAACCCCACTCCCCGGCTCCGTTCCGCCCCCGCCCCCCGGCTCACCCGGCCGTGAACCGCTCCCCGATCATGAGCACGACCGCGTACCGACCGTGAACGGAGACACCGTGGACACCGACCTCGCCCGCGCGTGGGTGCAGGCCATCGCCGCCGCCATGGACCAGCACAAGGAACACCTCACCCAACTCGACTCGGCCATCGGCGACGCCGACCACGGCATCAACATGCACCGCGGCTTCTCCGCCGTCACCGCCGCCCTGGCCGCCGCGGACCCGGACACCGTCGGAGCCGTCCTGGTCAAGGTCGGCACCACCCTCATCTCCAGCGTCGGAGGCGCGTCCGGTCCGCTGTACGGCAGCGCTTTCCGCGCCATGGGCAAGTCGCTTCAGGCCCCGGCGGCGGACGTGCCGCAGTTCGCCGCCGCGCTCGCCGCCGGGCTGCAGAGCGTGCAGAAGCTCGGCGCGGCGGCCCCCGGCGACAAGACCATGATCGACGCCTACGCCCCCGCGGTGGACGCCTTCCGGCAGCGGGCCGATTCCGGCGAAGGCTTCGCCGCCGCGGCGCTCGCCGCGGCGGACGCCGCCGAGGAGGGCATGCGCGCCACCACGCCGATGCAGGCCCGCAAGGGCCGCGCCTCCTACCTCGGCTCCCGCAGCATCGGCCACCAGGACCCCGGCGCCACCTCCACCGCCCTGATCTTCCGCGCCCTGGCGGAGACGGCCGAGGCCGCCCGATGACCCGCCGGACCTACCCCGGCCGGACGGCCGCACCCGGCACCGCCCTGGGGTTCCTGCACCGCACCGACCGCCCGCCGGCCGACACCGCGCCGTCCCCGCCCGCGGGCGGCGATCCCGCCCGGCAGATCATCGACGCCTTCGGCGCCGTCGCCGCCGCCCTGCTCGACCTGTCGGCTGCGCTGCGCGCGCGGGGCGAGGACGAGCAGGCCGACATCATGGAGGTCAACGGCTACCTCGCCCAGGACGCCGACCTGCGCGAACAGGCCGTCAAACACGCGCGGCAGGGGCTGCCGGCGCCCGCCACCGTACGGCAGGCCGTGGACACCTACGCCGGCGTCATCGCCGCGCTGGACGACCCGACCCTGGCCGAACGCGCCGCCGACATCCGGCAGGTCGGCCGCCGGGTCCTGGCCCGGCTGCACGGCGAAACCGCCCCCGCACCCGACCGGCCCCTGGTCCTGGCCGCCCACGAGATCGGCACGGCGGACCTGCTCGAACCCGGCCGCACCGTGACCGCCGCCGTCTCCGTCACCGGCGGACCCAACTCCCACGCCGCCATCGTCGCCCGGTCCCTGGGCATACCCCTCCTGCTCGCCGTCGACCCGGCCCTGCTCGACGAGGAGGACGGGCAGGAGATCCTCCTGGCCGCCCGACCGGGCGACAGCGGTGGCCGACCCCGGCGACGACGAACGCGGCAGCGCGCTGCACGCCATGGAGGCCGCCCGCGCTCGCCGCGCCGTGCTCGCCGTGCTCGCCGTGCTCGCCGCGGAACGCCATCTTCCGGCCCGGACGCTGGACGACCACCCTGTCGTGGTGCGGGCCAACGTCGCCACCCCGGCCGTCGCCCGCGCCACGCTGACCGCGCACGCCGACGGTGTCGGCCTGCTCCGCACCGAACTGCCCTTCCTCCACCACCGCGCCTGGCCCACCCGCGCCCAGCACACGGCCGCCCTCGTCCCCGTCCTGCGCCCCCCCGCCGCCCTCGACGAGGTCCGGGCCCGTGTCCGCAGGCTCCACCACGGCACCTGCGCCACCACCGCGACCGCCGCCCTCGCCCTGCGCACCCCCGAGGACGTGTGGCGCCTGGCCGAGCGGCACTGCCTGCCGCCACTGCCGTGACGGCCGCCGGCCGCGCTCGTCACCGGGGCGACGACGTGCCCGTGCTGGTCGAT
>NZ_JBFADM010000112.1:0-13890 GCF_040641355.1 Streptomyces sp. NPDC020996
ATCCGACAACCGCTCACCCGCAGGCGTCCCGGCCTGCCCCACCCTCGCCACACGAACAACAACGAGACACAACCACTTAAGTCACCGGCATTGGTTCTAGGCTCGGACCTACTGAACGGAACCGATCAGGAGGTACCGAGGTGACCGAGCTCAAGAGGCGGCCGCTCCCCCACGACTTCCATCCCCCCGTGCCGTCGTTCACGGTGACGAGCGAGGACGTCGAGGAGGGCGCGACGCTCAAGAGCGCTCAGGTCCACGCGGAGGGCAACACCTCGCCGCACCTGCGGTGGGAGGGCTTCCCGCCGGAGACCAAGAGCTTCGCCGTGACGTGCTACGACCCGGACGCCCCGACGGGCAGCGGGTTCTGGCACTGGGTCGTGTTCGACATCCCGGCCTCGGTCACCGAGCTTCCGGTCGGTGCGGGCAGCGGCACGTTCGAGGGACTGCCCGAGGGCGCGGTCCAGGCGCGGAACGACTACGGGACGAAGGACTTCGGCGGAGCCGCGCCGCCGCCCGGGGACGGGCCGCACCGGTACGTGTTCACGGTGTACGCCGTGGACCAGGAGAAGCTCGGTCCGGACTCCGACACCTCCCCGGCCGCCGTCGGTTTCAACCTGCGCTTCCACACGATCGCGCGTGCCCAGCTCATCGGGGAGTACGAGGTTCCCGCGGAGGGCTGAGCAGGAGGAACGTTCATAGAACGTTTGCCCGCCCCTGGTCTTGGAATTGATCAGGGGCGGGCACTTTTTTATTGCGTTGTCCATCTCGGCGTGCCCGTCCAGAGTTGATCCGAGCCCGCCAGGGGGTGGGCCGGTGCAGACGGGAGGTGGGCTGGATGCGTGACACGCTGGTGCTGAACGCGAGCTTCGAGCCGCTGTCGACGGTGACCCTGAACCGGGCCGTGGTCCTGGTGCTGCAGGACAAGGCCGTCGTCGAGCAGGCCCATCCCGAACTGCGCATGCGGGGTGCCGCCGTGGACATACCCGCGCCCCGGGTGATCCGGCTGTGCCGGTACGTACGGGTGCCGTTCCGAAGACAAGCGCCCTGGTCGAGGCGGGGTGTCCTGGTGCGGGACCGGCACAGGTGCGCGTACTGCGGCAGGAGGGCGACGACCGTGGACCACGTGGTGCCGCGGTCGCAGGGAGGCCAGGACACCTGGCTGAACACGGTCGCGTCGTGCGCGGAGGACAACCACCGCAAGGCCGACCGGACTCCGGAAGAGGCGGGCATGCCGCTGCTGAGGCAGCCGTTCGAGCCGACGCCCGCCGATGCGATGCTGCTGGCGCTGGGGGCCGACGACACCGCCTCGCTTCCTGACTGGCTGGCTCGCGACGTCGCTTGAGAGCTTCGGTGCTGAACAGCACTGTTCCCCGCGCTCCTTGCCGAGGGGCGCGGGGAACGTCGCTTTTCGGGGTGCCGTCAGTCGATCTGGGGCTTCTCCCGGCGCTCCGCGGCCGCGCCGCCGCTGCCGTTGCCATTGCCCGCGGATCCGTTGCCGCCGGAACCGCCGCCCATGGGGCCGAAGTTGCCCATGGCGCCGGACAGGCCCTTGAGGGCGTCGCCGATTTCGCTGGGGACGATCCAGAGCTTGTTGGCGTCGCCTTCGGCGATCTTCGGCAGCATCTGGAGGTACTGGTAGGACAGCAGCTTCTGGTCCGGGTCGCCGGCGTGGATGGCCTCGAAGACCGTGCGGACGGCCTGGGCCTCGCCCTCCGCGCGCAGGGCGGCGGCCTTGGCCTCACCCTCGGCGCGCAGGATCTGGGACTGCTTCTCACCCTCGGCGCGCAGGATCTCGGACTGCCGGACACCCTCGGCCTGGAGGATCGCGGCGCGCTTGTCACGGTCGGCGCGCATCTGCTTCTCCATCGAGTCCTGGATGGAGGTCGGCGGTTCGATGGCCTTGAGTTCGACGCGGTTGACGCGGATGCCCCACTTGCCGGTGGCCTCGTCGAGGACGCCGCGCAGGGCCGCGTTGATCTCCTCGCGGGAGGTCAGGGTGCGCTCCAGGTCCATGCCGCCGATGATGTTGCGCAGGGTGGTGACGGTGAGCTGCTCGATCGCCTGGATGTAGCTGGCGACTTCGTAGGTGGCGGCCCGGGCGTCGGTCACCTGGTAGTAGATGACGGTGTCGATGTTGACGACCAGGTTGTCCTGGGTGATCACCGGCTGCGGCGGGAACGGGACGACTTGTTCGCGCAGGTCGATGCGGTTGCGGATGGTGTCGATGAACGGGACGACGATGTTGAGTCCCGCGTTCAGCGTCCGCGTGTAACGGCCGAAGCGCTCCACGATGGCGGCGCTGGCCTGTGGGATGACTTGGATAGTCCTGATCAGGGCGATGAAGACCAACACCACCAGAATGATCAGGACGATGATGACCGGTTCCATCGTCGTTCCCCGTACCCTTCTCCGCCTCGGCGCCTATGGAAGATCTTGTGTTGTTGAAGATCTTGCTGGTCGAGTGTGACAGACCGTCGCGTAACTCGTGGGGTGTTCGGAGCAGTTGAGATCCAGTTGCGTCGAGCGAGGTCACATGATGATCGCCGTGGCCCCCTCGATGTCCACGACGTCCACTTCCTCACCCACTTCGTAGGCGCGGCCGGTGTCGAGGGAACGGGCCGACCACACTTCCCCCGCGAGCTTGATCCGGCCGCCCGATCCGTCGACCCGCTCCAGCACGACGGCCTGCCTGCCTTTCAGGGCGTCGATGCCCGTGGCGAGTTGGGGCCGCTCGGTGCGGTGCCGGTACGCGATGGGCCGTACGACGGCGATGAGGGCGACCGAGACGACGACGAAGGCGAGCACCTGGGCCACCGCGCCGAAGCCGAGGCCGGCGACGGCCGCCGCGGCGACGGCGCCCACCGCGAACATGCCGAACTCCGGCATCGCGGTCACCACGAGCGGGATTCCCAGCGCTGCCGCGCCGACGAGCCACCACACCCATGCGTCGATGTCGTTCACACGGTCATGGTAGAGCCGCGGTCGGGTCTCGGACAGGGCGCAAAAGCCCTCAGGACAGCGGCAGGCCGTGGGCCGTCCAGCGGTCGCCGACCTGCTCGACGACGAGCGGGAGGCCGAAGCAGAGGGAGAGGTTGCGGGAGGTGAGCTCCAGCTCCAGGGGGCCGGCGGTGAGGACCTTGCCCTGCCGGATCATCAGGACGTGGGTGAAGCCGGGGGCGATCTCCTCGACGTGGTGGGTCACCATGATCATCGAGGGGGCGATGGGGTCGCGGGCGAGGCGGCCGAGGCGGCGGACCAGGTCCTCGCGGCCGCCGAGGTCGAGGCCGGCGGCGGGCTCGTCGAGGAGCAGCAGCTCCGGGTCGGTCATCAGGGCGCGGGCGATGAGGGTGCGCTTGCGCTCGCCCTCGGAGAGGGTGCCGAACTTGCGGTCCAGGTACTCGCTCATGCCGAGGCGGTCGAGGAAGGCCCGGGCGCGCTGCTCGTCGATCTCCTCGTAGTCCTCCTGCCAGTGCGCGGTCATGCCGTAGGCGGCCGTCAGCACGGTCTGCAGGACCGTCTGGCGCTTGGGCAGCTTGTCGGCCATGGCGATGCCGGCGATGCCGATGCGCGGGCGCAGCTCGAAGACGTCGGTGCCGGGCTTGCCGAGGGTCTCGCCGAGGATGGCGGCGGTGCCCTTGCTGGGGTAGAGGTAGCTGGAGGCGACGTTGAGCAGGGTGGTCTTGCCGGCGCCGTTCGGGCCGAGGATGACCCAGCGCTCGCCCTCCTTGACCGACCAGGAGACCTGGTCCACCAGAGCCCGGCCCTCACGGATGACGGATACGTCCTGAAGTTCCAGAACATCGCTCATGAGCGCGTTGTCTCCCCTTGCAGTGTGACCAGGTTTCGGCGTCTCGGCGGTCGCGTGCGCTTTGTGGCACAGCCCTCTAGGAAATCTACGCCACCGGTCGGCCGCTCCCATCCATCGGTCCGGTCCTTAGGGTGGGGGCATGCTCACGGAACCGCGTTCAGGACGCCTTGCCGCTTGGGGAAACGCCCTTCTGGCCGGACTTGTCTCTCCGGACGACGCCGTGACGGCGATCGTCGGCGACGACGCCGTGCACCGGGTGGAGGGGTTGCCCGGCGAATCGGGGCCCGTCGGACTGACACTCGCGCTGGGGCGGCTGCGGGCGCTCGGCGTCACGGGGCTGCGGGTGGCGCTGCCCGCGCCCGGGCATCCGCTGGGGCTGAGCGGACCGCCGGAGTTCAACGTTCGGGCGTTGGACGCCGGGGAGGCGGTGATCTGCTACGGCGCCGCGTTCGGGCTGGTGCCGGAGGTGCACGAGGCCGGGCCCGACGGTGATCTGCATGTCGAGGTCGTCTGGCGCTGTCTGCCGGTGCGGGAGGCGCCGCCGGCCGACGTCCCGTCGCTGGGCGAGGCCGAGCGGGAGCTGGCGGAGGCGTTGCGGGAGGCGACGGAGGTCCTCTCGCGGTTGGACGTCGCCGGGTCGGGTCCGGTGGCGGAGGCGGCGATCGACGCGTACCGGGCACGGGCCGAGAGCGGCCGGGAGGTGCTGGCGCCGGGGTATCCGGCGCGGGCGGTGCGGGTGCTGGAGCTGGCGCGGCGGGTGGGGCTGCTGGTGTCGCTGGCGTGCGAGAGCGGGCACGGGGGTGCGGTCAGCGCCGGGGAGATGGCGGCGCGCTCCCAGGCGCTGCGGCCGGTGGAACGAACGGCTCGACGGGCGCAGGTGGCGGCGTACAACGCCGTCGTGGAGGAGCGGGAGCGAAGGTGAGCCGGGGCGGCGCACCGGGGGCGGACCGGCAGCGGGGCGGACCGGCAGCGGGGCGGACCGGCAGCGGACGGCCGGACGGCCTGGCGCCGTCGGCCGGGGATCCACCGGCCTGGGCGCCGCCGGCCGGGAAGCGGACGGCTCCGTGACCGCGGTGCGCGGGCGGGCGGTCATCATGTGTGGGCCCGCCGGGGAGGTGCACGCCGCGGTAGCGGCGGTCAGCCGCCGGGGAATCCGGGCGGTCGGTGTGCCGGCGGCAGGCCGTCGGGCTGAACGCCGGCGCACGGAAGCGGGTGGCGTCGGCGGCCGGGCTTGAGCCCGCGCCCGGTGGCTGCGCGGGCGGGCGTGACGCCGTGGGGCGGGTGGCCTCCCGGGTGGGGCCCGGGAGGCCGGAGATCAGCGATCGTGTGCGGCGGGCGTCAGTGGTTGACGCCCAGGTTGCCGAAGGCCGGGTTCAGCGCGCCGACGACGTTCACGGTGTTGCCGGCCACGTTCACCGGCAGGTGCACCGGGGCCTGGACGACGTTGCCCGACAGGACGCCCGGGGAGCCCTGGGCCGCGCCGCCGGCCCACGCGCCGTCGGTGGCGGAGGCCAGTCCGGATCCGGCGGCGACCAGTCCGCCGGCCACCATCGTCACGGCCACTGCCTTCTTCAGGTTCTTCACTTGACTACCCCTCCTGGTGACTGCCGCGGCAGTCGCCGCGGCACGCACTGGAGAACGGCGGAGACTCCCGGAGGATGCGTCAGGCGGGGGACATCCCCACGACAGTATGAATCTCAGTCCGGAGCGGAACCGTCGGCCACTCCATGGCGTACCGCCCAGAGTGCGGCCTGGGTGCGGTCCGCCAGGTCGAGTTTCATCAGGATGTTCGAGACGTGCGTCTTCACCGTCTTCTCGGACAGGACCAGGGCACGCGCGATCTCCCGGTTCGAGCGGCCGTCGGCGATCAGGCCGAGCACCTCACGCTCCCGTTCGGTGAGCGAACCGGCCCTTCCCTGGCCCGGGCCGGCGTCCTCCTGGGACAGCAGGACGTCGGCCACCTCGGGCTGGAGCAGGACGTGTCCGGCGTGTACGGAGCGGATGGCGCCGGCCAGCGCGTCCGGATCGATGTCCTTGTAGACGTAACCGGCGGCTCCCGCGCGCAGGGCGGGGACGACCGTGCGCTGTTCGGTGAAGCTGGTCACGATGAGCACGCGCGCGGGATTGCCCAGCTCGCGGAGTCTGCGGAGCGCCGCCACGCCGTCCATCCCGGGCATCTTGACGTCCATCAGCACGACGTCGGGCCGCAGCTCCTCCGCGCGGGCCACCCCGTCGGCGCCGTCGGCCGCCTCGCCCACGACCTCGATGTCCTCCTGCACCTCCAGGAACGTGCGCAGGCCCCGGCGGACGACCTGGTGGTCGTCGACGACCAGCACCTTGATCGCGTCAGCCACCGGGAACCTCCATCTCGACCGTGGTGCCCTTGCCGGGCGCCGACTCCACGGCCAGCGTGCCGCCGACCCCGCTCGCCCGGTCACGCATGGACACCAGGCCCAGGTGGCGCCCCGCGCTCCGTACCGACCGCGGGTCGAATCCCCGGCCGTCGTCCGTGATCCGCAGCGCGGCACCGCAGCCGCGCCGGCCCACGGTCACGTCGACGTGCTCGGCGCCGGAGTGCCGCAGGGCGTTGTGCAGGGCCTCCTGGGCGACCCGCAGCATGGCCTCCTCCTGGGCCGCGGGCAGGGCGCGGAAGCCGGCGTTGGTGAAGGTCACGCGTGCGGTGTGGGCGCGGTCGAGGACCTGGACCTGGGTGCGCAGGGTGGCCACGAGGCCGTCCTCGTCGAGCGCGGCGGGCCGCAGTTCGACGACGGCGGCGCGCAGTTCGTCGGCGGCCTCGGCGGCGAGCGCGGCCACCTGCTGCAGCTCGCCCTTGGCGCGGGACGGGTCGCGGTCGACGAGCGCGGCGGCGGCCTGGGCGGTCAGGCGCAGCGAGAACAGTTTCTGGCTGACCGCGTCGTGCAGGTCGTGGGCGAGCCGGGAGCGCTCCTCGGCGATCGTCAGTTCGCGGCTGCGTTCGTACAGGCGGGCGTTGGTGAGGGCGATGGCCGCGTGCTGCGCGAGGATGGCCAGGAGTTCCTCGTCCTCTTCGGTGAAGCCGCAGCCGCCTTGCGGATCGCGGCAGTTCTTGTTGGCGAGGAACAGCGCGCCGATGGTCTCGTCGCCGTCGCGGATGGGCAGGCCCAGGAAGTCGGACAGTTCGGGGTGGGCGGACGGCCAGCCTTCGAAGCGGGGGTCCTCGCGCACGTCGGCGAGTCGCTCGGGGCCGGCCTCGTGCAGCATCGCGGCGAGGATGCCGTGCTGGCGCGGGAGCGGGCCGATGGCCTTCCACTGTGCGTCGCTGACGCCGTCCACCACGAACTGGGCGAAGCCTCCGTGGTCGTCGGGGACGCCGAGCGCGGCGTACTGCGCGCCGAGCAGCTCACGGGCCGAGGCGACGATCGTCTTGAGGACGTCGCGCATCTCCAGATGTCTGCTCATGGCCAGCAGCGCGGAACTGACCGCCGCGAGACCGGACCGGGGACCTCGACTCATGTCCTCACGGTACCGGCGGGGTGTGACAGCCGGATCGGACCGGCGACGGCCATCGCCCGGGCCCGTGGTCCTAGGCCGGAGGTCCCCCGGTCCGCGACGTCGGCCGGAGGATCCGTGTCGTCGCGATCGAGGATCCGTGTCGTCGCGATCAGGGTCGCAGGCAGTGCGGGCGGCCCGGGCTGCTGACGGCGGCGCCCTGTGGGGCCTGCTGCGGGCCGGGGACCCGCTCGTGCTGAACACCTCGCCGACGCTGGCCGCCCCTGGCCGACGCCGTGGACGGGCGGATCGGGCGCGCGCGTGGTGGTGCGCTTCTCCGCACGCGCGCGTGCGGACGGGCCCGCAGGCACACGCGGGCGGGCCCGCAGGTAATGGGTGGCCGCCGCCCGGGGCGTGCGGCTGGTGCCGGAGGAACCGCCGGCCGGTGAGCGGCTGTGGTGGGCGCGGTGCCGGGCGGGCGGCGTGCTCGGGCTGCTGCGGGAGCACGGGCGGTCCGTCCGCTGCTCCCGCGTGGAGCGGGAGCAGCCGCTGTCCGCGTGAGGCCGTCGCCGTGGGGACGCGGCGGTGCGGGCCGCGGAGCCGGCGGCCCGCAGGGGCGGCTCCCGCCGGCGACTCCTCACGCAGAGCATTGCGGGCGCAACTTCTTGTGAGACCGGCGCGCGGTCGGTGTGACGCCGGGCACAGGGCGCACGTCACGTACGAAGGGCGGTAGGAGACCAGGTCCGCCTCCATGAGCGGGAAAGACACCCCAGTCTGTCCCGCTTTACCCACACCTGATCCACTACCTGGGATCGTACGTCACACCGTTGCCACAGAATTTTGCGGCCGCTAAGAATTGCTCCCGTCGCTCAGCGCCGCGGTTTCCCCCGCGGCCCTAGTGCGGGGCGGACCCCTGTCCCCCGCCGGACTCAGAGCGATTTCCGCGCTATTCGAAGAGGTCCGTCTGCCATGCTCGAAAACACCCCTGTTCGTGGTCTCAGTCGTGTGCTGACCCGGCACCACAAGGTCGCGCTGAGCGGTGTCGCCGCCCTCGGCGCCGCAGCCCTCGCCTTCACCGCGGTGCCCGGCGGATCCGGGACGAAGACCACGAGCGAGGCTGATTCCACGGCACGTGTGGCCTACAGCTCCGAGCAGATCAAGGACGTCCGGGCCAGCGTCACCGACCAGCTCGCCGGCGCCAGTCTGAAGGCGGAGGCCATCAAGGCCAGGGCGCAGGCGAAGGCCGAGGCCGCCGCCAGGGCGAAGGCGGACGCGAAGGCCAGGGCCGACGCTCGGGCCGCCGCCCGGAAGCAGGCCGCCGCCGAGGCCGCGGCCAGGAAGAAGGCCGAGGCGGCGCGCAAGGCGGAGGCCGCGAACCGGTCCGCCTGGCGCCCCGCGATCGAGTCGGTGGCCGCGAAGACGTACGCCAACAACCTCGACGGCTGGATCAGGCATTCCCTGGACATCATGAGGTCCAAGGGCATCCCGGGCAGCTACAGCGGCCTGCACCGGAACATCATGCGTGAGTCCTCGGGCAACCCGAACGCGATCAACAACTGGGACATCAACGCCATCAACGGCATCCCGTCGAAGGGCCTGCTGCAGGTGATCCCGCCGACCTTCCAGGCGTACCACGTCCCGGGCACGTCCTGGAACATCTACGACCCGGTCGCCAACATCACCGCCGCGGCCAACTACGCGGCCCACCGGTACGGCTCGATCGACAACGTCAACAGCGCGTACTGAGGTCACCGAGGTCAGCGCGGACCTCGGTACATGACGCCGAAGGGCGGCACCTCCTGACGGGTGCCGCCCTTCGGGGCCGTACGGGCCTTGCGGGCCCTGATCACTGTCGCGCCGCTACTTGCGCATGACCTCGGGCTCGTGCCGGCGCAGGAAGCGGGCCACGAAGAAGCCGCAGACCACGCCGAGGGCGATCAGGGCGAGCATGTCCACGCACCAGGTGCCGACGGTGTGCTCCCACAGCGGGTCATTGCTCTCGCCGGGCTTCGGCGGGGCGATCTTGTTGAAGTCCAGCGTGGCGCCCGCGGCGGCGACCGCCCACCGCGACGGCATCAGGAACGAGAACTGGTTGACGCCGATCGAGCCGTTCAGGGTGAACAGGCAGCCGGTGAACACGACCTGGATGATCGCGAACATGACCAGCAGTGGCATGGTCTTCTCGGCCGTCTTCACCAGCGAGGAGATGATCAGGCCGAACATCATCGAGGTGAAGCCCAGGGCCATGATCGGCACGGAGAGCTCCAGGATGGTGGCGCTGCCGAACACCAGGCCCTGCTCCGGGATCTCCCGGTTGAAGAAGCCGATGGCGCCGACCAGGCCGCCCTGGAACACGGTGATCGCGCCGAGCACGAACACCTTGGACATCAGGTAGGCGCTGCGGGACAGGCCGGTCGCGCGTTCCCGCTCGTAGATGACCCGTTCCTTGATCAGCTCTCGGACGGAGTTCGCGGCGCCGGCGAAACACGCGCCGACCGCGAGGATCAGCAGGACCGTGGTGGCCGTGCCGTTGGGGATGATCCGGCCGGTCTGCGGGTTGAACGGGTTGGGCAGCAGGCTGTTGCCCGAGTCGATGAGCAGGCTCACCGCGCCGAGGACCGCCGGCAGGATCACCATCAGCGCCAGGAAGCCCTTGTCGGACGCGATCACCGCCACGTAGCGGCGCACCAGCGTGACGAACTGCGACATCCAGCCCTGCGGCTTGGGCGGCCGCATCCCCTGCATCGGGGGCACCTGTACGGACTGCGGCGCGACGGCGTCGATGTCCGCGGCGTACATCTGGTAGTGCTGCGAGCCCTTCCAGCGTCCCGCCCAGTCGTAGTCCCGGTAGTTCTCGAAGGCGGAGAAGACGTCGGCCCAGGTGTCGTAGCCGAAGAAGTTCAGTGCCTCCTCCGGCGGGCCGAAGTAGGCGACCGCGCCGCCCGGCGCCATCACCAGCAGCTTGTCGCACAGCGCCAGCTCGGCGACGGAGTGGGTGACGACGAGGACCGTGCGGCCGTCGTCGGCGAGACCGCGCAGCAGCTGCATGACATCGCGGTCCATGCCCGGGTCGAGGCCGGAGGTCGGCTCGTCGAGGAAGATCAGCGACGGCTTGGTGAGCAGTTCCAGGGCGACGGAGACGCGCTTGCGCTGGCCACCGGAGAGGGAGGTGACCTTCTTCTCCTTGTGGATGTCCAGCTTCAGCTCGCGCAGCACCTCGTCGATGCGGGCCTCGCGCTCGGCGGCCGTGGTGTCGGCCGGGAAGCGGAGCTTGGCCGCGTACTTGAGGGCCTTCTTGACGGTCAGCTCCTTGTGCAGGATGTCGTCCTGCGGGACCAGACCGATGCGCTGGCGCAGCTCGGCGAACTGCTTGTACAGGTTGCGGTTGTCGTAGAGGACGTCGCCCTGGTTGGCGGGCCGGTAGCCGGTGAGCGCCTTCAGCAGCGTCGACTTGCCCGAGCCGGACGGACCGATCACCGCGATCAGCGACTTCTCGGGGACGCCGAAGGAGACGTCCTTCAGGATCTGCTTGCCCCCGTCGACCGTCACGGTCAGGTGGCGGGCGGAGAAGGACACCTCACCGGTGTCGACGAACTCCTCGAGGCGGTCGCCGACGATCCGGAACGTCGAGTGGCCGACGCCGATGATGTCGGTGGGGCCCAGCAGCTGCGAGCCGCCCTTGGCTATCGGCTGACCGTTGACGTAGGTGCCGTTGTGCGAGCCAAGGTCGCGGATCTCCAGGCGGCCGTCCGGCGTGGCGTGGAACTCGGCGTGGTGCCGGGAGACCTGCAGGTCGGAGACGACCAGGTCGTTCTCCAGGGCGCGGCCGATGCGCATGACGCGGTCGAGTGAGAACTGGTGGAACGTCGTCGGGCTGCGGTCGCCGTAGACCGGCGGCGCCCCCGCGCCACCACCGGGCCCCGGCTGCGAGGGAATGGGCGCGGCCTGTTGCGGTGTGGCCTGCGGCTGCTGCCAGCCGGCCTGCTGCGGCGGCGCCTGCTGGGGCGTCTGCGGGGCCCAGCCCGGGTTCGCCCCCTGGGCTGCGTACGGCTGCTGCTGCGGCTGGGCGACGGCCGCCGCCGCGCCGGAGACGTTCAGGCGTGGGCCGTCCGTCGGGTTGCCGAGGTTCACCGACGCGCCGGGTCCGAGTTCCAGCTGATGGATCCGCTGGCCCTGCACGAACGTGCCGTTGGTGCTGCCGTGGTCCTCGATGACCCAACTGCGGCCGCTCCAGCTGATCGTGGCGTGACGCCAGGACACCCTGGCGTCGTCGAGCACGATGTCGCCCTGCGGATCGCGTCCGAGGGTGTAAGTCCTGGACGCGTCGAGCGTCCAGGTACGTCCATTCGATTCCAGTACGAGTTCCGGCACTCCATGCCCCACTGAGTAGTCCCCCGAGTTACCCCCGTCACAGGGAGTCTAGGGATGTCGAACATCGTCGGGAACTATTTCAGGCTCCGCCCCCTGACCGAAAGCCGGGCCTTGTGAAAAGCACGCGCTTACGCAACGGCTGGTTCCGTTGACGGGGTGGAAATCGACCCGGAGAGTGGTAATCCACGCGAGGGGGACATGCGCGGCCACCGGGCCGCGCCGCGGATCGGGGGGGCTGTCGTTGAGCACGTCGTCGAGCACGTGGTCGAGCGTCGAGAGCGCGGAGTACGGCAGGAGGGTGCCGTGGGCCGACGTCCTGTTGTCCGCGATCGCCTCCGTGAGCTGGGCGTTGATCGGGATGGCGGGCACGGCGGCGCTCGGACTGCACCTGCTGGAGGCCGACTCGGCGGGCTCGCTCGGGCCGATGACCGCGGCGGTCGTGGCCCTCGGGGCGGGGGGTTCGATCACGCCGTCCGGTGATGTGTCCGCGTTCGGCCTGAAGGGCGCTGAGGCCCACACGGCCGTCACGATCACGCCACTGGGGGTCAGCCTGGTCGGGGCGCTCCTGCTGTCGTGGTTCTTCCTGCGGTCCCTGCGCGCGGCTGGCGTCGTGATCGCGCCGGCCGAACTGCTCGCGCGCGCGGGCGCGGTGGTCGCGCTGTTCGTCGCGACGCTGGGCGGACTGGCCTGGGCCGGTCACGACGTGATCACGATCGACGGCGGCTCGCTGGGCCTCGGCAGGCTGCCCACCGGAGCCGGCGGGGGCATCAGCATCCCCGGTCTCGGCGACCTCGGCGACCTCGGCGGGCTGCTGCCCGACAACGTCGGCGACCTCATCCACGCGAAGGCGGCCGTGGGCTTCACCGTCGACACGGCGCCGACGCTGCTCGGCGGGCTCGGCTGGTCGGCCGGGATCCTGCTGATCGCGGTGCTGGCCTCACGCCGCACCCCCCTGCCGCGCGGCTGGCAGGCGGCGCACCGCGTCGTGCGTCCGGCCGTGTCCGCCCTCGTCACGGTGCTGCTGGCGGCGGTGGTGGCGGGCCTCGCGGCGGCGGCGTACGCGGCGATCGGCGACGCCCATCCCCGGCGCATCGCGGGCGCCGCGCTGCTCGGCGCGCCGAACGGCGCCTGGCTGGGCATGCCGGTCGGCCTGTTCCTGCCGTTCGACGGCAGGGCGACCGGCGAACTCGCCCGGCTGCTGCCCGATCCGCTGGACGACCTGCTCACCGCGAGCACCGACCAGCCGGTGACGCTGGGCCGGCTGGCGGAGCTGGACGGCCGGGTGTGGCTGCTGGCCGTCGCGGCGGCGGTGACGATGCTGCTGGCGGGCGTGCTGACCGCGGTGCGGACGCCGGTGGCGGGCGGGCCCGCGGGCGAGCCGGGGGCCGCCGGGTTCGCGGGGCGGTGCGCGCTGCGGCTCGGCTTCGCCACGGCGGTGGCGCTGCCGTTGCTCGCCTGGCTGACGGAGGTGTCGGTGGACGCCTCGCTGTCCGTGCTGGGCTTCGACGCGTTCGGCGCCGGGATCTGGCTGCACGGGCGGCTGGGGACGGCACTGCTGCTGGGCGCCCTGTGGGGCGCGGGAGCGGGAGCGGCGGGGGCGCTGCTGGCGTGGGCCGGCGGGGCGGCGGGGCGGCGTGCGGCACCTTTGGCTCGCGCGGTCGCGCCCGTGGCGGAGGCCGGACCGGCCGCAGGGGCGGCAGGGGGCGGTGGGGGTGACCCGGAGGCCCTGGAGGTCCCGGAGGCCCTGGGGACGGGCGGCGTCGGCGGCGGGGCCGGGGACGGGGACGTTGACGGCGAGGGCGTCTCCGGTGCGGCCGTCTCCGGTGGTGGGGCCGGTGGTGGGGCCGGGCCGTACGAGCCCGGTGTGCCGTACCGGCCGCCGAACCCCGCCACCAACCCCTACCTGCTCGTACCGGACGAGCTGCGGGAGCCGGAGGACGCGCGGCCGCCGGACGGGCCGGGGCTCTTCCAGGGCGCGCGCCACGGCGGTGACCGGGGAAGCGCACGGCCGGCCGACGGCGACGCGCGGAATCCCGGCGGTCCGCCGCCCGCCGAGCCGGACGTGTACGGCGCCCCGACCGTGGTACGGCACTTCGGAACCCCTCCCCCGCGCCCCCCGCGCCCTCCACGGCAGCCGTCCGAGCCCGGGGACCCGCGTGAGCGCGCCCGCGCGATAGGCGTGTGGGGCGGGGTGGTCGGCCTGTCGATGGCCGCGGGTCCGCTGGCCGGCGGGCTGCTGGTGG
>NZ_JBFADM010000113.1:0-13589 GCF_040641355.1 Streptomyces sp. NPDC020996
ATCGCCGGGCCCAGGTCGGAGCCGCCGATGCCGATGTTGACGACGTTCTTGATGCGCCGGCCGGTGTGGCCGGTCCACTCGCCGGAGCGGACGCGCTCGGCGAAGCCGGCCATCTTGTCGAGGACTTCGTGGACCTTGGGCACGACGTTCTCGCCGTCGACCTCGATCACCGCCTCGCGCGGGGCGCGCAGCGCGGTGTGCAGCACCGCCCGGTCCTCGGTCGTGTTGATCTTCTCGCCGCGGAACATCGCGTCGCGCAGGCCGAACACGTCGGTGGCGGCGGCCAGCTCGCGCAGCAGGGCCAGGGTCTCGTCGGTGATCAGGTGCTTGGAGTAGTCGATGCGCAGGTCGCCCACGCGGACCACGTACCGCTGCGCACGCCCCGGGTCCGAGGCGAACAGCTCGCGCAGGTGCGGCTGTCGCTGGGCGCGGTGGTCCTGCAGGGCGGTCCACTCGGGCCGCCGGGTGAGCTGGGGGGCGTCAGACATGAGAGGCGTTCTCCTTGGGGGACTCGCCGCGCAGGGCGACGGCGTACATCTCGTCCGCGTCGAGGCGGCGCAGTTCCTCGGCGATGAGTTCGGAGGTGGTGCGGACCTTCAGCGCGAGGGTGCGGGAAGGCTGGTGCGGCAGGGTCAGCGTGGCCAGCGGACCCTCGGGGCGGTCGATGACGATCTCGCCCTGCTGGGTGCCCAGGCGCACCGCGGTGACCACCGGGCCGGCGGTGACGATCCGGTCGATCTTCACGTGCAGCCGCGCCTCCAGCCAGCGTGCCAGCAGCTCGGCGGCCGGGTTGTCGGCCTCGGCCTCCACCGCACCCGAGACGATCCTGGTCCGGGCCTGGTCCAGGGCCGCGGCCAGCATGGAACGCCACGGGGTCAGCCGGGTCCAGGCGAGGTCGGTGTCGCCGGGCGCGTAGGAGCGGGCGCGGGCCCGGAGGGCCTCCAGCGGGTTCTCGGCGGCGTACAGGTCGGTGATCCTGCGCTGCGCGAGGGCGCCCAGCGGGTCCTTGGCGGGTTCCTCCGGCGCCTCCACCGGCCACCACACGACGACCGGCGCGTCGGGCAGCAGCAGCGGCAGGACGACGGAGTCGGCGTGCTCGGACACCTCGCCGTACGTGCGCAGGACGACGGTCTCGCCGGTGCCCGCGTCGGCGCCCACCCGCACCTCGGCGTCGAGGTGGGAGTTGTGGCGGTCGCGCGGGGTGCGGGCGTGCCGCTTGATGACGACCAGGGTGCGCGAGGGATGCTCGTGCGAGGCCTCCTCGGCCGCCTTGATCGAGTCGTAGGCGTTCTCCTCGTCGGTGACGATCACCATCGTCAGCACCATGCCCACGGCGGGTGTGCCGAGGGCGCGGCGACCTTGCACCAGCGCCTTGTTGATCTTGCTTGCCGTGGTGTCCGTCAGGTCGATCTTCATGGCCTGCGCCAGCTCCGTCCGTCTCGTGCGAGCATCTCGTCGGCTTCCCCGGGTCCCCAGCTGCCCGCGGCGTACCGCGCGGGCCTGCCGTTGGTCGCCCAGTGCTCCTCGATCGGGTCGAGGATCCGCCACGACTCTTCCACCTCCTGGTGACGGGGGAAGAGGTTGGCGTCGCCGAGCAGCACGTCCAGGATGAGGCGCTCGTACGCCTCCGGGCTCGACTCGGTGAACGACTCGCCGTAGGCGAAGTCCATGGTCACGTCCCGGATCTCCATCGACGTGCCCGGCACCTTCGAACCGAAGCGGACGGTGACGCCCTCGTCCGGCTGGACCCGGATGACGATCGCGTTCTGGCCCAGCTCCTCCGTCGCCGTGGTGTCGAACGGGGAGTGCGGCGCCCGCTGGAAGACCACCGCGATCTCGGTGACCCGGCGGCCCAGCCGCTTGCCGGTGCGCAGGTAGAAGGGGACGCCGGCCCAGCGGCGGTTGTCGACGTTCAGCCGGACCGCCGCGTAGGTGTCGGTGGCGGAGGCCGGGTCGATGCCGTCCTCCTCCAGGTAGCCGCGCACCTTCTCGCCGCCCTGCCAGGCGCCCGTGTACTGCGCCCGCACGGTGTGCCGGTCCAGGTCCTCCGGCAGCTTCACGGCCCGGAGGACCTTCAGCTTCTCCATGAGCAGCGACGGCGCGTCGAAGGAGGCGGGCTCCTCCATGGCGGTCAGCGCCAGCAGTTGCAGCAGGTGGTTCTGGATGACGTCGCGGGCCGAGCCTATGCCGTCGTAGTAGCCGGCCCGGCCGCCGATGCCGATGTCCTCGGCCATGGTGATCTGCACGTGGTCCACGTACGACCGGTTCCACACCGGCTCGAAGAGCTGGTTGGCGAAGCGCAGCGCCAGGATGTTCTGGACGGTCTCCTTGCCCAGGTAGTGGTCGATGCGGAAGACCTGGTCCGGCTCGAACACGTCGTGCACGATCGCGTTCAGCTCACGCGCGCTCGCCAGGTCGTGGCCGAACGGCTTCTCGATGACCGCGCGCCGCCAGGACCCCTCGGGGGCGTCGGCCAGCCCGTGCTTCTTCAGCTGCCGCACGACCTTCGGGAAGAACTTCGGCGGCACGGACAGGTAGAAGGCGTAGTTGCCGCTCGTGCCGCGGGCCTTGTCGAGCTCGTCGACGGTCCGCCGCAGCTGCTTGAACGCCGTGTCGTCGTCGAAGTCGCCCGGGATGAACCGCATGCCCTCGGCGAGCTGCTGCCAGACCTCCTCGCGGAACGGCGTACGGGCGTGGTCGCGCACGGCGTCGTGGACGACCTGCGCGAAGTCCTGGTCCTCCCAGTCGCGGCGGGCGAAGCCGACGAGCGAGAAGCCCGGCGGCAGCAGGCCCCGGTTGGCGAGGTCGTACACGGCCGGCATCAGCTTCTTGCGGGACAGGTCGCCGGTGACGCCGAAGATGACCAGGCCGGACGGGCCCGCGACGCGGGGCAGCCGGCGGTCACGGGCGTCCCGCAGCGGGTTGTCCCATCCGGTGGCCGGAGCCGTCACCTCCTCCAGCGGAGTGGCGCTCATGCGGCATCAACTCCCTTGTGGTTCATGGATTTCGTCACCGCGTCCGGCAGGTCCTGCCGGGGCGCCCCGGACTCGAGCGCTCCCGCGGTCGCGGCCGCTTCGCTCACAGTGATCATCTTCTTCTTGATCATCTTCTTCCTCGCGATCGCGTCAACCGCGGGCGGCGGCCAGCGATTCCCGGGCGGCGGCGACCACGTTCTCCGGGGTGAAGCCGAACTCGGCGAACAGGGTCCCGGCGGCCGCGGAGGCGCCGAAGTGCTCCAGGGAGACGATGCGGCCGGCGTCGCCCACGAAGCGGTGCCAGGTCAGGCCGATCCCGGCCTCGACGGCGACCCGCGCCCGCACCCGCGGCGGCAGCACCCGCTCGCGGTACTCGCGCGGCTGCTCCTCGAACCACTCCACGGACGGCATCGACACCACCCGGGTGCCGACGCCGTCGGCCTCCAGCAGCTCGCGCGCCGCCACCGCGAGCTGCACCTCGGAACCGGTGGCGATCAGGATCACCTCGGGGGCCGTCGTGGACGACTCACGCAGCACGTAGCCGCCCTTGGCCGCGTCCGGGTTCGGCGCGTACGTCGGCACGCCCTGGCGGGTCAGCGCTAGCCCGTGCGGGGCGGGGCGGGTGGCGTGCCGCTCGAGGATCTCGGCCCAGGCGACGGCGGTCTCGTTGGCGTCCGCCGGGCGGACCACGTTCAGGCCGGGGATCGCGCGCAGCGACGCCAGGTGCTCGACGGGCTGGTGGGTCGGGCCGTCCTCGCCGAGGCCGATGGAGTCGTGCGTCCACACGTACGTCACCGGCAGCTGCATCAGCGCCGACATGCGTACGGCGTTGCGCATGTAGTCGGAGAAGACGAGGAACGTGCCGCCGTAGATCCGCGTGTTGCCGTGCAGCGCGATGCCGTTCATCTCCGCGGCCATCGAGAACTCGCGGATGCCGAAGTGGATCGTGCGGCCGTACGGGTCGGCGCCGGGCAGCGGGTTGCCCTCCGGCAGGAACGACGACGTCTTGTCGATGGTGGTGTTGTTGGAGCCGGCCAGGTCGGCGGAGCCGCCCCACAGCTCGGGGATCACCGCGCCCAGCGCCTGCAGCACCCTGCCGGACGCGGCACGCGTGGCGACCGCCTTGCCCTCCTCGAACACCGGCAGGGCGTCCTGCCAGCCGTCGGGCAGCCGTCCGGCGACGATCCGGTCGAACAGCTCCGCCCGCTCGGGGTGCGTGCCGCGCCACTCCTCCAGCCGCTTGTCCCAGGCGGCGTGCGCCTCCGCGCCGCGGTCGAGGGCGCCCCGGGTGTGGGCGAGGACGTCGGCGTCCACCTGGAAGGCGCGCTCGGGGTCGAAGCCGAGGACGCGCTTGGTGGCGGCGACCTCGTCCGCGCCGAGCGCCGAGCCGTGCGCGGCCTCGGTGTTCTGGGCGTGGGGCGCGGGCCAGGCGATGATCGTCCGCATCGCGATGATGGACGGGCGCCCGGTCTCGGCCTGCGCCGCCCGCAGCGCCGCGTACAGGGCGTGCACGTCGACGTCGCCGTTCCCGGCCGGCTCGACGCGCTGGGTGTGCCAGCCGTAGGCCGCGTACCGCCCCAGCACGTCCTCGGAGAACGCGGTCGCGGTGTCGCCCTCGATGGAGATGTGGTTGTCGTCGTACAGCAGGACGAGGTTGCCGAGCCGCTGGTGCCCGGCCAGCGAGGACGCCTCCGCGGAGACGCCCTCCTCCAGGTCGCCGTCGGAGACGATCGCCCAGACGGTGTGGTCGAAGGGGGAGGCGCCGTCGGGGGCCCCGGGGTCGAACAGACCGCGCTCGTAGCGGGCCGCCATCGCCATGCCGACGGCGTTGGCGACGCCCTGGCCCAGCGGGCCGGTGGTGGTCTCGACGCCGGCGGTGTGCCCGTACTCCGGGTGGCCGGGGGTCTTCGAGCCGCGGGTGCGGAAGGCCTTCAGATCGTCCAGACCGAGCTCGTACCCGGCGAGGTAGAGCTGGGTGTAGAGGGTCAGCGAGGTGTGCCCGGGGGACAGCACGAAGCGGTCACGGCCGGTCCACTCCGGGTCGGCCGGATCGTGACGCATCACCTTCTGAAAGATCGTGTATGCCGCCGGCGCCAGGCTCATGGCGGTGCCCGGGTGGCCGTTCCCCACCTTCTGCACGGCGTCGGCCGCCAGCAGGCGGGCGGTGTCGACGGCACGCCGGTCGAGTTCGGTCCATTCCAAGCGGTCCGCAATCTGCGTGCTCATCTTCAAGAAATCCTCGATCCGAGCGAAGGGGTCTGACGAACGCGTTCAAACTTAAAAGTCTGACTTTTACGGGGGAAGGTGCCGTTGTGTCAGCCTGTGGTGAAAGTGGGACACCGGAGAGAACATCGGCACGAGCGGGAACGTCGGCACGAGCGGGAACGTCGGCGGGGCGGGACGAGAAGGACATGGCGGACGACAACATCCGAGGGAGAGCCGGTGACGACGGCGCGGACGGCGACGACGGCGGTATCAGGACGTTCCCCTTCCCGGTCGAGCTGAGCGTCGGCGGAGTCGGCATGCGGGTGGGCCCGATGGGCGCGGACCCCACGTGGCACTCCGCCGCGTCCCCGCACCGGGTGCACCGCATCGACTTCCACGTCGTCATGCTGTTCAGCGAGGGCCTGGTCCGTCACATGGTCGACTTCGCCGAGTACCGGGCGACGGCCGGAGACCTGCTGTGGATCCGACCCGGACAGGTCCACCGCTTCTCCGAGTCGGACGAGTACCGCGGAACCGTCCTGACCATGCAACCGGGCTTCCTGCCCCGCGCCACGGTGGAGGAGACCGGCCTGTACCGCTACGACCTGCCGCCGCTGCTGCGCCCCGACGGCGCCCGGCTGGCCGGCCTGCGCGACTCCCTGGACCAGTTGCGGCGCGAGTACGAGGACACGGCCACGCTGCCGCCGGGCCTGCACACGGCGGTGCTGCGCCACTCGCTCACCGCGTTCCTGCTGCGGCTCGCGCACCTGGCGGCGAACTCCGCGGAGGCGGCACGCCGGCAGGCCGACACGACGTTCACGCTCTTCCGGGACGCGGTGGAGGAGGACTTCGCCACCAACCACAGCGTCAGCGCCTACGCCGACGCCCTCGGCTACTCCCGCCGCACCCTGGTGCGCGCGGTGCGCGCCGCCACCGGCGAGACGCCCAAGGGCTTCATCGACAAACGGGTCGTCCTGGAGGCCAAGCGGCTGCTGGCCCACACCGACCTGCCCATCGGCCGCGTCGGCGCCGCGGTCGGCTTCCCGGACGCCGCGAACTTCTCCAAGTTCTTCCAGCAGCACACGGACCTGACTCCGGCGGCGTTCCGGGCGGAGATGCGCTGATGCACGGGAAGGGGGCTCCACGCGCGCGTGGAGCCCCCTCGCGGGCCGCGACCGGGCCGCGACCGGCCGGTCGGTGGCCGTACGGCGGCGGTCAGTGGCCCGTCAGTGGCTGGCCCGTGGCCGCTCCATGGCCGGTCAGTGGCCGAAGTCGAACCAGTTGACGTTGACGAAGTCGGACGGCTGGCCGCTGGAGAAGGTGAGGTAGACGTCGTGCGTGCCGGTCACCGCACTCATGTTGGCCGGGACCGTCTTCCAGGTCTGCCAGCCGCCCGTGCTGGCCAGCGCGAAACTGCCGACCGGGGTGCTGGTGCGGCTGTCCAGCCGTACCTCGACCAGGCCGCTGACCCCGGACGCGGCGCCGCTGGCCACCCTCGCGAAGAACTGAGTGGCCGCCGTGGAGCCGAAGTTGACGCCCTTGTACAGCGCCCAGTCGCCATTGGCGAGGTAGCCGATGTCCTGGCCGCCGCCGGTGTCGGAGGTGGTCTCGGTGACCACGCCGGACTGGCTGTCGTACGACTCGGCCTGGATGGCGCTGTAGGCGTCACGGTTGCCGGAGGGCGGCGGTGTGGTACCGCTCCCACCGCCCGCCTGGAGGACCTGGACGTAGTCGACGACCATCGGATGGCCCGGCTGGGTGTCGGCGTCCAGGCCGCCGCCGAAGGCGTCCGGGAAGCCGCCGCCCATCGCCACGTTCAGGATGACGAAGAAGCCGTGGTTGGTGGCGTTGGCCCACGTCGTCGCGTCCATCTGACTGGCCGTCACCGTGTGGTAGTTGACGCCGTCGACGTAGAAGCGGATCGCCTCCGGGCTCACCGAGCGGTCCCACTCCATGGCGTAGGTGTGGAAGCCCGACTGGCAGGTGGTGTTCGGACACGCGACGGAGTTGCCGATGCCGGACGTCTCGTTGCACGGGCCGCCCGGGTTGGTGCCGCAGTGCATCGTCGCCCAGACCTTGTTCAGGCCCTGGACGTTCTCCATGATGTCCAGCTCGCCGACGCCCGGCCAGTTCTGGTAGTTGCCGCGGAAGGGGGCGCCCAGCATCCAGAACGCCGGCCAGTAGCCCTCCGCCGCGGTGCCGGTGACGTCGGGCATCTGGAGGCGCGCCTCGACGCGCAGCTTGCCGCCCGACGGCGGCTGGAAGTCGGTGCGCTGGGTCTCGATGCGGCCCGAGGTCCAGCGGCCGGCGGAGTCGCGCAGCGGGGTGATGCGCAGGTTGCCGTTGCCGTCGAGCGAGACGTTGCTCGTGCTGTTCGTCATCGTCTCGACCTCGCCGGTGCCCCAGTTGGCGGCGCCGCCCGGGTAGGACGTCCCGGTGTCGTAGAGCCAGTTCGCGGTGTTGACGCCGGAGCCGGCGGCGCCGTTGAAGTCGTCCACGAACACCTGCGTCCAGCCCGCCGGCGGCGTGGGCGCGGAGGCGTTCGCGGACGGTACGGCGATGGTGGCGGCGGCGGCCGTCAGGCCGAGGGTGCCGAGGGCGGCGACGAGCACCCGCCGCAGCGGGCGCCGTCTGCGGTACGTGCCGGAGGTGTCACTCATGTGGGGTGCCTCTCGGGTACGGGGTTCCATGCGGGGTTTCATGCGTGGGGTGCCTGGTGCCTTCGGGAGCAGTGTGAGAGCGCTCTCAAAGTGGCCCCAATGTGCTCTCCGTCCCTTCGGTCGTCAAGGCTTAAAACAAGGAAAGTCCTTGCAGCACAAGTGAGTTCACCGCATGAATAGTGCGAATCGGCCGAGACTTCCACAGCGCGGCGCCCGCTTTCCACGCCCCGTCGTTCCGCACGTCCTGCTGCTTCCGCTCAGGGACTCTCCCACCACTTCGAGCCCGTCGGGAACCGTCACATCACGCCCTCGCACTGCTGTCGCAGTCGCTCGGGGCAGGGGGACGAAATCCGGGTCTGCCGCCGTCCGCCGTCGACTCGAACTGGGCTTCAGGCGAGCCCACGATGGGCGGCCCACAACGCCCCGGCACGGCCGGCGGCGTCGGCGACCAGGGCCGCCAGTTCGGGTCTGTCGGGGACCGGGAACGAGACGTATGCGCCCCGACCACCATCGACTGGTCTGCCGTAAGCCTTCACGGCGAGGTGACCGTCCGGGAGAAGCCGGACGTTGAGTGTGGTCAGCGTGAACGCTTCACCGCGTCGAGTGTCCGTCCAGCGGAGCGCCTGCGGGATTGTGACGTTGATCGCCAGAGCACTCACTTCCACATTGCCGCTCATGGACGGATGATCTCACGCGCGTCGCCCCGGGCGACCGCCACCGCGTATCGAGGCGTGATCAGACTGCCTGCCACAGAGGTCCGTGACCTCACGGTACGGCGCGAGGGAGTGGGGTGGCGGAGGGAGCCGTGGCGTGGGGGAGGGGGCCGTCGTCCGCCCGGCGGGGAACGGGCTCCCGGCCAGGACGCGCCCGCCGTCCGACCGGCGACGCCTTCCGGCGGGCGCGCGGACCGGCGCGCGCGGACCGGCACGGCAGCCGGCACGGCGGCGGCCGTAGCGGCAGGCCGTAGCGGCGGGCCGTGGCCGCCGCCTGTGGCAAGGTCGTCCTGCCCGCCGGCTCCGCGGGGTTCCCCGGGAACGGGGACGGCGGGGGCGTGCGGGCGGCTGGACCAGACGTGGTGGTGACGAACGCGCCGGCCGCCCCGCCGGCCCGTTCCTCCCCGCGGGAGGCGGGCCGCGCGGCGGTTCCGGCGGGAAAGGTGCAGGAGTGAGGCTGACGATTCTGGGCGGCGGCGGGTTCCGGGTGCCGCTGGTGTACGGGGCGCTGCTCGGGGACCGCGCGCCGGGGCGGGTGACCCGGGTCGTGCTGCACGACCTGGACGCGGGGCGGCTGGCCGCGGTCACCCGGGTGCTCGCCGAGCAGGCCGCCGCCGTGCCGGACGCCCCCGAGGTGAGTGCCACCACCGACCTCGACGAGGCCCTGCGCGGCGCCGACTTCGTGTTCTCGGCGATCCGGGTCGGCGGTCTGCGGGGCCGGGCGGAGGACGAGCGGGTGGCGCTGGCGCAGGGCGTCCTCGGCCAGGAGACGGTCGGCGCGGGCGGCATCGCCTACGGGCTGCGCACGGTCCCGGTCGCCGTCGACATCGCCCGGCGGGTCGCCCGGCTCGCCCCCGACGCCTGGGTCATCAACTTCACCAACCCGGCGGGCCTGGTCACCGAGGCCATGTCGCGGCACCTCGGCGACCGCGTCATCGGCATCTGCGACTCGCCGGTCGGCCTGGGCCGCCGGATCGCCCGCGTGCTGGGCGCCGACCCGAAGGAGGCGTGGATCGACTACGTCGGCCTCAACCACCTCGGCTGGGTCCGCGGCCTGCGCGTGGCCGGCCGCGACGAACTCCCGCGGCTGCTCGCCGACCCCGGCCTGCTGGGCTCCTTCGAGGAGGGCCGGCTGTTCGGCGCGGACTGGCTGCGCTCCCTGGGCGCCGTCCCCAACGAATACCTGCACTACTACTACTTCAACCGCGAGACCGTACGCGCCTACCAGCAGGCGGAGCAGACCCGCGGCGCCTTCCTGCGCGACCAGCAGGCCCGCTTCTACGAGGAGGCCGGCCGCCCGGACGGCTCGGCGCTGGACGCCTGGGAACGCACCCGCGCCGAGCGCGAGGAGACGTACATGGCGGAGAACCGGGAGGCCGCCGGCGCCGGTGAGCGCGAGGCCGACGACCTCTCCGGCGGCTACGAGAAGGTCGCCCTGGCCTTGATGCGGGCCATCGCCCGCGACGAGCGCGCCACCTTGATCCTCAACGTCCGCAACCGCGCCACCCTGTCCGCGCTGGACTCCGAGGCCGTCATCGAGGTGCCCTGCCTGGTCGACGCCAACGGCGCTCACCCGGTCGCCGTCGACCCGCTGCCCGGCCACGCGACGGGACTGGTGTGCGCGGTGAAGGCGGTCGAGCGCGAGGTGCTCGCCGCGGCCGGGTCCGGCTCCCGGGGTACGGCGGTGAAGGCGTTCGCGCTGCACCCGCTGGTCGACTCGGTGAGCGTGGCCCGGCGGCTGGTCGACGGCTACACCGCGGCGCATCCGGAACTGGCGTACCTCAAGTAGGCTCCCTTGGGGAAAGCGCTTTCCCCGGCCGGCTCCCCACCGGCTGCCCATCGGTTCATCATCGGCTCTCAACCGGCTTCCGCTCGGCTCCCTGGCTTCTTGGAGACCCTTCATGCACGACGAACGCCGCCGGATCGAGGAGCGCGCGCAGCGCCTCCACACCCAGCGCATCAAGCCCGCGGTCTACGCGGCCACCGTCCCCCTCGCGGTCGAGGCCTGGCAGGCGCCGGGCGAGCCGGTCCCGTTCGACCGGGCCGCGGCCGCCGCCTACGAGCCCTTCGCCATGGACACCCCCTGGGGGCCGCCCTGGGGCACCACCTGGTTCCGGATGCGGGGACAGGTGCCCGCCGAGTGGGCCGGACGGCGCGTCGAGGCCGTCATCGACCTCGGCTTCGTCGGCGGCTGGCCGGGCAACCAGGCCGAGGCCCTGGTCCACCTCGCCGACGGCACGCCGCTGAAGGCGGTCAACCCGCTCAACCAGTACGTGCCCGTCGCCGCCCCCGCGGCGGGCGGCGAGGAGGTCCACTACCTCGTCGAGGCCGCCTCCAACCCCGACATCCTGGCCGACGACTTCGCCCGCCCGACCCCGCTCGGCGACGTCCTCACCGCGGGCGACCGGCCCCTCTACACCTTCCGAAGCGCCGACCTCGCGGTGCTGGACGAGCAGGTCTGGCACCTCGACCTCGACCTGCAGGTGCTGCGCGAGCTGATGGCGGAGCTCGCCGAGCACGACCCGCGCCGCCACGAGATCCTGCATGCCCTCGACCACGCCCTCGACCTGCTGGACCTCGACGACGTCGCCGGCTCGGCCGCCGCCGTGCGCGAGGCGCTGCGGCCGGTGCTCGCCAAGCCCGCGCACGCCAGCGCGCACGTGATCTCCGGCGTCGGCCACGCGCACATCGACTCCGCCTGGCTGTGGCCGATCCGCGAGACCAAGCGCAAGACCGCCCGCACCTTCTCCAACGTCACCTCCCTGGCCGAGGAGTACGAGGAGTTCGTCTTCGCCTGCTCGCAGGCCCAGCAGTACGCGTGGGTGCGCGACAACCACCCGCAGGTGTGGGAGCGGATCAGGAAGTCGGTCGAGAAGGGCCAGTGGGCGCCCGTCGGCGGCATGTGGGTGGAGGCCGACGGCAACCTGCCCGGCGGCGAGGCCATCGCCCGCCAGCTCGTCCACGGCAAGCGGTTCTTCCTCGAACACTTCGGCATCGAGACCAAGGGGGTCTGGCTGCCCGACTCCTTCGGCTACACCGCGGCCTACCCGCAGCTCGCCAAGCTCGCCGGCAACGAGTGGTTCCTCACCCAGAAGATCTCCTGGAACCAGACCAACAAGTTCCCCCACCACACCTTCTGGTGGGAGGGCATCGACGGCACCCGCATCTTCACCCACTTCCCGCCCATCGACACCTACAACGCCCGCTTCAGCGGCGAGGAGATGTCCCGCGCGGTGCGCAACTACGCCGAGAAGGGCGGCGCCACGCGCTCCCTCGCCCCGTTCGGCTGGGGCGACGGCGGCGGCGGACCCACCCGCGAGATCATGGAACGGGCGCGCCGGCTCCGTAACCTGGAGGGATCCCCCCGGGTCGAGATCGAGCACCCCGACGCCTTCTTCGCCAAGGCCCGCGAGGAGTACCCGGACGCGCCGGTGTGGGTCGGCGAGCTGTACCTGGAGCTGCACCGGGCCACCTACACCTCCCAGGCCCGCACCAAGCAGGGCAACCGGCGCTCCGAACACCTCCTGCGCGAGGCCGAGTTGTGGGCGACCACGGCCGCGCTCCACGCGCCGGGCTACGCCTACCCGTACGAGCGGCTGGACCGGCTGTGGAAGACGGTGCTGCTGCACCAGTTCCACGACATCCTGCCGGGCTCCTCCATCGCCTGGGTGCACCGCGAGGCGGAGGCCGAATACGCCCGTGTGGCACAGGAGTTGGAGGAACTGACCGGCGAGGCGGTGGCCGCGCTGGGCGGCGGCGGAGCGCGGGCGTTCAACACCAGCCCGTACGACCGGGCCGAGGTCGTCCGCACGGCCGGCGGGGTCCCGGTGTACGTCGAGGTGCCGGCGAACGGCAGCGCCCCGCTCGCCGTCGCCGAGCCGCCGCGGCCGGTGACGGTGGACGGCCGCGTCCTCGACAACGGCCTGGTCCGCGTGGAGGTGGCCGAGGACGGCACCCTGGCCTCCGTGTTCGACCTGCGCGCCCGCCGCGAGGTCCTCGCCGGCCCGGGCAACCTGCTGCGCCTGCACACCGACCTGCCCAACTACTGGGACGCCTGGGACATCGACAAGCACTACCGCAACCGGTACACCGACCTGCTGGACGCCACGAGCGTCGAGGTCGTCGAGCAGGACCCGCTGCTCGCCTCGATCCGGGTCTCCCGGTCCTTCGGCAAGGGCTCCACGATCACCCAGACGATCACGCTGCGCGCCGGCAGCCCCCGCGTCGACTTCGAGACCGACCTCGACTGGCACGAGGCCGAGAAGATCCTCAAGGCGGGCTTCCCCGTCGACATCCGCGCCGCGCACGCCTCGGCGGAGATCCAGTTCGGCCACGTCCAGCGACCCACCCACGTCAACACCAGCTGGGAGGCGGCCCGTTTCGAGGTCTCCGGCCACCGCTGGGTGCACCTCGCCGAGCCCGGCTACGGCGTCGCGGTCCTCAACGACTCGACGTACGGCCACGACGTCACCCGCACCGTCCGCGAGGACGGCGGCACGACGACCACGGTCGGCCTCAGCCTGGTGCGCGCCCCGCGCGTGCCGGACCCGGGGGCCGACCAGGGCCGCCACCGCTTCACCTACTCCCTGCTGCCCGGCGCGGACATCGAGGACGCGGTCGCCGAGGGCTACGCCCTCAACCTCCCGCTGCGGGTGGCCGACGCGGCGGGCGCGCCCGAACCGGTCGTCTCCGTGCAGGGCGACGGCGTGACCGTCGAGGCGGTGAAGCTCGCCGACGACGCCTCCGGCGACGTCGTGGTACGGCTCTACGAGTGCCGCGGCGGCCGCGCCCGGGGCGTGCTGCGCACCGGCTTCCCGCTCGCCGGCGCCCAGATCACCGATCTGCTGGAACGGCCGCTGGAGGAGGTGCCCGTCGACGACGGCGTCCCCGTGGCGCTGCGCCCCTTCCAGATCCTGACCCTGCGCCTGCGGCGCGCCGAGGCGGGCTGACGGCGCCGGGGGGGGCCCCGGGCCCCCCGGCGCGCCCCGGTGTCGCCCCCCCCCGGCCCGGGCGGGGGACCCCCCGAGGGCGCCCCC
>NZ_JBFADM010000114.1:0-13539 GCF_040641355.1 Streptomyces sp. NPDC020996
GTGACTGGAGTTCTGCCGTGTGCTTTTCCGATCTGCGGGTGGTCCCCGCGGTCTCCCTGTGACCGCGGACGGGGGGGCGCGGCGGGTGGGTCCACCGGCCGCGCACCAGGTGCGGCTCAGCGCGGGACAGCGCTCAGACGTGCCGCACGGGGATGGTCTTGGTGTCCGCCGCCTTCTCGGGCACCGGCACCGTGACGGTCAGCACACCGTCCTTGTACTCCGCGGTCGCCTCGTCGCCCTTGGCGCCGGCCGGCAGCCGGACGGACCGGGTGAAGGTGCCGTAGCGGAACTCCGAGTGGTGCTTCTCGGTCTTCTCCTCGCTCCGCTCGGCCCGCAGCGTCAGAACGTCCTCGGCGACGGTGATCTCGACTTCCTTGGCGGGGTCGATGCCCGGCAGCTCCGCCCGCAGCACATACGCCCCGTCCTTGATCTGCTCCTCGATGCGAATGCCGTGCGTGCCCGGCGCCTCGGCCCGGCCGAACAGGTCGGGGAGCGTGGACCAGCCGGGCAGCCGCTCGATCATGCTGCTCATGTCTCCCTCCTCTTCGTCTTCTTCGTCGTTTTCGTCATCTTCTTCGCCGTTTTCGTCGTCCACTCCCTCCCAGGCTCCTACCGCGGCCCGGCGGACGCGTGGGCCGTCCGGCCCAGTGCGGGACCCGGTCGGCCCTGTCGGCCCGGTCAGCCGAGCATGCGCTTCCTCCACTGGGGGCCGATCCGCTCCCATTCCGCGGCCCACTCCTGGTACCGCCGCCGGTCCAGCCGGCCGCGCGCCAGCCGCCCGCAGCCGAGCACGAGGGCTCCGGCGCCCAGGCCCGCCGGCACGCCCAGCAGCGCGGCCTGCACCCGGGCCTCCGTCACGCCCGGGGGCTGCGTGACCGGGGTGCCCGCGCGGTCGAGCCAGACGGTGACCCGGGTGCCCGCCGGCTCGCCGGGGCCGACCTTGACGCGGTCCGTGCGGGTGGCGCCGTCGGCGCCCGTCCAGCGCACCTTCGCCCACACGGTCCCGTCGGAGCCGTACCCGGTCATGGCCGGGGCGCTGGGGACGTCGTCGGTGAGGACCGCCGACACGGGGTGCGCGTTCGCCCGTCGCGCCGCCAGGCCGTCCGTCACCCACCCGCCGACCGCGAGCCCGGTGCACAGGGCCGCGAGCAGGGCGAGGAGCCAGGCGGCCAGGACGATCCAGGCCTCCACGCGGTCACTGTGGCGCCGCAGCGGGTTCCGCCGCCAGCGCCAGAACCGTACTTTCACCGACCGGGTAGGACGCGCCTTCTTCATGGGAGACACCCCTTCGCGCGTGCCGCGTCAGGTTCCGTTCCCCTGCTTGCAACCTCTCACGTCCGGCCGCCGCGGGTCAGGGGCCGACCGGGGCGATCGCCGGGACGTTGGGGCACGCCTCGTGACCCGCCCGACCCGGCACACGGGCCGAGCGGTACCGGCGAGCATTCCGAGGACCGTGACGGACCGGGCGGGGACGTCTCGGAACATGCGGACGTCTTGGATCAGGCGGAGCGTCCGGTCAGGCGGGCCGTGCGGGCTGCTCGCCGGGGGCGTCGGGCGCGTCGGGGAGGTCGGGGTCGAGGTCCACCCGGCGGGGCGGGCCCAGCAGCGCGCAGTCGACGTCCACCACGCCCTCCACGGCCCGGGCCAGACGCACGGCGACGGGCACCAGCGTGGTGTCGCGGACCCGTCCGGTCAGCCGTACGACGCCCTCGCGCACCCGTACCCGCACCCGCTCGACCTGGTCGGGGAAGAGCGTGGCGACGACCTCGTGGCGCACCTCCTGCGCGATGTCCTCGTCGGTCCGCAGGAACACGCTGAGCAGGTCGGAACGGCTGACGACGCCCTGCAGCACACCCGACTCGTCCACGACCGGCAGTCGTTTGACGCCGCTCCGCGCCATGACCCGGGCCGCCTGCGCCAGCGTGTCGCCGGTCCGGGCGGTGACGGCCGGCGCCGTCATCAGCTCCCCGGCGGTCCGGGCGGCGGCCTTGGCCAGGTCGGGCGAGCGGCGCAGCCGGGTGTAGACGTCGGGTTCGTCGTCCCGGAACTCCTCCTTGGGCAACAGGTCGGCCTCGGAGACGACGCCCACCACACGGTGGGCGTCGTCCAGCACGGGAAGGGCGCTGACCTGCCAGCGGCGCATCGCCCGGACGATCTCCTTGAAGGGGGCACCGTCCGTCACGGCGACGACGGTGCGGGTCATCACATCGCTCACGGTGTGCGGGATGCCGTACATGGTGTCCTCCGGCGCGACTCGGACGCGGGGTGGCGCGGTGCGCGTGAGCGCCCCGTCTTCAGGCTGGGCCACGGGGACGCGCCGGGCATGGGCCGAGTGGCCCCGACCGGGGATCCCGTCGACACTTCTCGCGGACGGCGGTGCAACCGACGGCGGAACGACCGCCGAATGGTTACCGAACGACCGCGAAACCCTCACGCACAGGACAGGACAGCATACGGACAGTAGGCGACATTCCGGCGTGTCCGTGGCAGGAAGGCGCTGAGCTGTCCTGGTCGTCGGACGGGTGGAGGTGAGACGGAGGTGGCCGACTTCGTCGAAGCGGAGCGGGACTCGGCAGCGGACGGGCCGCGGCACTGCCCGTGCGGCGCGGGGCTCCGCGAAGCACGTCAGGTGCACGAGGTCAGCGAGGTCAGCGAGGTCCAGGAGGTCCGTGAGGACACGCCTCGGGGGGCCGAAGAAAGGTTCCGGGGACTGCTGGAGGCGGCGCCGGACGCCATGGTGATCGTCGACGACACCGGGACCATCCGGCTCGTCAACGCCCAGACCGAGGCCCTCTTCGGCTATCCGCGCGGGGAACTGCTGGGCCGTCCGGTCGAGTTGCTGATCCCGCACCGCTTCCGCGCCCAGCACACCTTCCACCGCGGCGGTTACGCCGCCAACCGTCAGGTGCGGCCCATGGGGGCCGGACTGGACCTGCACGGGCTGCGCAGGGACGGCACCGAGTTCCCGGTCGAGATCAGCCTCAGCCCGCTGGAGACCGCGGAGGGGCTGCTGGTGTCCGCGGCCGTGCGCGACGTCAGCGACCGCAAGGCGGCCGAGGCGCGCATCAACGAACTCGCGGCGCTGGTGGAGTCGTCGCAGGACGCGATCCTGGCCAAGACCCTCGACGGGTACATCACCTACTGGAACGCGGCCGCGCAGAACCTGTACGGCTACACCGCCGAGGAGGCCATCGGCCGCCACGTGTCCATGCTCGCCCCGGCCGATCTGTCGGAAGAGGTCTTCGTACTGCTGGAGCGGCTGCGGCAGGGCGAGAAGGTCGAGCACTTCGAGACGCTGCGGGTCACCCGCACCGGAGCCCTGCTCGACGTCGACGTCACCCTGTGGCCGACCCGGGACGCCGGCGGCACCGTGGTCGGGGCGTGTGCCATCGTGCGGGACATCAGCGACCGCAAGCAGGCGGAGGCCGAACTCACCGCCCTGTACGAGCAGCAGCGGCACATCGCCCTCACCCTGCAGCGCAGCCTGATGGGCACCCCTCCCGCCCTGCCGGGCCTGGCCACCGCCAGCCGCTACCGGCCCGCCACCCAGGGCGCCGGCGTGGGCGGCGACTGGTTCGACCTGGTGCCGCTGGGCGCCGACCGGGTCGGGGTGCTGATCGGCGACGTCATGGGCCGCGGGCTGGAGGCCGCCGCCGTCATGGGGCAGCTGCGTTCGGCGGCGCACGCGCTCGCCAAGACCGGCATGCAGCCCAGGCAGCTGATGCAGGCCCTGGACACCTGCGTGGCCGACCTGGACGTGCCGGACCAGCTCGTCACCTGCTGCTACCTGGTCATCGCCCCGGACGCCGGGACGGTGACGGTCTGCTCGGCCGGGCACCTGCCGGTGCTCGTCGCGGGCGCCGACGAGACGGTCCGCAGCCTGCCGGCCCCGGTCAACGCCCCGCTGGGCGTGGGCGGCGTGCTGTTCCAGCAGTCCTGCACGGCGATACCGCCGGGCGCGACGCTCGTGCTGTACACCGACGGCCTGATCGAGACGCCGGGCAGCGACATAGAGGTCCGGGTCGGCGAACTCACCGTCGTCCTGGACGACTACTTCACCGGCGGCACGCCGTGCCTGGAGAGCGCGGCCGACCATGTGCTGGCGAGTCTGCTGCCCGACGCGGAGAGCCACAACGACGACGTGACGCTCCTGCTGGCCAGGCTGCCGGCCGCGCCCCTGGCCGCCCTGACGACCGACCTGCCGGCCCTGCCGTCCTCCGTGCCGGAGGCACGGGTGTTCCTCCACAAGGCGCTCACCGCGTGGAACTGCGCCAAAGCCGCCGACGAGGCGCTCCTGCTGCTGTCGGAGACGCTGACCAACGCCGTGCAGCACGCGGAGGGCCCCATCGGCCTGCACCTGCGCCGCACGGCCACCGACCTGACCGTCGAGGTCAGCGACCGCAGCCCGCACCTGCCCCAGCCGCGCCTCGCCGGTGAGGACGAGGAGTCGGGCCGGGGCCTGCTCCTGGTGCGGGCGCTGGCCCACAGCTGGGGAGTACGGCCCACCGACGAGGGCAAGACGACCTGGTTCACGCTCCGGCTGTGACCCCGGCTTCTCCATCTGTGAAACGGCTTCTCCGGCTGTGAAACGCTTCCGGGCTGTGACACGGCTTCCCGGCTGTGACACGGCTTCCCGCGCGACGGTCAGCGGGCCTTCTCTGGGGCGCGGGCGGGCGCGGCCACCCCGACCGTGCCGGAGCGGCGCCGGTAGACCAGGTAGGGGCGCGTCAGGTAGCCGAGCGGCACGCTCCAGACGTGGACGAGCCGGGTGAACGGCCAGGCCGCGAAGAGCAGGCAGGCGGTGAGCGCGTGCAGCCGGAACAGCAGCGGGGCACCGCTGATCGCGTCCGGCTGCGGCTGGAGGGCGAACAGGCCGCGGAACCAGACGGAGACGGTCTCGCGGTAGTCGTAGCCGCCGCCGAGGACGTTGTGGGCGGCGGTGGCGGTGATGCCGAGGACCACGGCCGCGGCGAGCAGCGGGAAGAGGACCTTGTCGCTGCGGTCGGTGCCGAGCCGGATCCGCCGGGTCAGCAGCCGGCGGGCGCAGAGCATGCCGAGGCCGGTGACCATGGCGACGCCCGCGACGGAGCCGCCCACCACGGCGGTGGTGTGGTAGGCGTGCTCGGATATGCCGGCCGCCTCGGTCCAGGAGGCCGGCACCGCGAGCCCCATCGCATGTCCGGCGATCACCATGAAGGTGCCGAGGTGGAACAGCGGGCTGCCGAAGCGCAGCCAGCGGTGTTCGAGGAGCTGGCTGGTGTGCGAGGTCCAGCCGAACTGGTCGTGCCGGTAGCGCCAGACGTGACCGGCGACGAAGACCGCCAGGCAGACGTAGGGGAAGGCGACCCAGAGGAACAGGTCGGTGCCGGAGACATTCATCGGTGACCTTCCACGGTCGTCGGCGGGGCGGGGGCGGGCGGGACGAAGGTGCCGGGCGGGGCGAACAGCTCGCCCGCGTAAGGGTCGAGGCCGACGTCCTCGTTCGGGGGTCCCTGCGCGGCCAGTTCCGCGACCGCCTTGTCGTCGGCCTCGGTGGGCGGCGGCAGCAGGGTGAGCAGCGCGGCGAGGACGTGCCGGTAGGGCGATTCCGCGTCGCTCAGCGCCCGGTGGATGAGCTGCAGCCCGCGCCGGTGCTGGCGCAGCGGGGCCTCGCCCGCGCCCGGGCCGGTGAGCGCGGCGAACTCCAGGACGACCGGGAGGTGGTCGGGCAGCTCACCGCCGTCGGTGTCCCAGCCGGCGGCCCGGTAGCGCTGGGCGAGAGTGAGCAGGGCCATGCCGCGGCGGCGGGTGTCGCCGTGCAGGTAGTAGGTCAGGTAGAGGCTGCTCTTGCGGCGCAGGTCGAACATGTCGACGTAGTGGCGGGCGAGCGCGTCGGGGTCCTGGCCGGTGAACCAGTCGGCGAAGGCGGCCAGTTCGGCGGCGGTCGGGGAGGCCGGCAGGGCCGCGACGGCGGCTGCCACGGCCGGCCGCGCGGTGACGAGTTCGGCGTCCGGGTACTGCAGCATCAGGGACATCAGCCGCAGCACCAGACCGCGGTCCCCCGGCGCGACCGGGCCGGACGCGGGGCGGCGGCGCACGGCGGCCCGGATGCGGGTGCGGACGATCGCGGGCACGGTGGCCGGCAGGGGGCTCATGCGGACTCTCCCGTCCGGGTGCGGCGAAGGGTGGGGATGCCGAGCATCACGCGCCGCTCCGAGGGTTCACCGGAGGACTCGACCGGGCAGCGGTTCTCCATCGCGGTGAGGGCGGCGGCGTCCTCCTTGTGCGCGGCGGGGACGACGTACCGGTCCTGGTACTTGGCGACGGCGAGCAGCCGGTGCAGGTCCTGCGCCTCGCGGACGGTGAGCCCGACGGCCTTCAGAGCGTCCTCGTCGGCGCTCTCGCCGAGGATGACCTCCCGCATGTAGGAGCGCAGGGCGGTGAGCTTCATCAGCACGCCGGCCACCACGTCGGTGTCTCCGGCGGTGAACAGGTTCGCCAGATAGTCCAGCGGGATGCGCAGCCGGGTGACCGCGGCGAAGACGTGGTCGGGGTCGGCCTGGTCGCCGCCCGCCGCGCTGACCGCGTCGAGGACGGGCGAGAGCGGCGGGACGTACCAGACCATGGGCAGCGTGCGGTACTCGGGGTGCAGGGGCAGGGCGACCTTGTAGCGGGAGACCAGGTCGTACACCGGGGAGCGGCGGGCGGCCGCCAGCCAGTCCTCGGGGATGCCGGCCGCCCGTGCCGCCGCGGCGACCTCGGGATCGTGCGGGTCGAGGAAGACGCCGCGCTGGGCGTCCAGCAGGTCCTTCTCGTCGGGGGTGGCGGCGGCCTCGCCGACCCGGTCGGCGTCGTAGAGCAGCAGGCCGAGGTAGCGCAGCCGGCCGACGCAGGTCTCGGAGCAGACGGTGGGCTGGCCGGCTTCGATGCGCGGGAAGCAGAAGGTGCACTTCTCCGCCTTGCCGGTGGCGTGGTTGACGTACACCTTCTTGTACGGGCACGCCGTCACGCACATGCGCCAGCCGCGGCAGCGGTCCTGGTCGACCAGGACGATGCCGTCCTCGGCGCGCTTGTACATGGCGCCGGACGGGCAGGCCGAGACGCAGGCCGGGTTGAGGCAGTGCTCGCACAGGCGGGGCAGGTGGAAGAGGAAGGTCTGCTCGAACTCGAAGCGGACCTTCTCCGCCCACTCGCCGGTCAGGTTGGGGTCGCCGCCCGCGTGTTCGGGTGCGCCGCCGAGGCCGTCCTCCCAGTTGGCGCCCCAGGTGATCGCGGTGGGCCGGCCGGTGAGGACGGAGCGGGGGCGGGCCACGGGGATGTCCTGGCCGGCGGGCGCGTTGACAAGGTTGTCGTAGTCGTAGGTGACCGGCTCGTAGTAGTCGTCGATGGAGGGCAGGTCGGGGTTGGCGAACAGCGACAGCAGGCGCTTGACGCGGCCGCCGGAGCGCAGGACGAGGCGCCCGCGCCTGTCGAGCATCCAGCCGCCCTTCCACTGCTCCTGGTCCTCGTAGCGGCGCGGGTAGCCGACGCCGGGCTTGGTCTCGACGTTGTTGAACCAGGCGTACTCGACGCCGGTGCGGTTGGTCCACGTCTGCTTGCAGGTGACCGAGCAGGTGTGGCAGCCGATGCACTTGTCGAGGTTCATCACCATCGCCATCTGGGCCATGACCCTCATGTCAGTACTCCACGTCCTGTGAGCGACGGCGGATGACCGTGACCTCGTCGCGCTGGTTGCCGGTCGGTCCGTAGTAGTTGAAGGCGTAGGTCAGCTGGGCGTAGCCGCCCGCGAGGTGGGTGGGCTTGAGCAGCAGCCGGGTCAGGGAGTTGTGGATGCCGCCGCGCCTGCCGGTGACCTCGGTCTTCGGCACGTTCACGTTGCGGTCCTGGGCGTGGTACATGTACACCGTGCCCTCGGGCATCCGGTGGGTGACCACGGCCCGGGCGGCGACGACGCCGTTGCGGTTGTACGCCTCGATCCAGTCGTTGTCCTTGACGCCGATCTTCTCGGCGTCGGCGCCGGACATCCAGATCGTCGGTCCGCCGCGGGACAGGTCGAGCATGAACTTGTTGTCCTGGTAGTTCGAGTGGATGGACCACTTGGAGTGCGGGGTCAGATAGCGGACCGTGACCTCCGCCCGGCCGTCGCCCAGACGCTCGTCGCCGTAGTGGCGGGGCGTGTTCAAAGGGGGCCGGTAGACGGGAAGTTGCTCCCCGAGTTCGGCCATCCAGTCGTGCTGGACGAAGAAGTGCTGACGGCCGGTGAGGGTGTGCCAGGGCTTCTTGTGCTCGGTGTTGATGACGAACGGGGAGTAGCGGCGGCCGCCGGTCTCGCTGCCGGACCACTCGTACGACGTCATCACCGAGCGCGGCTGGGTGCGGGTGTCGGCGAAGGTGATGCGCTCCGCCTCGCGCTCGGCGGCGAGTTCGACGAGCCCCTCGCTGCCGGTCTGCCGCTCCAGCTCCTTGAATCCCTCCGTGGCCAGCCGGCCGTTGGTGGTGCCGGACAGGGCGAGGATCGCCTCGCACATGTCGGAGGCGGTCGCCAGTGACGGGCGTCCGGCGGCCGCTCCGTCGCGGGCCGTGCCGTTGCGGTGCCGCAGCTCCTCGATCTCCCGGTCGGGATGGACGGTGACGCCCTTGGTGGTGGTGCCGAGGGTGTCCAGGAGCGGGCCCACGGCGCGCATCTTGTCGGCGACGGCCGCGTAGTCGCGTTCGACGGTGACGAGCTTCGGCATGGTCCGGCCGGGAACCGGCTCGCACTCGCCCGCACTCCAGTCCTTCACCACACCGCCGGGCTGGGCGAGTTCGTCCGGGGTGTCGTGCAGCAGCGGCACGGCGAGGACGTCGGTGCGGGTGCCGAGGTGCTCGCGGGCCAGTTCGCTGAAGCGGTCGGCGATGGTCAGGAACGTGTCGTAGTCGGTGCGGGCCTGCCACGGCGGGGCGATGGCCGGGGTGAAGGCGTGCACGAAGGGGTGCATGTCCGTGCTGGACAGGTCGTCCTTCTCGTACCAGGTGGCGGCCGGCAGGACGACGTCGGCGAGCAGGCCGGTGGAGGTCATCCGGAAGTCCATGGCGACCATCAGGTCGAGCTTGCCCTCGGGCGCCTCGTCGTGCCAGGCGACGTCCGCCGGCCGCGCCTCGGGCGGTGTCTCCTCGCTGCGCACGGCGCTGTCGGTGCCCAGCAGGTGGCGCAGGAAGTACTCGTTGCCCTTGCCGGAGGAGCCCAGCAGGTTGGCCCGCCACACGGTCAGCACGCGGGGGAAGTTGGCCGGGTCGTCGGGGTCCTCGACGGCGAACTTCAGCCGGTTCGCCTTCAGTTCGTGGACGATGTGCTCGGCGACCGGGCGGCCGCGCTCGGCGGCCTCGTCCGTCAGGTCGAGCGGGTTGCGGTCGAAGCCGGGGTGGCCGGGCGTCCAGCCGAGCCGTACCGCCTGCGCGAGGGAGTCGGCGAACGCCTTGCCCTTGAAGCGGCCCTCGCCCAGCGGGGAGGCCAGTTCGTCGGGTCCGAAGGCCTCGTAGCGCCACTGGTCGGTGTTGAGGTACCAGTACGAGGTGCCCGCCATGTGCCGGGTGGGCCGCTGCCAGTCGAAGGCGAAGGCCAGGTGCTGCAGCCCGGTGACCGGGCGGACCTTCTCCTGGCCGACGTAGTGCGCCCAGCCGCCGCCGTTGACGCCCTGGCAGCCGGTCATGGTCGTCAGCGCCAGGAAGGCGCGGTAGATGGTGTCGGAGTGGAACCAGTGGTTCGTGCCCGCGCCCATCGCGATCATCGAACGGCCCTGGGTGCGCTCGGCGTTGCGGGCGAACTCGCGGGCGATGCGGGCGGCCTGCGCGGCCGGCACGGAGGTGACGGTCTCCTGCCAGGCGGGGGTGTAGGGCTGGTCGGCGTCGTCGTACGACTCGGGCCAGCTGCCGGGCAGTCCGGGGCGGTGCACGCCGTACTGAGCGAGCATCAGGTCGAAGACGGTGGTGACCAGGCGGCCGCCGATCCTGCGGACCGGGACGCCGCGGACCATCGTCGAGCCGCCCTCGGTGGCGCCCTCGTCGAAGCGGGGCAGCGCGATCTCCACGGTGTCCTCGGCCCGCTCCAGCAGCGACAGTTCGGGGACCACGTCCCCGAGGTCGAGGTTCCAGCGGCCCCGCCCGGCTTCCCCCCACCGGAAGCCGAGCGAGCCGCCGGGGACCACCGGATCGCCGGTGGCCCGGTCCAGGAGGACGGTCTTGAACTCGGCGTGCTCCTCGTCCGCGCGCCCGAGGTCGGCCGCGGTGAGGAAGCCGTCGGGGACCAGCCCGTGCGCACCGTGCTCGCGCAGCGTCACCAGGAACGGCGCGTCCGTGTACGTCCTCAAGTACTGCTGGAAATAGGGCACTTCACGGTCGACGAGGAACTCGCGGAGGATCACGTGGCCCATCGCCATGGCCAGCGCGCCGTCGGTGCCCGGGTGCGGGGCGAGCCACTCGTCGGCGAACTTGACGTTGTCGGCGTAGTCGGGGCTGACGGCGACGACCTTGGTGCCGTTGTAGCGGGTCTCGGTGAGGAAGTGCGCGTCGGGCGTGCGGGTGACGGGGATGTTGGAGCCCCACATCACCAGGTAGCCGGCGTTCCACCAGTCGGCCGCCTCGGGCACGTCGGTCTGGTCGCCGAAGACCTGCGGCGAGGCGACCGGCAGGTCGGCGTACCAGTCGTAGAACGACAGCAGCGTGGCGCCGATCAGCGACATGAAGCGGGCCCCGGCGGCGAAGGACGCCATCGACATCGCCGGGATCGGGGAGAAGCCGGCGACGCGGTCGGGGCCGTAGGTCTTGATGGTGTGCACATGGGCGGCGGCGACCAGTTCGGCGACCTCGTCCCAGTCGGCGCGGACCAGGCCGCCCTTGCCGCGGGCCTTCTTGTAGACGCGCGCCTTGGCCGGGTCGGAGGTGATCTCGGCCCAGGCTGCCACGGGGTCGCCGAGGCGGCGCCGGGCCTCGCGCCACAGCTTCAGCAGCGCGCCCCGGACATAGGGGTAGCGCACCCGGCTGGGCGAGTAGGTGTACCAGGAGAAGGACGCCCCTCGCGGGCAGCCGCGCGGCTCGTACTCGGGGCAGTCGGTGCCGATCGACGGGTAGTCGGTGGCCTGGTGCTCCCAGGTGATGATGCCGTCCTTGACGTACACCATCCACGAACAGGAGCCGGTGCAGTTGACGCCGTGGGTGGAGCGCACCACCTTGTCGTGCGCCCAGCGGTCGCGGTAGAAGCCCTCCCACGCGGAGTCGCCCTCCCCGAACACCGCTCGTCCGTCGGCCGAGACCTCCCGGCGGGTCAGCAGCCGACGGGCGGCCAGCGGCCAGCCTTCGGCGCCGCGGCCCTGCGGTGGGTGCGCGATCTTGTCGTTCTCCATGAGGCCGGACGCTATGCGCGCCGCGGGGCGTATCACGTTGGGCCGAACGGCCCCGGCCGCACGCCGTAGGGCCCGGCGTACGGGGATCGGTGGCACGCCCGGGACGGGCGGGCTGCCGCTCGGCCGCGGGGACCGATGGTCACGACCGGCACGAGCCGGCTCCCACTCGGCCGGGGAGACCGGTGAGCGCGATCGGGACGGGCCGACCGCCACTCAACGCCGGAGGCCGGTGAACACGACCGGGACGGGCCGACCGCCACTCGGCCCCCGGAGACCGGTGGCCACAACCGGGACAGACCGACTGCCGCTCAACACCGGAGGCCGGTGAACACGACCGGGACGGGCCGACCGCCACTCGGCCCGGACGCCGGTGGCCATGGCCTGGACGAGGCAGCCGCCACTCCGCCCCGGTGACCGGTGAGCGCGGCCGGGGCGGGTCGGTGCCGCCCGGGGCCGGGGGCCAAGGGCCAGAGGCCAGAGGCCAGAGGCCAGAGGCCAGAGGCCAGGGGCCAGGGGCCAGGGGCCAGAGGCCCGGAGGCCAAGGGCCGGGGGCCAGGGAGTCGGTCGGACACGGGGCCCGGTGTGCGTCGGGCCGGCGCGCGGTGAGGTGGTCGGGGTCCTGCCCCGAAGGGCGGTCTGAGCTGGGATGAAAGGGCCGTTCGGCCCTTGCCGGGAGGCCGCGCAGCCCCTGCCCGGGCCGTCGGCCGCCCCCGGATGCTGGTAGCGGAGGGCCCGTGCCGGAGCGGACCGCGCGGGCACCGACCCGGGGAGGTGTTGACTGTGGTTCGCCCCGTTGTCGTAGGACTCGACGGTTCCCGCGAGAGCCTCGCCGCCGCCGACTGGGCGGCCCGGGAGGCGCTGCGTCGCGGACTGCCGCTGCGACTGGTGCACGCCTACGAGGGCCTGTCCCCCGACGTGTCGGAGCTGCCGGAGCTTGAAGCGCCGCGCTACTGGGCGGGGCGGATCCTGCGCGCCGCGCTGGACCGGCTCAACGAGCAGTACCCGCAGGTGCACCTGAGCGGCGAGCAGATCGCGCGGCCCGCCGCGGAGGCACTGGTCTCGGCGGGTGACGAGGCCGAGCTGCTCGTCCTGGGCAGCCGCGCGTTCGGCGGCTTCGGCGGATTCATGGCCGGATCCGTGGCGCTGGCGACGGTGGCGCACGTGCGGCGGCCCGTGGTGCTGGTGCGCGCCGAGCGGACCGCGGCGGACGAGCACGTCCCGGACGCCGAGGGCCGCCTGTCCGAGCGCGAGCCGTACCGCGAGGTCGTGGTCGGGGTGGACACCGCGCGCCCGTGCGAGGAGGTGCTGAGGTTCGCGTTCGAGAGCGCGACCCTGCGCACCGCTCCGCTGCGGGTGGTGTACACCTGGCAGCCGCCGCGTCTGCCGGGCCCGGCGGACGTCCAGGCGGCCGACGCGGCCCGGAGCGAGGCCGAGCAGGCGCTGACCGCGCTGGTGCGGCCGTGGCGTGAGAAGTTCCCGGGGGTCCAGGTCAGCGAGGTGGTGCGCATCGGGCATCCCGCGCAGGAGCTGCTGGACACGGCGGCGGACGCCGGGCTGCTGGTGGTCGGCCGGAAGGCCCGTCCGGGCCGGTTCGGCACGCACACCGGCCCGGTCGCCCACGCGATGATGCACCACGTCCGGTGCCCGGTCGTGATCGTCCCGCACGAGTGAGACGCGGGTGGGACGCGAGTGAGACGCGAGTGCCGCCCGTGCGGACAGTGCCGCTGGAAGCCGTCCGCGCCGGCGGGCTGGCCGGTGTGGACATGAACGCCGACCACCTGGCCGCCTGGCGCCTGGACACCCACGGCAACCCCGTCGGCGAGCCCCGCAGATTCGACTACGACCTGACCGGCAGCGCACCCCACCGCGACGCCCAGGTCCGCCACGCCCTCATCCGCCTCCTGCGCTGGGCCGAACGCCACCACCTGGCGATCGCGATCGAGGACCTGGACTTCCATACGGAGAAGACCCGGGAGAAGCATGGGCGGCGCAAGCACTTCCGCAAGCCGGTTTCCGGCCTGCCCAACGCGAAACTGCGGGCCAGGCTGGTGTCCATGGCCGCCGAACTCGGCATTCCCCTGGTCGCCGTCGACCCGGCCTACACCAGCCGCTGGGGCGCCCAGCACTGGCAACGACCCCTGACCACCACAACCAGGAAGACCACGCGCCACGACGCTGCCGC
>NZ_JBFADM010000115.1:0-13142 GCF_040641355.1 Streptomyces sp. NPDC020996
CGGCGCGGCCCTTGCCGCGCCGGCCGACGGCTCACCGGACGAGGACCCGCTCCCCGGAGCGGGGGACGACGGCGGTCCAGCCCAGGGTGCGGTCGATCCGGTCGCGCAGCGCCTCGGCGGCCTCGGGCTCGCCGTGCACGAGGTAGGTGGTGTGCGGGGCGGGGGCGTCGCGCAGCCAGTCGACGATCTGTGTGGCGTCGGCGTGGGCGGAGAAATGGGGCACGTCGGCGACCTGGGCGCGCACCGGGACGTACTCGCCGAACATCTTCAGCGCCTTCGCCCCGTCGACGAGGTCACGGGCGCGCGTGCCCTGCGCCGCGAAACCGACGACGACGACGGAATTGCGCGGGTCGGGCAGCAGGCGCCGCAGATGGTGCAGCACCCGGCCGCCGGTGGCCATGCCGGAGGCGGAGACGATGACGGACGGTCCGTGGGCGTGGCCGAGGTCGATGGATTCCTGCAGCGAGCGCACCGTCCTGAACGGTTCGGGGCGGAGCGCCGCCGTGCCCACCTCGGTGATGTCCGCGCGCAGTTCCGCGGACCCGGTGGCAAGGGCGTCCCGGTAGACGTCGAGGGCGGCCAGGGCCATCGGGCTGTCTACGTACACCGGCACCGCGGCCGGCAGCTTGCCCGTGCGGCGCAGTTCCGCGAGCTCGTGCAGGACGACCTCGGTGCGGTCCAGGGCGAACGCCGGGATCACGACGGTGCCGCCGCGGGCCAGAGTCGCGGTGATCACCTCGGCGAACCGGGTCCGGCCCTCCTGCTCCTGGTGGCGCCGGTTGCCGTAGGTCGACTCCATGAGCAGGACGTCCGCGCCGGAGAACGGTTCGGCGGGACGCAGCAGCGGGTGGCCGGGGCGGCCCATGTCTCCGCTGACGGCGAGGGTGTGGCCGTCCTCCAGGGTGAGGTGGGCCCAGGCCGAGCCCAGGATGTGGCCGGCGGAGTGCAGGGTGAGCCGGGTGCCGGCGGCGATGTCGACGGACGTGCGCAGCGGCACCGCGTCCACGAGCTTCAGGGTGCGGTCCACGTCGGAGTCGTCGTACAGCGGCTCCGCGGGGAGGTGCTTGGACCAGCCGTGTTCGTTGGCGTGCTGGGCGGCCTCCGCCTGCAGCTTGGCGCTGTCGCGCAGCACGATCTCCATCAGCCGCGCGGTGTATTCGGTGGTCACGATGCGGCCCCGGAAGCCCTGGCGCACCAGCCGGGGCAGGTATCCGCAGTGGTCGAGGTGGGCGTGGGTGACGACGACCGCGTCGATGTCCTCGGCGTCGCAGGGCAGCGTGCGCCAGTTGCGCCGGCGCAGGTCGGCGACGCCCTGGAAGAGGCCGCAGTCGAGGAGGACGCGGGCGTTGTCGCTCTCGACCAGGAACTTGCTGCCGGTGACCGTGCCGACACCGCCCAGGAAGCTGAGCAGTGCGGGCCGGGCCGGGGTGGCCTGCCGGTCGTCGGTCGCCGGTGCAGCGGTGGTCATGATGTCGCTCTCCTCAGGTGATCGGGGCCGATCGGCCCTGGCGGGCAGGTGACCGCCGTGGTGTGCTGGAAGTTGACGGGAAGGACCCGGCGAAAGACGCGGAGCAACGGCCCTCGGGCCGCGCACCGCGCAATCAGGATCCGCGAGAAGCGGATGGGTCCTTCCCGCCTTGCTGTTTGCGGCCGCGGGGAGCCGCCGCGCGGTGGTGGGCGTCTCGTCCTCGTCCTCCATCCGGTCCGCGGGCGCGGTGACCGGTGCCGCGACGGGCCCGGGCAGAGCCCGGCCGACGAGGTGTCAGCGGCCGGACAACGTGGGCGACGAGCCGCCCGCACGGCCGGCACGACTTCATCACGGGCATGACATCCACCCGGCACGCGCCGACCGCCCGGGGACCGTGCGGCCTCATGGCGTACGGCCACCCGCGCGGCTCGGCCGTGGCCGGGTCGGGCCGGTGGATCCGGTGGATCCGGGCCTGCGCCGCAGGCCCGCCGGATCCACGGCCCCCGCGAGTGCCGACGGCCCACGGCACGACCACGATGTCCGCGTCCGCTCCAAGAACCACCGACCGGCCCGGGGCGCCGTCGCGCTCAGCGAGCGTCGTGCCCCGAGGCAGCGGCCGTGCGGCGGTCCGTTCCCGCTGCCGGGCGACGACCGCCGCGCCGGAGCCGTCGTCGCGGGCCGGGCCGTCGGCGCCGGTGGCCGCGACGCGGGTGGAGACCACCATGGTCTGTCCTCTCCCTCTGCTGCTGTGCCACAAGACTGCGGGGCCCGCGACGCCCTGACATGGGCCGAAGGGGCCCGCGCCGGGGACCGTGTGTCCTCCCGGCCCGCCGGGTCGCCCCGATGGGTCCACGGCTCCGGCGGCGTGCGGGCCGATGGTCCCTCCGGGCCGGACCCATGCGCCCCTGCCGTGATCGTCCGGAACGGGGGTCGAATGGGGAGAGGCGGGTGCCGCCGACGCGGTACGCGCATGAGGAGGTGCCCATGCGGTACCAGGACCGCACGGAGGCCGGTCTGCGGCTGGCCCATCGTCTGGCGCACCTGCGCGGTCAGGACGTCGTCGTGCTGGGACTGCCGCGGGGTGGAATGCCCGTGGCCTACGAGGTGGCCGGGGAACTCGGCGCGGCCCTGGACGTACTGGTGGTGCGCAGACTCGGTGTGCCCCGGCAGCCGGAGCTCGGCTTCGGCGCGATCGGCGAGGCCGGGGTGCGCGTCCTCGACGGCGACGTGGTCCGCCGCACCGGGCTGGGCCCCGCCGAGCAGGCCGCCGTGGAGCGGTCCGAACGGGCCGAACTGGACCGGCGGACGCTGCGTTACCGTGCCGGCCGCGCGCCGGTGCCGGTGGCGGGGCGGGCCGTGGTGATCGTCGACGACGGGCTGGCCACCGGCGTCACCGCGGAGGCCGCCTGCCGGGTTGCGCGTGCGCTGCACGCCGCCCGGGTCGTCCTCGCCGTGCCGGTCGGTGCCGAGTCCACCGTCACCCGGCTGCGGGGCGCGGCGGACCAGGTGATCGCCCTGCAACGGCCGCCCCGCCTCGGCTCGGTGGGCGCCTGCTACCGCGACTTCGCCCAGGTCGGCGACGCACAGGTGACCGCCCTGCTCGAGCGAGCCGCCCGCGCCGCGCCGCCGGCCGCGCCCCGGCTCGACCCCGGTGCGCACGGGGATGTGGAGGTGCGGGTGCCGGCCGGGCACGTGCGGCTGGCCGCACGGCTCGTCGTCCCCGAAGCGGCCCCGGCGGTCGTGGCGTTCGCGCACGGCACCGGCAGCAGCCGGCACAGCGCCCGCAACCGCTACGTCGCCGGCGTGCTGAACCGGGCCGGCCTGGGGACGCTGCTGCTCGACCTGCTCACCGCGGACGAGGAGCAGAACCGGCACAACGTCTTCGACATCCGCCTGCTCGCCCAGCGCCTGCACGCCGCCACGCTGTGGCTGCGGCACGAGAAGGGCCTGCCGGTGGCCTACTTCGGGGCCGGCACGGGCGCCGCGGCCGCGCTGGAGGCCGCCGCCGTGCCGGGTGCCGACGTGGTGTCGATCGTCTCGCGCGGCGGCCGTCCCGACCTGGCCACGCCCGCCGCCCTGGCGCACGTGCGGGCGCCGACGCTGCTCGTCGTCGGGTCCGCCGACCCCCGGGTCCTCAGCCTCAACCGGCTAGCCGCCGACTGGATGCACTGCGAGCACCGGATCGCCGTCGTCCCCCGCGCCACCCACCTCTTCCCCGAGCCCGGCACCCTGTCCACGGTCGCCGAAGCAGCCCGCGACTGGTTCACCACCCACCTGCCCCCTACCGCACGCCGGCACGCCGCTGCCCGGAGCGCAGTAGCGACTACGGTCCCTGACACCGGCCGGTAGGCCGGAAGGCCGCAGGCCGGAAGGCCGCAGGCCGGAAGGCCGCAGGCCGGAAGGCCGCCAGGCCGCAGGCCGCAGACCGGAAGGCCGCAGGCCGGAAGGCCGCCAGGCCGCAGGCCGCCGTTGAGGCGGGTGGCGGTCAAGGGGCTGGGGGTGGCCGCTGGGGGGTCGCTGCCCAGCGTCTGCGTACCGCGTCCTCGTGTTCGCTCTGTTCGAGTGCCGCGTCCGCGCGGGCGAGGGCGGCCTCCAGGCGGGGGACCCAGTGGCGGCGCAGCGCCCGCACCCGGCGGCCGGTGCTGAGCACCTCGGCGCCGACGGCCCGGGCCGCGGCTCGGGCGGCGGCGTACTCCGCGGCCGCGCGCACGGCGTCCGCGTAGGCCGACTCGGCGTGCACCAGCGCGGTGTTCGGGGGCGCCGGCTCGCCCGGCTGCCGTCCGGGGACCGTGCAGGTGGCGCGCCCGGGATGCCGTACGCCCATCGTGGACGTCCAGGAGACCTCCAGCTCGGCCGGGCGGGTGCGGGCGAGGGCGTCCAGGGCCTCCTCGCCGCCGAGGAGCAGTCCCCGGCGCAGCCACGACTCCGCCTCGCCCAGCCGTCGGTGCCAGTGCTCCCGCGCGACGCGCTCGGCCTCCGACAGTTCCTGATGGCGGGCGCGCAGGATGCGCAGCTTCTGGTCGAGCAGGTCCGCGCCGCGCCGCGCCGCGCCCAGGCTGCGGCGCAGCTTCATCCGTCCGGCACGGCCGGGCGGCACGCGCAGCTGGGCCATGGCGTCACCCGCCTCCCCGCGCGGGTTCGTGCGCGTCGAGGAACTCGGCCGGGAGCATGGCGAGTTGGCTGCGCGGCAGGGTGAGCAGCACCTGCCAGGCACGTTCCAGCGTCTGGTCCAGGGTGCGCAGTTCGGCGCTGCCCTGGTCCACCAGGCCGTGGGCGAACGCCTCGTCGAAGGTGAGGTAGCCGCGGTCCACGGGGCCGAGCGCCGCCTGCCCGACGAGGTCGGCGAGTTCCTTGACCTGGCGCGCGCGGGCCAGCGCGGACAGCAGCTGCGCGGCGACGTCGAGGTGGTCGTCACGGGTACGGCCCGGCCCGGCGCCCTTGCGCATCAGCCGCGACAGCGACGACAGCGCGTCCACGGGCGGGTAGACGCCACGGGCGTGCAGGTCGCGGGAGAGCACGACCTGACCCTCCGTGATGTAGCCGGTGAGGTCGGGGACGGGGTGGGTGATGTCGCCCGCGGGCATGGTCAGCACCGGCAGCACGGTGACCGAACCCGGCAGCCCGCGGATGCGTCCGCAGCGCTCGTACAGGGACGCCAGGTCGCTGTAGAGGTAGCCGGGGTAGGCCCTGCGCGCCGGGATCTCCCCACGGGCGGCGGACACTTCGCGCAGCGCCTCGGCGTAACTCGTCATGTCGGTCATCACGACCAGGACGTGGCGGCCGACGGTGAAGGCGAGGTGCTCGGCGACGGTGAGGGCGATGCGCGGGGTGAGGATGCGCTCGATCACCGGGTCGTCGGCGGTGTTGAGCAGCAGCACCAGTTCGCCCGCCGCGGAGCGTTCCTCCAGCGCGTCGCGCACGAACGCGGCGTCGGCGTGGGTGACGCCCATCGCCGCGAACACCACGCAGAACGGCTGTCCGCCGGCCGTGGACTGGGCGGCGATCTGCGCGGCGAGTTCCAGGTGCGGCAGGCCGGCCGCGGAGAACACCGGCAGCTTCTGCCCGCGCACGAGGGTGGTGAGGGCGTCGATGGCGCTGACGCCGGTCAGCACGGGCTCGGCGGGCGGCTCGCGGCGCACCGGGTTGACGGGGTTGCCGCCGACGGCCGAGGTGGCCGCGCCGAGCACCGGCGGGCCGCCGTCGAGGGGTTCGCCGCGGCCGTTGCAGACCCGGCCCAGCCAGCCGGTGCCGACGGGGACGCGCAGGGGCGTGCCGGTGAAGGCGGCGCGGACGCGCGCCGGGTCCATGCCGCCGGTGTCCTGGAGGACCTGGACCACGGCCGTGCCGCGGTCGACCTCCAGCACCAGCCCCTGCCGCCGCTCGCCCGAGTCGAGGGTGAACAGTACGAACTCGTCCCAGCCGACCCCCTCGACCTTGTCGACGACGGCGAGGGGCCCGCGCAGCTCGCGCACCGAGGTGTACTCGACGCGGCCCCAGTCCTGTGTCTCGTTCACGACACCTCCGCCAGCCGGGCGAGCATGGCCGCGCCGAGTTCGCCGGCCTTCGCCGCGTCCTGTGGGCCGGCCTCCTCGCGGGCGCGCAGCACGGGCGAGAAGTCGGCCTCCTCGATACGGGCCGGCGGCACCCCCGCGTCGGCCAGCTCGCGGCAGCGGGCGATCACCGCCAGCACGGCCTCGGCCAGCGCGGCCGTCTTCTCCGGGCCGCTGTACGCGTCCCGCGCGGACAGGGCGCTCTGCTGGAGTACGCCTTCCCGGACGAGCCGTCCGGCCAGGACGCTGACGCGTTCCTGGGCGGGCAGCGCCGTGATGCCGACCAGGTCGACCAGATCGGCGAGCCGGTCGGCCTCGGCGAGCACCTCGGCGACGCGGGCCCGGCGCGCGGGCCAGTCCGGATCGTCGGTGCCGGCGTGGTGGGCGCCGATGGTGCCGGCGTCGCGGGAGAAGGACTCGGCCCAGGAGACGGCCGGATAGTGCCGTGCGTAGGCGAGATCGCGGTCGAGGGTCCACAGGCAGCGCACGAAGCGCTGGGTGTGGGCGGTGACCGGCTCCGCCATGTCGCCGCCGGGCGGGGACACCGCGCCGATCACGGTGACCGAGCCGGGGCGGCCGCCGAGGGTGGTGACGGCCCCGGCGCGCTCGTAGAACGCCGCGATGGCGGAGGCGAGGCCCGCCGGGTAGCCCTCCTCGGCGGGCAGGGCGCCGGTGCGGGAGGCGAACTCCCGCAGCGCCTCCGCCCACCGTGAGGTGGAGTCGGCGATGACGACCACGTCCAGGCCCATGTCGCGGAAGTACTCGGCGACCGTGACGCCGGTGTGGACGCTGGCCTCCCGCGCCATCATCGGCATGTTGGAGGTGTTGGCCACGATGACCGTCCGGTCGGCGAGCCGGCCTCCGGTACGCGGGTCGGTGAGCGCGCCGAACTCCTCGATGACGTCGGCCATCTCGTTGCCGCGCTCGCCGCAGCCGACGTAGACGATCACGTCGGCGTCGCACCACTTGGCGATCTGCTGCAGCAGCACCGTCTTGCCGGTGCCGAAGCCGCCCGGTACGGCGACGGTGCTGCCGAGCGCCACCGGGAAGAGCAGGTCGATGACCCGCTGCCCGGTGTGCAGGGCGCGGCCGGCGTCCCGGCGTCCGCGGACCGGGCGGGGCGTGCGGACGGGCCAGTGGGTGGTCATCCGGACGTCGGTGCCCGCGTCGGTGCCCACGACGGTGGCGACGACCGCGTCCTCGGGGTGGCGGCCCGCCGCGACGGGCCGTGCCACCGTTCCCGCGCAGCCGGGCGGCACGAGCACCCGCACCGGCACCGGGCCCGCGTCGCGGATCTCGCCGAGGACGTCGCCGGGGGCGACCAAGTCGCCCTCCGTGGCCAGGGGGACGTACTCCCACCGCCGCGCCGGCCCGCCGGAGCGGCGGCCGGCGGCGCCCGGCTCCAGCCAGGGGCCCGCGTCCGCCAGCGGGCGCAGCAGCCCGTCGAAGACGCCGCCGAGCAGCCCGGGGCCGAGGGCCGCCGACAGCGGCCTGCCCAGCGGACGGACCGGCATCCCGGGTGCGAGGCCGCCGGTGTACTCGTACGCCTGGACGGTGACGACGGTGTCGCGGATGGCGACGACCTCCCCGGGCAGCCGGGCCTCGCCCAGCTCGACCAGGTCGTACATGGCGGTGCCGGGCACGCCCTCGGCCTCGACGAGGGGGCCGTTGACCCGCAGGACGCGGCCGGTGCCGGTCAGGGTGCCGGTGCCGGTCAGGGTGCCCACAGCCGCTCCGCCTCCACGCCCGTCCGCTCCAACGCCCGGTGGGCCAGCGCGGCCAGGCTGCAGTCGATGCGGCGTCCCGGGGCCTCGCCGGTCACACCGCCTCCGGGGGCCTCCGTCACGACGGCGTCCGGGCCCAGGGCCTGCCGTACGTACGCGGTCAGCCGTTCCCGCAGCCGCGGGTAGGCGTCGGTGCCGCGCAGCTCCTCGACGCCCTGTACGATCTGCCGGCCCAGTTCCTCCCAGCACTCGCGGCGGGCGGCGAGCTCCCGTGCCCGGGCGGTCCTGCGGGCGCGGACGCGGGCGGCGGCGCGGACGTTCTCGGCGTCGGCCGCGCCCTGCCGCCGGGCCTCGGCCAGGATCTCCGCGGCGCGGGCCTCGGCGTCGCGGAGCGCGGCGGCGGCGTCCGCGTCGGCCGCCGCCAGCAGGGCCTCGGCCTCGGCGCGGGCGTCCCGCAGCAGGCGGTCGCGCACCGGCTCGAGGGCCGCGTCGGCCCGGGCGGGAAGCGTGGGCTTCGTGGGCTTCGTGGGCTTCGTGGGCCTGGTGGCGGCGCTCATGACGGCATCACCGCGGTCAGCGGTCCGGTGTCGTCGAACGGTTCCGGGCCGAGCGCGGCGGCCGCGGCGGGCGTCATGATCACCAGCCCCACGTCCGCCGGGATCCTTTCCCGGGCGGCGCGCACCGCCGGCGGATCCTCCGCGGCGAACACGTCGACGCCGGCCGCCGTCAGCCCCGCGACCCGCACCCACTCCCCGATCGCCGCAACCCGCGACCGCCCGTCCCGCCGGCCCTCCCACGGCCCCTGCCCCCCGGCGACGAACGCCTCCGGCTCCACTCCGCCGCCCCGGCCGACGGCGTACGGGTCACCGTCCCCGGCGGCGGCGACCTCTGGCGCGGCCGGCCCTTCGCCGCCTCCCTGCGATGTCGCGCCGTCACCGGTATGCGGCGCGGTGCGCCCGGTCAGGGCGTCGTTGTCGGCGGGCATGTCAGGATTTTCCGATCAGGAGGATGGCTACGACCAGGCCGTAGATGGCGATGCCCTCGGCGAGGCCGACGATCACCATGGCCCGGCCGAAGAGTTCGGGGCGTTCACTCAGCGCGGCCAGCGCCGCCGCGCCGGTGTACGCGACCGCGACGGCCGCGCCGATCGAGGCCCCGGCGACCGCGATGGCGGCTCCGATGAGGGCCGCCGAGCTGGAGCCGGAACTCTGCGCCGCCGCCGTCGTCGCCGCGTCCGCGTGCGCCGAGCCGCCGCTCAGCCCAACCACCAGGAGCGCCAGGGCGCCCGCGAACAGGGCCGCGTCCGCCGCCAGGACGGACCGCAGCACGGCCTTGCTGCGGCGGCGCAGCAGCCGGTGCGTCACGGCGAACGCCCCGACGAGCGCCGGCAGTGCGATCAGCCAAGCGATCATGTCGTCACCTCCGTGCTGTGCAGTGCGGGCACGTCCTCGTGCTCGGCGGTCCGCGTGGGTACGTGCCAGGGCCGGAACGGCCGCCCCTCGGCGTCGAAGACGCGGGAGAACAGCTCGTAGAACTCCAGGCGCAGGGCCTGGACGCCGGCCACCAGCGCCTCCAGCGCGAAGGCGAGCGCGTTGCCGGCCAGGAAGACGACGGCCGCCGCGACGAACGCCGCGGGCCCGGATCCCGCGAGCGCCGTGGTGCCCTGCCAGACCATGGCGCCGAGTGCGGCGTGGGTCAGCCCGAAGGCGGCGAGCCGGGCGAAGGAGACGGTGTTCGAGCCGATGCGGATCACCACGTCGAACAGCTGGATGCCGGTCTGCAGGGCGCCCGCGGCGCCGCCTCCGGACGCCGTGAACAGGCCGGTGCCGGCCAGCGCCAGTCCGGTCACGGCGAGCAACGCGCCCGCCGTCAGGAGCACGGGCGTGTGCAGCGCGACGCCGCCCGCGAGTCCGCCGAGGCCGAGGAAGACGGCGGTTCCGGCGATGCCGGAGGAGGCGTACAGGGCGCGGCCCGGGCCGCCCTCGCGCCACCGGTTGACGATGCCCGCCGCGTAGGCGAGGGCGAGCAGGACCGCGCCGAGGGCGATGGCGCTGCCCAGCAGGCGCAGCGGCTGGTCCAGCGGGTTCAGCCACAGCACCGGCAGCACGCCGGTGGGGCCGAAGAACTCCCCGTAGGCGATGCCGGCCAGGATGCTGGTGACTCCGGCACCGGCCAGGAACGGCCACACCTTCCGCAGCGGCGCCAGGCGGCGGACCCGGCCGGAGCGCAGCAGCAGCGCGCCGAGGAGCAGCAGCAGTCCGTGGCCGGCGTCGCCGAACATCATCCCGAACATGACGACGTAGGCGATCCCGGCGGGGAGGGTGGGGTCGACGTCGGCGTAGGGGACGGTCCCGTAGGTGCGCACCAGCGGCACCAGGGAGCGCCGCACCGTGCCGTGCTCGGCCAGCCGGGTCGGCGGATCGGTTCCGCACGGCGGCCGCAGCGGCACCACGGCGCCTCCGACGTCCGCGAGCAGGCCGGTGAGCCAGGGCACGTCGGCGGCGGGGCACCAGCCGGCGAGCGCGGCCACGTCGCCGTGCAGCACGGCCGCCTCCCGGTGGGCCTGAAGTTCCGCCTCGCCGGCCAGCAGGTCGGCCCGGCCCTGACGCACGAGCGTGTCGAGGTCGGGCTCCGTGGCGGACAGCAGCGGCCGGGCGGGCCGCACGCCCAGTGCCTGGAGCCGGCGGGCGGCGGGGCCCGGGGCGCCGCGGTCGGCGTCGTCGGCGTGGTCCAGTTCTACGCAGCCCGCGTCGGCGACCCGCACCAGGGTGTCCCGCAGCGCCGCGCGGGGAGCGACGACGGCCACCCGCCGCATCCGGGCCGGGGTCAGGGAGTCAGCCCATGAGCTCATCGAACGCCTCCAGCGCCCGGCCGCCCTGCGCGGCGCACTCCAGGCCGGCGCGGACCCGCCAGGCGTCGACGCCCAGCGCGGCGGCCGCGGCCACGACGGGTGAGGCGTCGAGCCGCGCCCGGCGCAGCATCCCCAGGGCCTCCCCCTCGACCGCGGGCCACCAGCGGGCCTCGGCCCGCCACAGGTCCTGCGGCCGTTCGACGTCCGCCAGCGCCCAGCGGGCCGGGGCCGCCAGCCGGTCACGGAAGCCGGTGAACGACGGCGCGCGCAGGGCGGCCGGTCCGAGCAGCGACGCGGCCTGCCGCCGGGCGGGCCCGGTCAGCCGCAGGCCGGTGAGATGGACCTCGCGGGCCACCAGCAGCGCGGCCTGGCCCGCCGCCCAGCGGGCGGCCCACGGCACGTTCGCGGCGGTCCGGGCGGCCGCGGACAGCCGCATGCCGGTGACGACGGCGGCCGGTGACTCGGCTCCGGGATCGCCCCAGGCGGAGGTGGCCAGCACGGCGCGCAGCCCGGCCGGGGAGGTGGTCCGCGACAGCCGCGGCCACGCGGTCGACAGCGCGCCCAGCCGGTAGGGGGCGCGACGCGGCGCGCCGGACAGGGCGCGCAGGTGGTGCCGGGTGTTCTCGATCTCGAAGGCGGAGGCCAGCAGGCGTACGGCGACGGTGCCGGGCCGCGGCTGCCATCCGGCGAGCACCCGCAGCTGCCACACCAGGGCCTCCGACACGGCGCGCTGTGCGTCGGCGGCGCCGGCCGTCACGTCGAGTCCGCGCCGGTAGAAGGTGCCGGCGAGTTCGCGCAGTGCGTCGGACAGGCTCGGCGCGGCGGCCAGGCGCCGTGCCGTGTCGGGTCCGGCCCGCCCGGCGGCCATGGCCTCGGCCCGGGTCACTCCCGCGACCCACCCTGCGCCCATGGCGTCTCCCGGTGTGGTGCTTCGGGCCGTTTCCCGGCGTCGTCGGTGTCCGGGGCTCCGGTCAGTTCGTCCGTCGCCCGGGCCACCAGCCGCGCCGCCAGGTCCGGCATGCGTGCGCGCGCCCGTTGCCGCAGGTCCGCCACGGCGTGTTCGGCGGCGGCGTCCGCGCGGGCGGCCTCGGCGGCGGCCTCCTGGCGGAGGCGGGCCGCGGTCTCCTGGCGTACGCCGAGGGCCTGCTCCTGGGCCGAGCGCACGATGCGTTCGGCACGCTCGGCGGCGGCACGGCGGCGGCGAGCGGCCTCGCGGGCGGCGGCCTCGCGGATCGCGGCGGCCTCGGCCGCGGCGGCCTCGGTCGCGGCGAGCGGGGCCCGCAGTTCGGCCGCGAGTTCGGCGGACCGGTCGGCGGGAACGGCCCCGCCGGCCGCCGGACCGGGTGAACCGGCCGGCCGGAAACGCGCGAGGAACGCGCGGAAGTCCGGCATGAGCACCTCCCGGCCCGCTCGATGACCGCTCACCCTCTTGGGATGTCCTCCTGCCTGGGATGTCCGCCTGTCCTCGGATGTCCTCGAATTCCACGGTACGGAGGTGGCGCGAGGTGTCCACAGGGGCCGGTTGACCTGGGCAGGGGGCCGTGCGGCCCCTGTGGTCGCGGCCACCGCGGCGGGAAGGTTGCCTCGGAGGACTCTCGACCCTGCGTACGGCGGGAGGTTGCCATGGATGACCGAGACGCACGCGAAGCCGGTACGGCGTCGGCTGAGGCCCGTCGTGGGGTACCGGGCCTGGCCCCGAAACCGGCGGAGGAGTTCCGCCAGGACCTGATGGTGCGTTACCTGCAGGCCATGGCCTCGCAGTCGGCGGAGGCCGCGGCCCGGGAGCCGGCCGCGACCGCCGCCGCACGTGCGGACGTACAGCCCGCCGCCCACGCGATCCCCGTCCCGGAGCTCCAGGTGCGGCACGTGATGCGGCGGACCGTCGCGGGGATCACCGCGGACACGCCCTTCCTGGAGGTCGCCCGGCTGCTGGCCCGTGAGCAGGTCGGTGCCGCGCCCGTGGTGGACGCCGACCAGCGCGTCATCGGGGTGATCGCGGAGTCCGATCTGCTCGCGCGGGCCGCGTCCCTCGCGTCGGACGAGCGGCCCGGCACGTTCGAGCGGCTGTTCGGCCGACGGCAGGCCCCCGAGGGCGACGGCGGGACGGCGGCCACGCTGATGACGGCACCGGCGCTCACCGTCCACCCGTGGACCCATGTGCTCGAAGCGGCCCGTCAGGCAGCCCGCTCCCGCATCCGGCAGATCTACGTGACGGACCACAAGGGCACGCTCGTCGGCGTCGTCAGCCGCAGCGAGCTGCTGCACGCCCTGGTGCGGGAGGACGCGGCCATCCGCGAGGAGGTCGTCTCCAAGGTCATGAAGGAGGAGTTGGGGATCGACCCGGCGCAGGTGGACGTACAGGTCCGCAACGGCACGGTGACGCTGAGCGGCTCGCTGGACGCGGAGGCGGTCCCGCGGCTGACGGAGGCGGTGGCGGGGATCCCGGACGTGGTGGAGGTGGTGGACCACCTGATCGCCGTGTGAGCGGCCGGCAGCGCGCGGCCCCGTCCCCCGGTCGTCCAAGGTGACGTACAAGGTGACGACCGGGG
>NZ_JBFADM010000116.1:0-12901 GCF_040641355.1 Streptomyces sp. NPDC020996
AACAGGACCCTAGACAAGTCCCATCGTTGCAGGTCAGGAGCACTCTCCGCTTATTTGATCAAGACCCGGACAGCCCACCTCGTGAAAGCGCGAGGCTAACTAGGCCAAGCCACGTGGAGCTCCTACACGACGCGGTGGCAAGGGAGTGACGGCAGTCGGTGACGGGACCACGCAGGGAGCCGTACACAGAGCGTCGATGCCTAGCTGGCCGTGGCCTACCTGTGGACTCGTCTCGCCTAACCTGCCGGGTGCAGGCCCGTGACCTGCTGCGTTGTTCAAGACCCAAGCGGCCTCCGGAACTGTTGCAGCAGTGCACCGCAGATGAGCCCGTCGACGGACGAGAGCCATAGGGGTTTCCGCAGGCGGAATGATCAGAACCTCAGAGTCTGAGAGGGCAGCGACGGTTGTAGACCCCGCCCGACAGCGTCCAAGGATGGCCGCTCTGCGGCCCCGAGCAGGTGCTTTGGGGCCGCAGACTGCTGAAGGTCGTCACCTGGGCCGTCGGACGTCCGTCAGAACGTTGTCCAGCAGTCCTCTCACTTCACTTCCGCCCAGGACCAACTGTCGATCCAGCAGCCGGTTTCCGGTTTCGCAGGAGGTCTCACTCACCAGGGAGCACCCGTGGCAGGCTGAGAGATTCAGCTGTGAAGCTCCCTGACGGTCGCTTTCGATGCAGACCGGGTCGTTGGAGCAGAAGTCCGCGTCGTCCAGGGCTGCCACCAGGAGTGGGATCAGCTTCTTGGGATCTCCGAGCCTGACGAGACCGCCGAGAGTCCCCTGGGCGTCCCCTGCCGCGGTGTAGATAAGGATCCCGGCGGTCTTGTCCGTGCGGTCGGAGTTCGCGTAGATCCTTTCTTGCAGCGAGGCAGACGCGTAGCCGCTGGCAAACGCCAGTCGTCGGATGAGCAGGTGCGCCAGCGTGTGCAGGGCGATGTACCTGGGTTCCGGCACGTCGAGGCGGCCGGCCCAGGGAGAGTCCGCCCTTCTCTTCTTGAGGATGCCAGCGCGTGCCTGCACCTCCGGCTGTGCCTCCCATGCGGCGAGCTTCTCCTCGTCGAACCGCAGGAAGATTCCTTCCCCGAACAGTTCGACCGCCGGGTAGGTGGGCCGGTACGACCGGTCCGATCCCAGATCGGCGTTGATCAGCTTCGCTTCCGCGTCGTGGCGTCGGAACCCCCGCAGGGCTCGGACCTCCCGTACCCGGCGTACCTGTCCGATACCGCTGATCTTGCCGAGGAGGCTCTGCGGTCCTGCGAGCCCTTCAAGGCTTCTCCCGTCGACGACGAAGTCGCTTCCCGTGCGGTCGCGCCCTTCGTCGAGTTTCTTCAGGAACGCCGACCACTCACCGTCCTTCAGGTCGAGCAGCAGCTCGCCCGCGGGGCTTTCCTCCCCCGCCGCGACTCCGAGGACGGTTTCCGCCGTCACTCCGAGATCGTTGGCGATCAGCTGCGCCAACATTTCCGACTGGGGTCCGCCATTGTCGGTCACGACTGTCCTAAAGAGCATGTGACCACGGATCTTGTCGGCCGTCTCCGCGGACTGCGGGCGCTCCTCCGGTATGTCGAGAGCCGAGATTCTGTCGGCGATGTAGTTGCCTGTGGCACCGCGCTGCACGGCGACCAACTCGTACGGGCAGGGGTTCTTGACGGAGCTCTCCGGCTCCCAGGGCTGCCGCCCCGCGCAACGGATCCCGTCCTGGTGCAGGGCCCCCTTCGTCACGAGTTCCGCGAGCTTGCGCTCGTTCTTGCACCCGTAGCACTTCACCACCAGGGCCGCGAGGCCTTCGCCGCGGGTGGCCAGCTTGTGGAACCTGAGTGCCTTGTAGTCACGGCAGAAGCGGACCGCTTCGTTCAGGCTCGCCGTGCGCCCACGATGCGCCCACTGGAACCAGTTGATGTCCTGGATGTGGCTGCCCTTTTCACAGACGGCGACATATCGCATCGGTACGAGCGCGCCGCCGCAGTCGCAGGTGTTGCTCCACTTGCCTTTTTTCCTACCGGTCAGCTTCGAGAGCTTGTCGCAACGCTCGCAGAACCGCCAAGCGGGAAAGCGCCAGTACGGCAGCGCAGGGGTTTCCTTTGCGGCCCGGCCCGCGTGCGCCGGCGGTTGTCTCAGGACACCGGCACCGAGGCGGGCCATCAGACGCTCACAGCTGATCTCATGGGCGAACTTCTTGTCCCACCAGGACGTGTCCGGCGCCATGAGCGACTCGCCTCGCACGTCGACGATCGCTCCCACACCGAACGGTGAGATCGTCTCGGAGAGGCGCAGGTCATGCCTGATCTTCTCCATGGTGCACCTCCTCCTGCGGTTCCTGAACCTCGACCGCCACGTTGGGCTCGACAGACCTCATCGAGTCTGCGACGAGCCACCCCTCGCCGGGTTGGCCGAACTTCTTCAGCAACGCTGCCTGGTCTTTCTTCGTCCGTTGGTAGTACAGAGGCTCGCCGGACTCCCGTGCCTGGCCTGCCCGTCGGTCCCAGTCCCTCAGAAGGCTCCATACCGCAGAGCGTGTTTCCGGGGCTTCGAGGCCGTCGGCGCGCGTCACGTAACCGAGGAAACGTTCCACGAGTCGATCGACCGCCTCGCTGATCCTGTCGTCCCCGAGGTCGAACCGACCCGCCGCTTCGTTCGGGGCGAAAGCGGTGAACGACTGCCGCAGCAGTGCCACGAGCGCGCCGGCGAGCGATCGCTCGCGCGAGGCCAGCGACCACGGTGTGACGCTCGTGGGCTCCACGCTCCGGTAGAGGGCCTCGTGGTAGCCACGGAAGGTTTCGAAGTGCGACCGATCGCGGGCCCTTCCCGACCGGAACAGCGTGACGACGACGCCCTTCGTGTCTCCACGTCCGACACGGCTCGTGGCCTGGATGTACTCGGCCGTGGTCTTCGGCTGCCCCACCATGAGCATCAGCGCGAGCCGCGGGATGTCGATGCCCACGGAGAGCATGTTCGACGAAAGGACCACGTCGACAGCCTCCGGCGACTCGTCGGCCCCGACCCTGAGCGCGCGGAGATCGTTCGGCAGCTCCTCGGCTCCGCGACGGCTCGTCAGTTCCAGGACCTTCCCCGCCCTGACCGGCCGCAGCGGGAAGCCGAGCCTCTCGGCTCGGGGCTCCAGACGACCGTTGACGTCGTCGACGACCAGCGTCCCGGTACGTCCGAGCTCACGAAGACTGTTGTGGTACATCACCAGCGTCCAGTACGCGTCCCGTGACGCGGCGGACGGGGCCCGGGCGGCGAGCGCCTCCGGCATCTCCACCATGGGGGTGACGGCTGCGATGACGGCCGACGGCTGCGAGACCGACTGCGGCATCAGCCCGACGTAGAGACGCCCTTCTCCGCTCTCCACCGGGCGGGAGAAGAAGGTCCGGTCGTCGTCGAGTCCCGATGGCGGGTACAGGGCGACCTCGCGCCCGTAGAGTCCCTCCACCTGTTCCTCGGACGCGCGGATGGTGGCCGTCGATGCCACGATCTTGGGGCTGGAGCCCGACCGGCTCAGCAGGAGCTGGATCACTGCGTCGAAGACGGCGACGGTGGTTCCGAGCGGCCCCGAGAGCAGGTGCAGCTCGTCCTGGATGATCATGGACGGTTGCCTGAAGGTGGTCCCGAGACCGAGCAGCCTGCCCGCTTCCGGCCTGAACTGCAGACGCGCGAACTTGTCGACGGTGGCCAGGAGGATGGTGGGCGGTTCCTTGTACAGCACCTCGTCGACGACCGCGAGCGGAAGCTCGCCGGCGAAGTCGCACGACGCGTCGACACAATGGAGCACGACATCCACGCCCTCCAGGCGCATGCCGTAGTCCTCTGGCTTGTCGCTCCTGAGCCTCGGCACCAAGGGCGTCAGACACCAAGGGCAACTCTCGACCTGAAACTCGTTCGCCTCTTCCGGGCGCGCGGCCTTCTGAAGCCGCTTGAGTGCTTCACGCGCCTCTACTCGCGTGCCGGGGGTGACTTCGTTGCCCACCCACAGACCGATCGAGAACGGCGCCATGCCCTTCGCCCGGTCGTCCGTGGCCCGCAGCCGCTCCATCGCGCAGACCAGTGCCGCAGCCCGTTGGAACTGTTGAGAGGTCAGGAGCCGCAGGGTGTAGCGGGTGATGACGGCGGTTCCCCCGCCGGCCGTGCCGTGAGCGAGCCGTCGGCGGAACACCTCGATCGCGGCGAGACCCAGGTATGCCTCGGTCTTGCCGCCACCGGTCGGGAACCAGATGAGGTCGACGAGCTCCCTATCCTTGTGCCCCTCATCGACGGTGGAGGCCAGCGATACGAGCAGGAAACCGAGCTGGAAGGGGCGCCACCGCGGCTCCGACACCTGCTCCTCCGGCTTCCCGCGGTTAATGGACGCCTGCCGCATCTGAAGACGCATGGCGGCCATGCCGAGTGAGAAGGCCGTGCGAAGGTCCTGTCGTCCCGGCGCCCGGAGGAGGTCTATGCCTTCCCTCATCCTGTCGACGGCGTCCTGCGAACGCCCGGCGATGCGGACGGCCACGGCCCTGTCGTCGCTGAACGCCTCCGCCCGTTCCATCTGTCGGGAGGCCCAGCCACCGAACGCCTCGAGGAAGGCGTCCAACGATCGAAGGACCGCTTCGGGATCCTTGTCGATCTGCTGGAGGTGCCCCAGCTCCAGCGCCTCGGCCTCGGCCGTCCCTTCGTCGAACCCCGTGGTCTCGACGGCGGGCACCACGAAGGCTGGCACGGGCTCGAGGAAGACCTTGGCACAACGGCCCTCCGCGAACTCCCAGTCCGCGGCCATTCCGTGCCCGACCGCGTAGACCTTTCGGTTGCGATATCGCAGGCGCAGCTCGGCGGCTTCCGGGTCGGTGTCGATCGAGCGCGTCGTGTCGTACTCCAGGATCTCCGCCCCGGCGGAGGGAGCTGCGGCCAGGTGGACCTGGAACAGCGTCCGAGGGATGTCCTGTCGGTCGTCGCCCGTTGATTCGGTCAAGACACGTACGTGGACGGTGACCAACGAGTCGCCCTGGAAGTCGCGCCAACGCGACCCGATCTCGACCGCGACACCACCCACGGAGAGGCGCTCGGGCCCCTTGTCCCGCCGGAGGTCGAGGCCGTCGACGGAGAACGGGGTACGCCGCCACCTGGGCGGCCCGTCTCCCTCGACAGCGGCGTACGTACCGCACGAGAAGTCGACGTCGACCGAGTCGCCGTCGGTGACGAAGGAGAGCGCGACGGACGAGGGTTTCCAGTCCTCGGCCAGAGGGACACCGGCCCCGCACTCCTCGACATCGCCGTCGGGGACATCCGCCGATACCTCTTCGTCCGTGTTCCCGTCGCCGTGAGAGCCTCGTGCCTCGGCTTCGACCGGGAACAGCATGCCGACGGCGTACTGCCGGTGAGGCAGGTTCGCCGTGACCTCCTCGTCTCCGGCCTCGGGCCCCATGTAGGAGGCTCGAAGATGGTGAAGGGCCTCCTTCTGGGCCGCTGTGAGGTTCACTTCCCAACCTGCTTTCGAAGAAGATCCTGGAGCCGCTTCTTGTCGTCTTTGGACGCGACCACGTGGAGCGTGACCCGCGCCCGCGTGACAGCCACGTAGAAAGCGGCGAGCCCCCGGTCGTTGTATTCCTGGGGCAGGTCGCACACGATGACGTGCTCTGCCTCCAGCCCCTTGGCGTAACGGGGGTTGGTCACATGGAATCCGGCCTCGCTCCTGCGCGGCTCGGCGTCCTCGGACACACTGATGATCCAGATGTCCTGGCGGCGGGCCCCGTTCGCGACGAGGTCGCGAGCCACGGTCTCGGCCGCGGAGACACCGGCCGTGCCGTCGGACCACCGCCATTCCACTCGGTCGCCATGGACGATGCCCGGGTCCCCGACGTCGGCGCCGAGGTACTCCTGCACGACGTGGACGATCGCACGGGTGTTGCGCACGTTCCGGTCCAGGTCGTACTGGAGCGCCTCCTGCTGGACCAACTCGCAGACCTCCGGGTCGAACTCGCCGTCGACACGTGCCTGGTTGTTGGGGTCGAGGAACATCCTCCACCGGCCGCCTTCTCGACCCCCGCGGATCACGGCGTTCAAGGCATCCATGCCGCCGGCGTTCATGAGGTCCTGAGCCTCGTCGACGAAGACGATGTCGTACTGCTTGTCACCGGACAGGTCCGCGAACGGAAGGAGATCGATGTCTCTGCCCTCGATCCGCGGACCGAAGAAGTCGACCAGGGCGGGCGAGTGAAAGGTGATGAGCACCGACTTCCCTTCGCCCGCCTCCTGCTTCGCGCCCTCCGCCAGCACCAGGGATTTCCCGGTGCCCGCACCACCGAAGACGAGCATCCTCGGGTTCCGGGAGAGAGCGGCCAAGACCCTGGCCTGGCCCTCGGTCGCTCGATTCTGCTCCTCCAGCACGGCGCCCCGCTGCGCATCGATGACGGGCATCCTGGTGAACTCACCGAAGAGGCGCGCCCGGAGCGTCTCGGACCGGGCGACTCTGATTCCGTGGGGAGCAGTCCTCGCTTCGCTGGCGACCTTCTCGAAGGCTTCGGTCAGTGCGGCAATGCTCATCTGCTCCTTGGCCCACCAGTGGCTCCCCTTCCATTCGACGGCTGTCGGAGGCGCGTCTATGTCAGGGGTGAGGGCAACGGCCTCGGTCGCGAACCAACCGACGCCTTCCTCCTGAAGGATGTCGCGCAGCGCATACATCGCCGACTGCGCCTGGTCCATCGGCGACTCGCGCAACTTCTTCCAGTCACCGTGGCGGTCGATGGAGTACCAGACACCGTCGTACTTCCTGACGCCCCCGCCCTTGACCTCGATGATGACGACGACGCCGTTCCAGAGCACGACGAAGTCCGCTTCCCCCTGCTGCTTGACCGCGTGACTCCGCAGCTTCACGGAGTGGAAGGCGACGGCGTCGGAGGGGCCGTCGATCGCTCGCAGCAGCCGGGCCACCCGCCGCTCGGCGTTGCTGGTGGTGGTCGTCTCGATGTCGGCGAGATCCGGTATGACGATCACGATCCCTGCTTTCGCCAGAGGCCCTCGTAGGCACGGAATCCGAGGAAGTCGTTGACCGCGCCGAAGTTGTCGGCGACGTCCACGATGAGGCACTCCTCCTTGCCGCCGTTCTCAGGACCACGCAGACCGCGGCCGGCCATCTGGATGTAGGCGCTGGGACTGAACGTGGGCCTCGCGATGTACAGCGCCCGGACGCCGGGCGCGTCGAATCCCTGGATCAGCAGGTCGCAGTTGGCCAGAACCCTGATCTCGTTCCTCTTGAATCTCTCGATGACGTCACGGCGCGTCTGCCGTCCGGTCTGGCCACTGACCGCCTCGGCCGCGACATTCCGGTAACGCAGTGTCGCGGCGAGGACCTGGGCGGACAGGACGTTCGGCGTGAACACGAGGATCGGCCATTCCGGATCCCGCTTCAGGATGTCGTCCACGAGGATCTTCATGCGGGCCTGGTCCCGACCGATGCGGTCGAGGACCTGGGGTTCGAGTTTTCGCAGGGAGTGCACCTGTGCGAGTTCGTCCGGCTCCAGCGCGACGTTCACGCCGTTCAGCACTTCGTGTCGGACCCTGGCGAGGACACCTCTCTTCGACAGCTCCGGGTAGGCGTTGCCGTCGAAGGCGCTCATCTTGTGGTGACCGAAGCGGGCCGCCAGTTCCTTCGTCGGCTCGGTGACGTCGCCGCTGCCCTTGAACGGCGTCGCCGAGATGCCCACCAGAGGCCGTTCCCAGCTACGACCGTCGACTCCGAGCCACCTGAGGATCTTCGTGTACATCTTCGACCCGCCGGCCCGGTGCGCCTCGTCGATGAACACCGCGGAGGCCCTGCTCAGCCACTCGTACTCAGGAGTGTCGGCCACCCGGTCGAGCTTGGCGTCAGTGGCCACGACCACACTGAACTCGGTGTCGGGTTCGTGGACGACGTTGGTGTTCCAGAGCCGGCCGATGGTCAACGGACGCTCGTCCCCGAGCCAGCGCCAGACGGTGTCGAACGTCTGCACCGCCTGCTCACAGAGCTCCTCCGACTGCGCGATCCAGAGCACGGTTCCGCTCATGTCGCCCTCGACGAACAGCCGCAGCACGGTTTCGGTGGCCACCCGGGTCTTCCCGGCTCCCGTCGGGAGCTCCACCATGCCCTTGAGCGCACGACCGTCCCGTCCCCGGGACGTCAGGACCTCCTCCAGTTCTTCCCTGATCTTCTCCTGGAAGTCGTGCAGGGGCTTGAGCTTCACGGCACCGGGCACGACGAACTCATCGTCCTGGTGTCGGGTGCGACGCCCGGCGTATTTGGCGCCAAACCCCATCTTCCGAAGCCAGGCGACGGTCGATGCTCCCCCCGCCCATGTCGTGGGAACGTCCGTGTACCCCTCGGTGCTGAACTCCTCCGCGAGAAGCTTGATCGAGTCGCTGCCGTAGACGGTCAGAAAGAGCTCAGCGATGGACGTGGAGGCGTCCACCAGGCCCTGGCCCTCGAGCGCCTGCCAGAGCCCCTTCGGCAGGTTCTCCTTGAGCGTGTCGTCACCGATGTAGATCGCCAGCCGCTCAGCGTCATCGGGCGCGGCCCGGGCGTCTTGCCGTTGCGTTTCGAGATGTTGGTCGACGCGTGCCTGGAGGATGTCGCTCAGCTCGGTGTTCGACAGACGCAGGTCGAATGCCTCGTTGACGATCTGCAGGACACGACGTTCGTCGAGTTCTGCCTGGACCACCAGGGTCAGTCCCTGGCGGTGCCATTCGAGCGACTGGTCCTCGACACCGTCCTCCGTGGTCACACGCTTCGTAATCTGGACGGCCTTCGCCACGGTCGCGTTCGTGACCTTGTCCTCGACGAACGTCGAACGCAGTCCGGTGTACAGGTCGATGACGCGCTCCTCGACCTGCCGGCCATCGACCAGGAGCGAGAAGGAAAAGCTGTCCTCGAACCGTCGGCATCCGACCACTTCGACGAACGCGTCCGCTTCGTCCTCATCCACCTTGAGGTACGGCTTCTGCCTCAGGTTGAGGAACTCACGCTCCTCCTCGGTCGTCGCCAAGTACACCGCATCGGGCCGCCTCCTCTCGATGGCACGTCCCACCCGGGCGGGGATGAACATCGGGTGCCCCTCCGGGAATGCGAACCGACTCGCGGTGAGGACGAACCCCGTCAGCGCCACGTTACTGATCGGCGAAGTTACCTCCGTCTCGAGCGCTTCGCGCAGGACCTCCACAGGCACCTCGCCCAGGTCCTTGGGCAGTTTCAGAGCGTCCTCGACGTGGCGCGGTCCTCGGAAGAGAGGCAGCAGGGCCTCATACTCGACGAGGGACGCGGAGACGACGCGACCGGGAGCCCGGTGGCCGCGATTCGACTTCAGCAGGCCGGCCCGACCCGCCGCCCAGCGAACAGGGGACAGGACCCGGTGGCTGAGCCCCGTGTCGATGTCGGTGCAGAGCCAGTGCCCCACCTGGTCGAGTCTGAGCAGTCCTTCCGTCCACCGCTCGCGCAGGGGTTCGGGCGCGCCCGCCTTCTGCAACATCAGAAGCACCGAGAACGGACCAGGACCCTCCCCCCTGTCGAACTCCACCTGTTCGACGGGGCGCTCTCCGGGCCCGAGCCTCCGGTTCACCTCGTCCAGCACGTACTGGCAGTAGTCCTCGAAGTGGACCTCGTCCTCGAGCGAGTACGAGGCCACTGGCTCGGTGACGACTCCTGCCGCGTGTGCGAGCTGGGGCACGCACCTCGTCCGGTCCAGGACTCGATCCGGAGTGCTGTCACCGAGACCGTCGATGTCCAGCACCAACCCGGGCACGGCCCAACCACCGTCAAGTGTCGGAACTCTGAGAGCACCCGTCTTGTTTTCCGCAACGGCCTTCTGCGCCTGTGCCATGGGCACATCAGAGGCGGCGTCCCAGAACTTCGGGAGCTCGTCGTCCTGGGACTCCCGTGACAGCCTGGCCATCCTGGCCTCGAATTTCGCGAGAGGATCGAGGTTACGGAACCCGCAGTCCACAAGTTTCTTCTCGACGCCGGGAAGGGCCAGGAAGTCCGGATCGACGAAGCACGATCCTTCGATGTCGACGTCCTCCGCACGGTGGAGGAAGACCCGGTCGCGGTCCTTGATGGATAGCATGCCAGCGGTCGTCGGTATGACCTTTGCGGGGCCGAAGCGGTTGGGATTTCTTAGCATAAAGTCGAGTGCCTTCGCTGCAGAGGCCATATCGGGCCCCTCGGCCCACTCACGCAGCCAGGTGAGAAGACCTCGCTTGGGCACATCCTCCAACGCCTTCTGCTCATCCCTGGGACGCGAGTCGGCGAAGGCGGGGGAGACGCTGCATACGTAGAGGGCCCTCAGACGGGTCCCACGCTGATTGGTGGAATAACAGCGCCAGTGCGGCACGTCGTCGTCGGTGTGGGGAGACTTGATCCACTCCTCGTGGTCACGCTCGGATGCGTCGCCGACACGCAAGTCGAGAGGACGAAGCTCCAGAGGCGTGCGCAGCGCGCCGGTGGCGTCGGGTACCAGGGCCTTCTCGCTACCGAGCTGTGGAACATGGACGCAGAGGATCTCGTCGCCGAACGAGTGGGTCTCACGGCCACGCGCCGGCATGTAGTCCAGGTGTGCTGCCGGATCGTCGACGGACGAGACCTTCGGCAGCATGTCGACGAACATCTCCGAGAGAGTCACGAGGATCTCCCTGTTGTACGTGTTCGTGAGCAAGGTGGTGCGGTCGTCGTTGACACTCCAGGGCGCGTTGAAGAGGGCGGACGCCGACGTCCTGTCCTGGAGCGGGAAGTACGACCAGAACTCCCCCGTTTTCAGTTGAGCGAAGCGCGCCGGCATCGCGACCGTGACCTTCATCCGGTCACGCGACACGGCTTCCCCGACCTCGATCCGAGCCTCGGGGCTGGGTGCGTGCATGCGGTTGTCGACGTACCACTCGTCGTGGTCGCCGTCGGGACGCTCGATGCGGAACCTGCCGTCGCCCAGGTCGCGCGACACATGGCTCGTGACGAAGTCCGCGTCGGCTCCGACGACCCGGAGCCGGATCTCCCGCACCGAGTTGACGAAGAGAAGGAACTCGGAGCGGAATTCCTCGATCTCCTTCTTGAGGCTCTCCAGCCTCGTCGCATTCGGCAGTCTGACGATCGTCACCGCCCACTCCGCCAGTTCGGCCAGGATCTGGTCCTTGGCGAATTCGACCTCCGCGTCGATCCGGGTGAGGGTCCTCAGGACCGGAATCCTCTTGGGTACGGGCGCGATCGCCGCTATCGCCGCCTTCGCCTTCGAAGAGTTGAACTCGAAAGCCGCCGAACGGCTGAACACCTGCGGGGTGTCGGTGACTGCGAGCACCGACTTGAAACCGAGCCCGAACCGACCGATCTCGTCGCCCCGCTTACCACTGAGGTGCGCATGGGCGAGCGCGGTGAGGCCGCTTCGAGAGAACGGACGACCGGCGTTCGCGCAGTACAGTGTCTGGCGGTCAAGGTCGAGGACGATCTCGACCCGCCCCGCCCCCTCCTCGTGTTCGGCAGCCCCCGACATGGCGTCAGCCGCGTTCTGCACAAGTTCCAGAAGCGTGCGGTTCGAGTAACCGCCGACCCGGATGGACTCCTCTTGGTTGGCGTGCTCCGTGATCAGGTTCGGATTCGCGCGATACGAATCAATCGCCCGCCCGAAGAGGTCATCAACTTCGCGGACCAACCCGGCGTCGGGGACCCAATCGGCACGTTTGTTCATCACGACTACACCACCTCAACTGCTGTCACCACGACGCAGACTGACAGCCCTGCATCTACGTGGCTCCTGAACTACGATCGCCCTGTTTCCACTCATGCGTTACATCGCACACCGCCGGACCTGCTGCGGACAGTAAGAACAGCCACCCGATCGGGTCGGTTTTTGTGGCCTTGGCGGACGAGCCGTGGTCATCCGGCGTTCGAACTGTCCAACTTGCAGCGGGTCGAAGGAGTTAGGGCCCTAACCTTCTCTGCAACCAGCGCATCCCGATGCCAACGATCGGGGTTGCAGGCTGGCATCGCGCATTTGTTGCCGGGATCAGCCGGGCGTATCCCTGCCCCAACGCACCGATGTTCAGGGTGGACCCAGACCTGAAGCCGCTGAGGCGCGGCCAACTGCCCTGGAAGCGGGAGCCTTCGACATCAACCTTGGGTGCACCGCGCTGCGGGAGTGGACCTGCCAGCCCCAGCGGGGTGCAGCCGGGACTCCTCGTGTGTGACTGCGGGATCAATGAAGCGCCCGAGCCCCCCGCCTGGCCCCCCGCCAGGCATGCCCAACAACCCTCACAAGTCCCCCTCATTGATGGAGCTTAAGCGTTCAACAAAACGTCACGACAGGGAACCCCCGTTACCGATTCGCAATCTACGCGCGACATGCGGTGCGTCGCAACAGAGGCGTCACGCCGTCAGGAAGTTTGCCTGCCAGGCAAAGCGCCTCGCACCCGGAGCCGCCTCGATCGACCCAACCGGCCGCCTCAACGGCGACGGCTGTCTAGCGCCACACCTCGGTGGCGCATGAATCGATCTTCACAAATCCCCGTGTTTGTGTGCTGTTCAAGCTTTCAGGAACCGCTCAGGAAGCGGAAGCAGTTTCGCCGAATCAGCTCAGACCAGTGGGGCACACCACCGAGGCAGTGCGCCCCTTGTGCGCCCCCGTACCCACCTACCGGATCACGGAACGGCTCACGGCATGCGGCATAGCGAAGAGCACCGCGCTAGCTGCGGCACGGGGGGGCAATCTCCCGGTCAATCTGGGTCTCGTAGCGGCGGCCCGCTCGCAGTGCCAGGGCTCGAAACTCAAGGCCGTCAGCGGCTGGTCGCGGGTCTACCGGGCGACGGGGGCGCAGACGACCTAACCTCGCGCTTTCACGAGGTGGGCTGTCCGGGTCTTGATCAAATAAGCGGAGAGTGCTCCTGACCTGCAACGATGGGACTTGTCTAGGGTCCTGT
>NZ_JBFADM010000117.1:0-12880 GCF_040641355.1 Streptomyces sp. NPDC020996
CGACGTGGCCATCGCCCCGCACTGGCGCACCGCCCCGATCAGCCCGTCAACAAAGACACCCGCGAAGCCAGGCCACTAAGTCACTGGTATTGAGGTTAGCCTCGCGCTTTCGCGCGCCCAGCAGACTCGGAGGTCTTCGTGTTGTAGCTGATCTTGAGTCGTAAGCTCGTTGTCGCCTGCCGGTGGAAGTCCGGTCCGGGTAGCTGCCAGGAGGCCCGGTAGCAGACTGGCGGCGCCGGGGGGAAACGCCCGGTGTCGAAGCCCAGTGTCGAAAGCCCTGTAAGGGGGAGCAAAGCAGCGGTCCGTAGCATCACGCGAAGCCTGCGGCGTCGTTAGAGGCCCGCCTCTCGGGGCGGGGACAGGGAGTGCCGAGCCCCCGAAATCAGGGCGAAGGCCATGGAAGCGGCGAAGGTCCTGGAGATGCAGCCGTGAAGGACTCCCCGGCGTATGGGGCATGGAACGTTGCGACGGTGACAGCGGGAACTGGGGAGGCCCTCCCCGGCCCGGCGGCCTGCGGACAGGTGCTGCCGGAAGCTGCGCGTCCTATAACCGGGTGATCCCCGGGAAGTGGGCGCGGGCCGGGTGGGCGTCGGAGGCGGCCGTAGTACCGCGACGAGCCGGCGGACAACACAACCGCCGGCCAGGGAAGGGCCGCTGCTTCGTCGGTGCGCAGGTTGTCTGGAGGGGCTTGGTGAGTGCCGTTTCGGCTAGTTCCGCCACGTCGGGATCCCTGAAGCTGGATCCGGTCCGAGCCTTGCAGCATGCGCTCTACCGGGCGGCCAAGGCCGATCCCGGACGGCGGTTCCACGCGCTGGGGGACAAGGTCCACCGCAGGGACGTCCTGAGGCGCGCGTGGGTGACGGTGCGCCGCAACAACGGCGCGCCGGGCATTGACGCCACCACTCTGGCTGAAGTTGAGGAGTACGGCGTTGACCGGCTCCTTGATGAACTGGCCGCGGAACTGCGGGAAGGTCGCTGGCGGCCGCTGCCCGCGCACCGGGTATTCATTCCGAAGCCCGGCACCGCGGAGCAGAGGCCGTTGTCGATTCCCTCGGTCCGCGACCGGATCGTGCAGGCCGCGTTGAAGATCGTGCTCGAGCCGGTCTTCGAGGCCGACATGCTCCCGTGCTCGTTCGGGTTCCGGCCCAGGCGCGGGGCGCACGATGCCCTCCAGGTCCTCGTGGACGAGGCGTGGCGGGGCAGGCGCTGGGTGGTGGAGACGGATATCGCCAACTGCTTTGAGGCGATTGACCACGAGAAGTTGATGCAGGCGGTCGAGGAACGCGTCTGCGACCGGTCGGTCCTCAAGCTCCTGCGCGCGATGCTGCGTGCCGGGGTCATGGAGGACGGACAGGTCCGTCGGCCGGTGTCCGGCACTCCGCAGGGCGGGGTCATCTCCCCGCTGCTGGCCAATGTCTATCTGCACCGGCTGGACCGGGCGTGGGCGACACGGGATCACGGGGTGCTGGTGCGTTATGCCGACGATGTGGTGGTGATGTGCGCCAGCCGCGTGCAGGCCGAAGCCGCACTGGAGCGGCTTCGGAGCCTGCTGGCCGAACTCGGCCTGGAGCCGAAGGCGGCCAAGACCAGGATCGTGCACCTGCGGGTGGGCGGCGAGGGGTTCGACTTCCTCGGCTTCCACCATCGGTGGGTCATGTCCCGGCCGCGCGGTGACCGGCGTCCGGTTGCCTTCCTCGCCCGCTGGCCCTCGAACAGGGCGATGCAGCATGCCCGCGACCGGATCCGTGAACTGACGGACCGGCGCAGGCTGTTGCGGCCGGTCAAGGTCACCGTGGAGGACGTGAACGCGTTCCTGCGGGGCTGGGCTGCGTATTTCCGGTTCGGGAACTCGGCCCATGTCTTCGACCAGATCGGCTCGTACGCGCGGATGCGGATCGGCGGGTTCCTCGCCAAGAAGCACCGGCGCACCAGGAAGTTCGGCTGGGCAGTGGTCGCCTTTGCCGCCGAGGACTCCCTGGGACTGATCGCCCTGCACGGAACCGTCGTTGCACCCAGACCCTTCCGGGACTGGCGGGGCAGGCCGAATGCCGGTGGTGAACGGCGTCGGTGAGCCGTGTGCGGGAGAACCGCACGCACGGTTCGATGCGGCGGGGGCTGGAAACGGAGCGTACGTACTGCGCCACCGCGCCAGCCCCCGACCCTACACGAGGTGGAGTGTCCGAGGCTTGATCAAATAAGCGGAGAGTGCTCCTGACCTGCAACGATGGGACTTGTCTAGGGTCCTGTTGGCTGCACGGAAAGAAGCACTCTCCGGGTGAAGAAGCGTATCGGGTTGTACCCGCGTGTCCGCATCGAGGGCGGCGGCCGGGCGGTGGTCTCGCAGGCCGGGGGCGTGCTGCTGGTCGAGACCGTCCGCAAGGCCGGCTTGGACACCGCGATATCGGCGGCGCTGACGCCGTGGCGGAAGGCTCGGGCGGTGCACGATCCGGGCAAGATCCTGCTGGACGTGGCCCTGGCGGTCGCGTTGGGCGGGGACTGCCTGGCCGATGTCGGCATGCTGCGGGCCGAGCCGGCCGTGTTCGGGCCGGTGGCCTCCGACCCGACGGTCTCCCGCCTCATCGACACCCTCGCAGCCTCCGGCGAGAAAGCTCTGCGGGCCATCCGTGCCGCGCGGGCCGAAGCACGCCAGCGGGCCTGGCAGCTGGCCGACCGGGAAGCGCCTGATGCGGGCGGGTCGGTGACCGTCGATCTCGACGGGGTGCTGGTGATCGCGCACTCGGACAAGGAGGACGCCGCACCCACGTGGAAGCGGACCTACGGGCACCACCCGCTGATGGGGTTCGTCGACCACGGACCGGGCGGCACGGGTGAGCCGGTCGCGGCGCTGCTCAGACCGGGCAACGCGGGATCGAACACGGCCGCCGACCACATCACCGCCGCCCAACTGGCCCTGGCCCAACTGACGAAGAAGTACCGGCGCGGGCGTCGGACCCTGATCCGCACCGACTCCGCGGGCGGCACCCACGACTTCGTCGCCTGGCTCGCCCAGCGGGGACGGTGGCTGTCCTACTCGGTCGGCATGGTGATCACCGAGCAGGTCCACAGCCGCGTGCTGAAGGTTCCGGCATCGGCCTGGACGCCCGCTGTCGAGGCGGACGGTGAGATCCGCGACGGCGCCTGGGTCGCCGAACTCACCGGCGACGTTCTGGACGGCTGGCCGGAGGGCATGCGGCTGATCGTCAGGAAGGAACGTCCGCACCCCGGGGCCCAGTTGCGGCTCACGGACGCGGACGGCATGCGGCTCACCTGCTTTGCCACCAACACCTTGGGCCGGCCGATCGCCGAACTCGAACTCCGTCACCGGCTGCGGGCCCGGGCCGAGGACCGCATCCGCGCCGCCCGCGTCACCGGCCTGCGCAACCTGCCCCTGCACCGCACCGCCCAGAACCGGATCTGGCTGGAGATCGTGCAGATCGCTCTCGAGCTGCTGGCCTGGATGCCGATGCTCGCCCTGACCGGCAAGGCCAGGCTCTGGGAGCCCCGCCGACTACGGCTCCGCCTGTTCACCGCGGCCGGCCACCTTGTGACCACCGGCCGCCGTCGAATACTCCGCCTGGCCCGGCACTGGCCCTGGACCAGCCACATCACCACAGCCCTCAACCGGCTCGCACTCCTGCCGAACCCCGGATGACCAAAGGATTCCCCGTCCCTACGACAGCAGCTCAGCACCCGGAGCAGTGGAACCCCGCGCCACCCCGAGGCGACACTCGGGCCCCGGGCCTGCACAGCCTTCGCCCACGGAACGAAAACGGTCCACCGACTCCGTCGGCGGACCGTCACGAAACTTCGAGGTTAGCTTCCGTCGTAGGCAACCTGCATTCGTATGGTGCCCTTGGCCGTGTGCAGGAAGGCGTCCCCCTGTCCGGCCAGAGCCTCAGCGCCGGTCTCGTCCAGAATGATGCGGCTGTCAGTCGAGGTCTTGACTCTCAGGGCCAGTTGGGCGGGGAAGTTGGAGCGGATGGTTGTCGAGATAACGTCCGCGCTCGGGCGCTGTGTGGCAGCGATGACGTGGATGCCCGCAGCGCGGGCCTTTTGCGTGAGGCGCTTGAGCAGCGCTTCGATTCTCTTCTTCTCTTCGGGATCGCTGGTGAGGTCGGCGTACTCGTCCAGGACGATGACGATCCAGGGCTTTCGGTCTGCTCTATCGACCTTGGCGTTGTACTCGACGAGCTTGCGTGTGCGGATAGCCTTCATGTCCTTGTAACGCACGGTCATCTCTTCGACGGTTTCCTCAAGGATCTCGATGGCATCTGCGGCGTCCATACCGATCGTGCCATCAAGGTGGGGGTCGTCCTCGAAGTCGACAAGCTCGGTGCCCTTGGGATCGACGAGGCGGAGTCGCAGGGTGCTCTTGTCGTACCGGACCAAGCCCTTGAGGATTGTGTCCAGGGCGACAGACTTTCCTGACCCGGTAGTGCCGGCCACCAGCAAGTGCGGTGAGTCCGCTGAGGACAGGTCGATAGCGACCGGGTTGCCTTCTATGTCGGCGCCAAGGGGGGCGATGAGGCTTTCGGGATCGGCCGGGCACTGCTGCCATAGCGCCTTGGCGTCGACTCCGTATTTCTCGTCGTCGATCTTGGGGATCTCGAAGAGCACGGAGCCGCGGTCACTGCGAGTGCGAATGCTGAACCCGGAGGGTAGTGCCAGGGCCAGGAAGATCTCGTCGCGTCGGTTGGTCAGCTTGTCCACAGTGACCCCAGGATTGGGGATGAACCGGAAGATGTAGAAGCCCGGTCCTTCTTGCCACTTGCCTACCTCCGGGGCGGTCACCAGGACCTTGTGGCGAGCGAAGACGTCGACAACCTTGTTGTATCGAAGCCTCAGCTCCTCCTCGGAGAGCCCACCGCGATGAGCCTTCAGGGGGACAGGACGTGCCTCTGTGGCAGGGGGTTGCACAACTACCTTGCTCGGCGTGGTTGCTAGAGCAGTTGCTCCGACAACTTCGAAAGGCGCCGCCGCTTCTTCCGGAGTAGGCAGTTCGGCGGCGCTTCCTGCTGAGGAGGTCTCGACGCCAGTATCGGGGACGTTCACGGTCCCACTGTGGTCCTCAGATACAACAAGGGGGTCGGTGTGGATGGGGTCCTGGTTGGCGCGCAGAGCGCCGATGAGGTTCAGCAGTTCGTGCTTGTTCAGCCTCACCAAGATGTGCTTGCCGAGGCGTCCGACCGCGGGTGCTGATTGATCGTCCTCGGCTGAGACGGCCACGGCAATACCGGTGACTTGACCGAGCTGGACCTGCTCGGAGCGGAGGGCATCAAGAACCTTCGCCTCAACCTGACGGTGATCGTCATTGCCGATCAAGGCGCGAGCTGGAAGGTCTGCCGCGTCCAGGACGTTTCCACTGGTCTGAGCGATTGCGGCGGCAAGCTCATCCAGCCAGAAGGGACGGTCGTGGCGAGCCTCGCCGTCCGAGCGGAAAGCATCCCTGCACAGGTCAGTGGTGCGGTTGAGCTGTTCCTCAGCCGAACCGACGTCGAAGGTCTGGCGGAACTTGGACTCGGCGACCAGGACATCCAGGCGAACCGTGCCGTCGTCCTGGACGGTCAGTACGAACCGGCCCAGATCGGCCCGGGTTTTGTGTCCGCGGCCGAACCAGCGATGGTGCTCGTCGAAGCTAATCCAGGTCACCAGGCTCGTTTCCTGCTCAGAGACGGGAAACTGCTGGTCGATGACGAACCGTGTGGCAACTAGGCCTACGACTTCGTTGACCGTGGTGCCGATACCGAGAGAGCGCAGCACGGCGCCAGGAGCTACGTTGCGACCGACCTCGTAGATCCGCTTGGCGGTGCCCTCGGAATCTTGCGGGGTGACGACACCGATCTGCTCCAGGCGACGGCGCAATCGCTGGACCACGAACTGCCGGCCGGTCTGCGAGCTGACAATGAGGGTGTACGACTCGTTCTTGCCGACATTCGGCTTGACGAGAATGACGTCAGGGCGGTTGCGCAATGCATCGATCTGCTCACGACCAATGAAGCTGTCGAGGGTAACGACCCAGTGGGCTAGGCGGTGCAGATCGGCGAACAAGTCTTGATGCTGGTCGAATTGCACCTGCATTTCGAAGTAGTCGATGCCGTCGACACTCTCCCGTGAGACCGGAGAACGGCGGTCATAGCGCACGCACAAGGTGGACCAGGACTCAAGAGCCTCGTCGGCGGTTTCGGGCAACAGCGCTCTCACGACATTCTCACTGGTCTGAGCCAGATTGTGCGAGGCCGCGTGCTTCCAGGGGTTGAAGAAGCCCGACAAGGATTCCTTCTTTGTGCTCTCTTTGATGCTGGTCTGGGTGCCGAACAGTGCCGGAGCCAGGACGAGGTCTACGGTGTCGTCCAGCCCAGACAGGTCTGCTTTGTGCTCGGGCTCCCATGCCTGCAGGATGAGCTGAACATCGGGCAGGAAGCTGTCCTCGGACATCTCCGCGCCGGAGAAATACAGGTCGAACCCCTGAATGATCTCGTGATGGGTAGCTTGAGGGGCCAGCACGACCAGATCAACCTTCAGACGGGGGTTCTTTGCCCGTACTTGCTTGGCCACGCGCATTGGCAGGACGGGATCGCCGTTGCGGTCCAGAAGCAGTACGCGGAGGCCGTCGAGCTTGTGGGGGTAGGTCGTCAGGTAGTCGGTGATGACGCGGACCATCTCATCGATCGCGGCCTCGTCGACGCTGGAGAGCCATTCTTTAGACTCATTGCCGCCATGGCGGACCGGTGCGTACTCTTCGTGTCCGGCCGATTCCCGCATCGGAATGGCGACCGTGCCGTTCGGCCCGACGAGGACTGCCGGTGTTCCATGTGGAGAGATGCGATCGATAGCGTCGAAGAAGAGATCCTCGTTCTCCTGGTTGAGGCTCAGACCCCCATCTTTGTTTAGGGCTGTCTCAATGCTTCGGGCGGTCTCTGTGTAGTTCCGCGCCAGCCATCGCAGCTTCAGCGGGTGGGTGGCCAGCATCATCATGCGGTGATCGGCCAGCCTGACGACGTCGGTCAGGACGACGGCCTTAAGGTCTTCGTCGGGAGCGTTGTTGGGAACCAGGGCGGTGCGCGCTTCGCGGAGGATGCCTTCCCACTCGCGTACGTAATCGTTGATGTTCCCGGCGTCGAGCCCTTCGCGGAGCCGTGCAAAGTGCTCCCGCTTGAGGTTCTCCAGTTGGCCAGCAAAATGAGGCTGTGGGGCAGATGTAGGCTCGTCGACTTGCCATTGCCGAGGGTCGTTGAACTTCTCGAGGAAGGTGTCAAAGGTCAGATCGCTGGCATGCCCTGGGATGTTTCGCCAGCTGTCGATGAGGGCTGCCAGGGCTATCTGCCCGGGGATACTCAAAGGGTCCCAGCGAAAACGTCGCTGGGCGGCGCCGTCCATCTCGACCAGGAAGCGCAAAGGTGCCCACTCGGTGTTCAGGTCGAATGGCTCCTGGGTTTCGCCGGCCTCCGGCACGGTCGGCTTCGTCACATCCAACAGGCAGTCTTTCACCTCGAGAGTCAGGCGAAGCCCGGTGGAGTCTTGGATGTCACCCAGGGTGCGTGCGTACAGGAAAGCGAACAACCAGCGGCTCCACCGCCCGGCTTCCTGATTGCCTTCAAGTCCGACGACGACGGTGCCTTCCTCTTCGTCGCTGAAATAGGTCAGCTCGCGCAGCAGAGCTCGCAATGGGTCTTGGACGAGCTGAGAGTCCGGGAAGGCAAGCTTCTCAACCTTGCGGCGCGAACGCTTGGACAGCAGGTCGGCCAGTGCATCAGTGCCACTGATGGGAGCCTCGTCAAGGAAGCGCTGTGCGGATTCCTGGTCTCCGCGGTCAAGCCCTTCTTCGATCATCATGGCGTCGAAGTCGTCGACTCGTTCTGCGGCCTTTTTCTCGATCTCTTGTCGTACCTGCTGCCCAAGGCCGATCTTCTTGGACTTCTGCTCGAAGACCTCGAGCCAGAGGGCCAGGTCGTGCCCACATCGTAGCTGACGACGATCTTGCAGATCAGGCCCACTGCGGTTGAGGTTGAGCACAAGGTTGCGCATGCGGGCTTTGATAGTCTCTGAGTCTGCTCCGATGTGAGCCAGAGATTCCTCAGTGAACTCAGACGTGGTGATGCGGTCTATCAGGTCTTCCGCGGCAATTTCTTTGCCGTTGGGCTGCTTGAAGGCACTGACGCAGACATTCTTCTTTATCCGGGCAGGCAGCGCGGCGGGCTTGACGAAGAGGTTTCGGTCCGGGAAGAGACCAAGAGCGGGCAAGGCTTCAGAAATCTCAGCACAGACGACATCAGGGGTGTGGACCCGAGTGGCTACGACCTTCTGCGCAGTCTCGACCAGGAAAGCTGCCCAGCGGTGCAAGGAACGGGAATCCTCATCGGTGACGGCACGCCAGATGTTGGGCAGAGAATCGGCCATAGGGGCCGGAACGGTGCCGCTGCCACCCGCCTCCCGCCATGCGTCTGCCATGAACCTGCCGAATCCGTGCTCGCCGGAGGTGTCATGGTGGTCACCCAGGATTGCGGCATCGTCAAGGACGTTCATGGCCGCAAGGCCCTGTTCATCCGGAGACTGCCCCCACTCGAACAGCAATACCGCCGCGCTCTGCACGGAATTTCGCCACTTGGTCAGCTGGTCTCCCCGATTCAGCAGGAAATCATCAGGTACGCCGTCTATCTGCTCTGACGTGCCGACTTTGACGACCACCTGAAGTTCCGGAGAATTCGACAGTCTCTTGGCCGTGTGACGGAGGGCCTCGGCCACGGTCTGCTGATCGAACCCGCTGACACGCAAGCGGACACGAGCCCCGCTAGATTCAGCGACCTTGCGTAGTGCTTCATCGGCGACGAATCGACCGAGGGCTCGGATGCTGCTGTCGGTCACCGGGGCTCCCCTCGTACCATGCTGGTCGAGTCTGAATACTGAGTGAGCAGGCCGATGGCGGCCAGCTTCCCTTGGAACGCCTTGCCGTTGCGAGCAAGGACTGACGAGTCGATCTCATGAGCCAGCGGGCTCTCAGACGCGACCTTGTTCTCAGTTACTAGGCCGTAGTTCTTGTACAGCAGGGCACAAAACCGGTCGAACTCCATCTCCGTGCCATGCGGGACAGTGGCAGATGCCAGTGCCTCGAGCATGGGGGGCTTCATAGTGAAATGTCGACGCCCGACCGTGGCGTTCAGGGCTCCCACAGCGGCGAGGGTCTCGCTGAAGAATGCTCGGGGCGATGCGACTGCGCTGTCCGTCTCCTTGGTGAATCGCTCGTAACGGCCCTTCTTAGCCTCGTCACCTTCGGCTTCGCTTATCATTTCCTGGGCCTGGATGTTGATCGCGTTGCCGATGTCGTTGCGGAAACTGGCGAGAGCCTTCTGCGACTCGCTGCGCAGCGGGGTCGCCTCGTTGCCGAAGTCCAACAGGATCGAGTCGCTATCGGTAGAACCCAGCTTTCTGCGTGCGAGGTGAAGCTGGTGGCGAGCCAAGCAATAGGGGACCCAGTGCATGAGACTCTCGGTGCGTTTGGCTCTGGGTGTCGCAGTCCGGGCGACGATGTTACGAGCCCCATTTCTCAGCAGGCCAGGCCACGGGCTGAGGTTTTCGTACAGCTCAATGTCTCTTTCTGAATCGTCTTCGTAGGGCTCTTCGTCGTAGTCGAAGTCGTGGGCGCTTAGGGCCTTGGCGAGGTTGCCCAACGGGGTGCCGCTGTCTCGAACGAGGTCTTCCAGTCCCCGTCGCGTAGCCTCCTTGCGGACAGGATCTGGGTCGCTGCGAAGGACCTTGTAGGCCCAGCCCCCACCATCACGGAAGAGATAGCGCTCGATGCTAGGAGCCTTGACCTTGGCAGTTAGCTTGCGGGCCTGTTCACGCTTCTTGGGGGAGGCACCGCGTTGATTGACCTGTCGATCAACTGCGTCATAGTGGATGAGTTCGCCGACGAACGGATAGATGTGCGCCCCGAACCAGCTCGGCTGACTGCGACGCCCAGGGATCTCGACCAACAGGGACGAGAACAGGGCATGGAGCGTCTCCAGCGTCTCGGGGGAGTCCAGCTCGACCGCTTTACCGAGTTCCTCGTTGCCTTCAGCGATGGATGCTTTGGTCGCGATCCGCCGAGCCAAGTCGTGTGAGGTCCTCGTGTAGGCGACTCTGTCTCCGTCGTCCAGCAGTCCTGCGTGCTTCTGTGGGTCCTTCTGATGTGCCAAGTAGACACCGCGGGCGATCGCGAGCATCTCAAGCGAGACGTAAAAGCCGCGGCCCTGCTGTTCAAGATTCACACCGAAGAGGCGACGGACGACCTCTGCCTTGGAGCGATTAGCCATTACGCCCGCACCGACCTGATCTTGTCGCCGACGTCGATCATGAGCTTTCTCATGACATTGCCCACCAGTACCTGGATCTCGTCGTCCTTGTTCGATGAGTCAGCCAGCTCTGCCAGGGATCCGCTCAGTCCACGGATCTCGGCTTCGTGCTGGACCTCGCTACGCAGGCCTGCGGCCCACCGCGTCAGCAACTCGAAGCGCAGAAGATCCACTTCGACCGAGACTGCGGCCTGGTCGGAGTCGACGGCTGGGATACGGATGTAGATGGAGCGGTTGAGCCATTCAACAGCGTTCCGCATCCCTGGGGTGTCGCTCGTGCGTCCTTCCTTCTGCCACTGGGTGACCTGGTCGACCACCTCAACGCCCTTGCTGGACACTCGTCGGGAGATCACGGCTGCGCGGGCGCGATGGGCGAAGAAGGCCGGGTCAAGTATGAGGAAGTCAGGGTTGCTTCCAGCCCGGTGGATACCCTGGACAGCTTCCAGGCCCTTGAGGAAGCGGTCTCGCACTGTGGTGTCTGCCGGATCCCCATCCTTGTTCTGGACACTGACGAAGTCGTCGCCGGCCTGCAGGCCCAGTCGGGCGAACCGGTCTTTGTTGTCGGTGCTGTTGAAGAAGTCAGCCCGCCGCAGGAACGTGTACAACCCCCGCAACTGTTCGGCCTGCTTCTGCGCATCCCGGATCGTACGGGCCTTTTGCAGGAAGCTCTTGGGATCCATGGGAGGGAAGCGGCCGACGGTGTCTGGGTCAAGGCGGTCGTCGACCTGGCGACGAGAGACCTTGCCCGGGTCTAGCTTGCGCAGCGCGAAAAAGGCAGGCACCCGATGGCGTTTTTGCTCGGTCAACACATCGCCGAATAGCGCTTGGTGGTACAGGTGGGGCGCCTGCCACAGTTTGTTTGAGTGCGACCGTTGGTACTTGGCGTGTACGCTCTCGCAAGACAGACCACCGGTAAGCATGTAGCTGATCACTGCTAGCGCTTGTCGGGTTGTGACCACGGCTCCGGTGCGTTCGGCCGCAGCGAATAGGTCCCGGATCGCAGCCCGGCGCTGGGGCCCGTGGGTGGCATCGTTTAGCTCGTTCCGGTTCGCCAGAATTGGGCAGACATCCTGTGCGTCACAGGTCTCACATTGCTTCCACCGCGACCATCGGGGAGTCGTCCACTGCCTTAGAACCCAAGGAACGAAGCCACCGTTGCCGCTTTCGGCTGCTACAGACTGGTAGTTGAGGTTGACAACAATGACTGTGCCATCGAGGCTGCTGACTTGCCCACGGGCGATGCCGTCCGTGAGAGTCCTCACCAGAATTTTGGCGCATCCTGTGCCGCTGTCGTCGAGGTTGTCGTCTTCGGCGACGCACGCACGTAGCTGGCCCTCGTTTGCACAGATAACCGCGACGCCCTCGTCCGGAGGATCGAGTAGCTCGACGAGCTTTTGGGCACCTGCCTTCGCATCAAGTTCGCTGAGATCCCTCAGGATGTACAGGGGGCGCCCGCTGCGTGTCTGGCCGAGAGGACGGCTGGCGTTGCCGGCCTGAGTCAGTTCGTTGAAGATGGCTTTTTTGCGGACATCTAGTGGGATCGTCTCGTCGTCGACCCACAGCTCAAGCAAGAGGCTGGCACACAGGCTCGTCTTGCCATGCCCAGCGTCCCCGGTGAGGACGATAGTCTTTGTGTTCGGTGCCTCGATGACGCTCAGCAGGTAGTCCAGCGTCGCGACGCGGAACAGTGACTGCGTTCGGTCTGCTCGCTCGTAGATCATCTCCGAGGTGTCATCATCGAACGGTTGGTAACTGCGTATCCGTTGGACGTGCTTGTTGACCTCGAGCGGCATGCGGCTGTCCTTCGTCGACCGGGCAAGGAGCGCTGAAAGATTCTAACGGGCAGCGTTGTTGACGGTAGATCAAATATGGTGCCAGCGGACCGAAGTGCGCCTGGTTCGCTAGCCTCGATCTTGCATGACGGTCCGTCGACGGAGTCGGTGGGCCGTTTTCGTGCCGTGGGCTGAGGCTGGGCAGACTGAGGTCCCGAGTGTCGTCTCGGGTGGACGCCGGGTTCCACTGCTCCGGCTGGAGGGTTCTCTCGTAGGGTCGGGTGAATCCGCTGGTCATCCGGGGTTCGGCAGGAGTGCGAGCCGGTCGAGGGCTGCGGTGATGTGGCTGGTCCAGGGCCAGTGCCGGGCCAGGCGGAGGATCCGTCGTCGACCGGTGGTCACGAGCTGGCCGGCCGCGGTGAACAGGCGGAGCCGTAGTCGGCGGGGCTCCCAGAGCCTGGCCCTGCCGGTCAGGGCGAGCAGCGGCATCCAGGCCAGCAGGTCGAGTGCGAGCTGGACGATCTCCAGCCAGATCCGGTTCTGGGCGGTGCGGTGCAGGGGCAGGTTGCGCAGGCCGGTGGCGCGGGCGGCGCGGATGCGGTCCTCGGCCCTCGCCCGCAGTCGGTGACGGAGTTCGAGTTCGGCGATCGGCCGGCCCAAGGTGTTGGTGGCGAAGCAGGTGAGCCGCATGCCGTCCGCGTCCGTGAGCCGCAACTGGGCCCCGGGGTGCGGACGTTCCTTCCTGACGATCAGCCGCATGCCCTTGGGCCAGCCGTC
>NZ_JBFADM010000118.1:0-12635 GCF_040641355.1 Streptomyces sp. NPDC020996
GGGGCTGAACATCATCGAGCCGTACGACGATCCCGACACGTTCGACGCGTAGACCAGGTGCTTGCCGTTGTAGACCACGTCGGTGAAGTCCTTCAGCGAGACCCACCCGTTCGCCGGCTGCGCCAGCGCACCCGTCGACGACCACCGGTACGTCGACGGAAGGGAGCACGCGCTGGCGGCCGCCTGAGCCGGGTTGGCGACGAGCGTCGCCGCCAACGAGACCAGGGCCGCAACCGCGGCGGCGAGCACCACGGGCAGACGTTCGCGGCTGAAACTTCCTCTGCGCATGAGGACCTCTCGATTCTCGAGTGAGTGGTTCAAGTAAGCGGGCCTAATTGACGCGCGCATGACATACAGAAGGAAGCGGCACCCTCCTTACGGCTCGGCTGTTTCGGCGGGCGCGACCCGGAGGCGCCCGCCCGCGAGGGGAGCCCAGCACTCCGATACGTTCGCAGTGTCGAACGGAAGTCGAAGTGTCGAGCAATCTGGATGATAGGAGGCCGATGAGTGGCGTCAACCCCTCTCGCAAGATTCGCCACCGGCGCCGAAATATTCGCCGGGCTCGGACAACCGAAGCGAGTGGCGTGCGGGGGCGGTCCAGCGAGGTAGCGGGCGCCTCGGTGCCGTGTTGCACTGAGCAGAGTGGGCGTCACCGCTGCGCCGGTCGACGCCGCGGTACGACATCGCGCACATTCCGCTGTACAACGCAAAGCGTGACATCGAGGATGCGGAGGCGGCTCATGGCGGAGTCGCGGGACGACGAGCAGCTCGGTCTGCGCCTGGCGGCCGTGGCGGCGGTGGGGTTCGTGCTGATCGTTCCGCCGTTCCTGGCGCGGTTCGATCACATGGGCCAGGTCTTCGGCATCCCCGTTCTCGCGGCCTACCTGTTTCTCGTCTGGGCGATCGTGATCGGTCTGGTCGCCGTGATCGGCGGCAGATCGGGGTAGACCGTGCTCCAGACCTGGTTCATCGTCGCCGTGTCGGCCGGGTACCTCGGCCTGCTCTTCGCAGTGGCCTTCTACGGTGACCGACGGGCGGACTCCGGTCGGAGCGTCATCAACAACGCCACGATCTACGCGCTGTCCTTCGGCGTGTACGCCACCTCGTGGACGTACTACGGCAGCGTGGGCTGGGCCGCCAGGGCCGGAGTCGGCTTCCTGCCGATCTACCTCGGGCCGACGCTCATGCTCGCGCTGGGCTGGCTGGTGCTGCGCAGGATCATCCGGATCAGCCACCGGCACCGGGTCACCTCGCTGGCCGACTTCGTCTCCGCCCGCTACGGCAAGAGCACCGCGCTGGGCTGTCTGGTGACGATCATCGCCGTGGTGGGAGTCGTTCCCTACATCTCGCTGCAGCTCAAGGCGGTCTCCGTCACCTTCGCGGTCATCCGGCGGCACCCCCAGGTCACCTCCGCCCCGCAGGTGAGTCACATCCCGCTGCTTCAGGACACGGGGTTGTACGCGGCGCTGGTGCTCGCCGCGTTCACCATCGTCTTCGGCACCCGCCATCTGGACGCCACCGAACGCCACGAGGGCATGGTCGCCGCCATCGCGTTCGAGTCCGTGGTCAAGCTCGTGGCGTTCCTCTCGGCCGGGATCTTCGTGGTCTTCTGGATGTTCGGAGGGCTCGACGACCTGTTCTCCCGGGCCGCGGACGCCGGCTTCACCCAGCTGTTCACGCTGCGAGAGCACACCGGCTACGGCGCGTGGGTGTGGCTCACGGTGCTGTCCATGCTGGCGATCGTGCTGCTGCCCCGGCAGTGGCAGATCAGCGTGGTCGAGAACGTCGACGAGCGGCACCTCAAACGGGCGATGTGGCTGTTCCCGCTGTACCTGCTCGTGATCAGCCTCTTCGCGCTTCCGATCGCGGCCGGCGGGCTGCTGCGGTTCGGAAAGGCCGTCGACGCCGACACCTACGTACTGACCCTGCCGATGGCCGGCGGCCAGGACGCACTCGCGCTGGTTGTCTTCATCGGCGGCCTGAGCGCGGCCACCAGCATGGTCATCGTCGAGACGATCGCGCTCAGCACCATGGTGTCGAACTCCCTCGTGCTGCCGCTGCTGCTGCGCACCACGTCCAGGCTGGCGCACCGGGACAACCTCGCCGGGCTGGTGCTGGGCATTCGCCGGGCGAGCATCGTGCTGATCCTGCTGCTCGGGTACGCCTACCTGCGGCTGGCCGGCGAGGCGACAGCGCTGGTGTCGATCGGCCTGGTGTCGTTCGCGGCTGTGGCGCAGTTCGCGCCCGCCATCCTGGGCGGCCTGTTCTGGAAGCGCGGTACCCGCCGGGGCGTGCTGGTCGGCCTGGTGGCGGGGTTCGCCGTGTGGCTGTACACCCTGGTGCTGCCGACCTTCGCCGATGCCGGGCTGCTGTCCGATTCGTTCCTGCGGGAGGGCCCGCTCGGCATCGGGCTGCTCCGGCCGCAGCACCTCCTGGGCGTGGCGGGAATGGACCCGATCAGCCATGCGATGTTCTGGAGTGTGCTGCTGAACCTCGGCGGGTACGTCGCGGTCTCCCTCGCGGACCGGCCGGGGGCTGCCGAGCGGGCGCAGGCGGAGCAGTTCGTCGAAGTCCTCGAGGAGCCTGTGCGGCAGCGGCACTGGCAGGTCCGTGCCACGGTCGGCGAACTGCAGACCCTGCTGGAACGCTTCCTCGGACCGGAGGGCGCCCGGCGGGCGCTGTGCTCCTACCCCGGAAGGAGACCCGACTCGCCGGCGGCCGAAGCGCCGCCGCAGCTGGTCCATCACGCGGAGGCCCAGCTCGCCGGCTCGGTGGGCGCCGCGTCCGCGCGGCTCGCGGTCGCCACGGTGGCCGGGGAGGAGGAGGTCGGCACGGAGCAGGTGATGGCGATGATCGGCGAGGCGTCGCAGCGGGTCGAGCTGGTCCGGTGGCGGTTGAAGCTGCTCTACGACGCGACCGGCGGCATCGGCACCACCCTCGATGTGACCCGCACGGCCGAAGAACTGACGCAGGTCGCGGTTCCGCGTTTCGCCGACTACGTCACCGTCGACCTGGCCGAATCCGTGCTGAGCGAGGAGGAACCGGGGATGAACGGCATGGGCACCGGCAGCAAGCGGATGCGGCGCGCGGCCTTCAGCGGCATCCGCGACGACGCTCCCCTGTTCGCCGTCGGCGACCTGATGACGTTCGCGCCGTCCTCGCCACAGGCCCGCGCCGTCGAGAGCGGCCTGGCGATCCTGGTGCCTCATCTGCGTGATTCCACGGACTGGCACGAGGTGGAACTGGACCCCGCGCGGGGCTCCCGCGTCATCGACTACGGGATCCATTCGCTCATCACGGCGCCGCTGTCCGCCCGCGGCGTGCTGCTGGGCGTGGTCCACTTCTGGCGCTCCGAGAAGCCCGAGCCCTTCGACCAGGACGATCTCTCCCTCGCGGCGGAACTGGCCACCCGAGCCGCCGTGTCCCTCGACAACGCACGCCGTTACACCCGCGAGCACGGCCTGGCCGTGGCGCTGCAGCGGAGGCTGCTGCCCCGCGCCCTGCCCGCACAGAACGCCGTCGAGGTCGCTTCCCGTTACCTCCCCGCGCAGGCGGTCGGCGGCGACTGGTTCGACGTCATCCCGTTGCCGGGCGCCAGGGTGGCGCTGGTCATGGGCGACATCGTCGGGCACGGACTGCAGGCCGCGGCCAGCATGGGGCAGCTGCGCACCGCCGTGCACAACTTCTCCACCCCCTTGGACCTGTCGCCCGACGAACTCCTGAGCCACCTCGACGAGTTGGTCACCCTCATCGACCAGGACGCGATCGCGGCCGGCGACCGGACCGCCCTCACCGGCGCCACCTGCCTGTACGCGGTCTACGACTCCGTGACCGGTGACTGCGCCATCGCCGGCGCCGGCCACCCGGCGCCCGCGCTCGTCCGGCCCGACGGGACGGTGGAGTTCCTGGACGTGCCGCCCTGCCTTCCCCTCGGCATCGGCGGGCTGCCCTTCGAGTGCGCCGAGCTGCGTCTGACCGAGGGCAGCAGGCTCGTCCTGTTCACCGACGGCCTCGTCGCGCGCCGCGACCTGGACGTCGACGCCGGCCTGCGGCTGCTCCGCGAGACGCTGGAACGCGCGGACTTCTCGCCCGAGCAGACCTGCGACGCCGTGCTGGACGCCCTGCTCCCGGAGATCCAGAGGGACGACATCGCGCTGCTCGTCGCCCGTACGCGGGTGCTGGGCCCCGGACAGGTCGCCGAGTGGGACGTGGAGCGCGACCCCGCCGACGTCCGCCGCGTACGCACCGCCGTCTCCGCCCGGCTCACGGAGTGGGAACTGGGGGACCTCGTGGACACCACGGAGCTGATCTGCAGCGAACTGATCACCAACGCCATACGCCACGCCGCCGGGCCCATCAGGATGCGGTTGATCCGCGACCGTGCGCTCGTCTGCGAGGTCTCCGACCGGAGCAGCACCTCGCCGCATCTGCGCTACGCGGCCAGCACGGACGAGGGCGGACGGGGCCTGTTCCTCGTGGCCCAGTTCGCCGAGCGCTGGGGCACGCGCTACACCAAGGACGGCAAGGTCATCTGGGCCGAGCAGGCGATGCCGGGAACGCTCGGTGGCTGACCTGCGCCGCCTGCGGCCGCCCGTGGCCTCCCGCCGTCGACCGCCCGGTGCCGCGCGGTCGCGCCACCGCGCGGCTCGGTCCGGCTCGGCCGCTTCGTGGTCGGCCACCCAAAAAAGATAGAAAGGGAATATGAGCGGATTTCCGCACCATTCCGGGCATGACAGGCGGCGAGGAGACGTGAGGCGGTCGGGGTCACTCCTGAACGTGCACAGCCTCGCCGGCCAGGTCTTCCTGCTCCAGCTGGCGGTCGTGATGCTGCTCGTCGCCGCGGCCCTGGTGGCGCTCGTGGTGCAGGCTCGACGCGACGTCATGGCGGACGCCCGCCAGCGGACGCTCACCGTCGCGCAGACGTTCGCGAACTCCCCGGGAATCGCGACGGCGCTGAGCAGCGGGCACCCGACCGCGGAGCTCCAGCCGCACGCCGAGGCGACCCGGAAGGCCGCGGGCGTCGACGCCGTCATCGTGTACGGGCTGAACGGGATCACCCTCGCCCACAGCGACCCGCGCCAGATCGGGAAACGCGTCATCGGGCCCTACGCCGCGGCGGCCACCGGCAAGCCGTTCACCAGTACGTTCAAGGGCTCACTGGGACTCTCCGTGATCTCGGCGGTGCCCGTCCGGGGCCCCGACGGCTCCGTCATCGCCATCGTCTCCGTGCCGGTCACGGTCGACCGGGTGCAGCAAAGGGTGAACCGGCAGCTGCCGGTCATCCTCGGCGGCGCCGCCGCGGCCCTGTCCCTCGCCGCGGGCGGGTCGGGCCTGGTCAGCCGGAGACTGCGGCGGCAGACCCATGGCCTGGGCCCGACGGAGATGACCCGGATGTACGAGCACCACGACGCGGTGCTGCACTCGGTGCGGGAAGGAGTGCTGATCCTCGGCGGTGACGGCCGGCTGCTGCTGGCCAACGACGAGGCGCGACGGCTCCTGGACCTGCCGGCGGACGCGGAGGGGCGGCGCATCACCGGTCTGGGGCTGGAGGAGGACCTCGCCGGGCTGCTGGCCTCCGACCGCCCCGCGACCGACGAGGTGTACCTGGCGGCCGACCGGCTGCTCGCCGTCAGCAAGCGGCTCACCGCACCGCACGGACCGGCCGGCAGCGTGGTGACGCTCCGGGACACCACCGAGCTGCGGGCCCTCTCCGGCCGGGCGGAGGTGGCACGCGAGCGGCTGCAGTCGCTCTACGACGCCGGGCTGCGCATCGGCACCACGCTCGACGTGCGGCGCACGGCCGAGGAACTGGCCGAGGTGGCGGTGACCCGGTTCGCCGACATCGCCACCGTGGATCTCCTGGACCCGGTCCTGTGCGGCGAGGAGGCCTCCGTCACGACCGCCGGGATCACGGAGCTGCGCCGCACCGCCGTCTCCGGTCCCGACGCGGAACATCCCCTGTACCGCGTCCACGACCTGATCCGGTTCGTCCCGGCCCACCCCTTCTCCACGGCGATGACCGAGGGCCGCCCGGTCCTGATCAGAGACCTGAGCGCCGCCCACGGCTGGCAGGCCCAGCAACCCGAACGTGCCCGCCGGATCCTCGATCACGGCATCCACTCCCTGCTCGTGGTTCCCCTGCGAGCCCGCGGCGTGTTGCTGGGAGTGGTCGACTTCTGGCGCGCGAAGGGCTCCCCGCCGTTCGAGGACGAGGACGTGTCCTTCGCCGAGGAGCTGGCCGCGCGGGCAGCGGTGTGCGTCGACAACGCCCGCCGCTACACCCGCGAACACGCCATGGCCGTCACCCTGCAGCACAGCCTGCTGCCCCGCGCGCTGCCCGAGCTGTCCGCCCTCGACGTGGCCTACCGCTACCTGCCGGCCGAGGCCGGGGTGGGCGGGGACTGGTTCGACGTCATCCCGCTGTCCGGCACCCGGGTGGCACTGGTCGTCGGGGATGTCGTCGGCCACGGTCTGCACGCCGCCGCGACCATGGGCCGGCTGCGCACCGCCGTGCACAACTTCGCCGGCCTCGACATGCCCGTGGAGGAGTTGCTGGGCCGCATGGACGAACTGGTGGCGCAGATCGACGCCGAGGAGGCGGCCGCCGCGGACGGCCGGCAGGCGATGATCACCGGGGCGACCTGCCAGTACGCCGTCTACGATCCCGTCACCGGGCGGCTGGCCGTCGCGACCGCGGGCCATCCGGGACCGGCGGTGGTCCGGTCCGACGGGACCGTCGACTTCCCTCAGCTGCCCGTCTCCCCGCCCCTGGGACTCGGCGCCGGACTGCCCGTCGAGACCGCCGAGTTCACCGTGCCCGAGGGTTCCCGGCTGGTGCTCTACACCGACGGACTGATCGAGGACCGCACCCGGGACCTGGACGCCGGTCTGGAGGCCCTGCGCGATGCTCTGACCGGGCCCGACCGCACGCCGGAGGCCACCTGCGCGACGGTGGTGGAGTCCATGCTGTCCGACCATCCCAGGGACGACGTCGCGCTGCTGGTGGCTCGCACCCGCCGGCTCGGGCCGGAGGAGGTCGCCGAGTGGGACGTCCCCCGCGACCCGGCGGCGGTGGCCCCGGTACGCGCCGCCTGCGTCCGCCGGCTGACGGAGTGGGGGCTGGAGCAGGTCGTCTTCACCGCCGAACTCATCCTCAGCGAGCTGATCACCAACGCCATCCGCCACGCCACCGGGCGCATCACCGTACGGCTGCTCCGCAGGGTGCCGAAGGACGACTCCGCTGCGGGCACCCTGATCATCGAGGTCTCCGACGGCAGCAGCACCTCGCCGCGGCTGCGCCGGGCGAAGGTCACCGACGAAGGCGGCCGCGGGCTCTTCCTGGTCGCCCGTTTCGCCGAGCGCTGGGGGACCCGCTACACGCCCACCGGCAAGGTCATCTGGGCCGAACAGCCGCTGCACCACGCCGCCACGCCGGAGGCGGAGGACCTCGGCGAGTTCCTGCTGGGCGAATGGGACGAAACGGCCGGGTGAGAAGAGCGTGCACAGGCGTACGCAAGCCGCCTTCAGCCCGGGTAGGACCATGATCGCGGGCTTCCCGAGCGGCATTCCGCCGTCGAGGCGGCCGGGTACCCTGTCCTCGATGACCGTTTCGTCGGCACAACGGACCCCAGGGAGCCGGGTGGCGCGGGCGGAAGGTTCGCCGCTCCGGACCCGGGGGTGCGGCCCGCAGCCGGCCGAGGTGACCCCGTCCCCTCATGCCCGGGAGCCATCGTGACTACAGCTTGTGCCCGAGCGGCCGCGGTCTTCGGCTGCCTCGCTCTCGTGGCACTGGGCCTGAGTGCCTGCGAGAGTACGACGGCCGCCAGACCCGCGAAGCCGTCGGCGGCCACGTCCGCCGAGAACATGGGCGGCATGCCCGCGCTGATCTCCGCGGCGAAACGGGAGGGCACGCTCACCGCGATCGCGCTGCCGCGTGACTGGGCCAACTACGGCGCTCTGATCAGCGGCTTCGAGAAGAAGTACGGGATCAAGGTCACGGTCGTGAATCCGCTGAGCCACAGCGAGGACGAGATCGACGCCCTGAGGAAAAGGGGGAACCGGCCGACCGCACCCGACGTGGTCGACGTGGGCGACACGTTCGCGCGGAACGCCGCGGCGCAGCATCTGCTCGCGCCGTACAAGGTGGCCGCCTACGATTCGATCCCCCGCAACCAGAAGGATGCGAAGGCCCGCTGGTACAACAACTACGGGGGCTACATCTCCATCGGCTGCAACGCGGACCGGATCAAGCACTGCCCGGCGACCTTCGCCGATCCGCTGAAGCCGGGTTACCAGGGCAAGGTCGCACTCGCGGGCGACCCGACCCGGTCGGCCACCGCCTTCGCCGGCGTCTACGCGGCCGCGCTGGCGAACAACGGGTCGTTCGGGAACGTCCAGCCCGGTCTCGACTACTTCGCCGAACTCGCGAAGACCGGCCACTTCAACCCTGTCCACTCCAACTCGGCAACGGTCGAGAACGGCCGGACCCCCATCAGCGTCAACTGGGACTACATCAACCTCCACTACGCCGACCGGCTCCGGGGCAAGGGCGTGAACTGGCAGGTCGCGATCCCCTTCGACGGCACCTTCGCCCAGTACTTCGCGCAGGCGGTCAACAAGCACGCCCCGCACCCGGCGGCTGCCCGCCTGTGGGAGGAGTACCTGTTCAGCCCGGAGGGCCAGAACCTGCGGCTGCGTGACTACGCCCGCCCGGTGCTCATGGACGCCATGCGGCGAAACGGCACTCTCGACAAGGCCGCCGCCGCACGGCTGCCGACGGTCGAGGGAACGCCGCGGTTCCCGACGGACGCCCAGCTGGAGAAGGCCCGGGAGACGGTCGACCAGGGCTGGGCGGCGGCGGTCTCCGGACAGAACGGCTAGCCGGGACGCTCGCCGTCGCCTGCCGCAAGGTCTACATCGGGCACCCGTCCGTCAAACCCCGGGTCGCCCTGCTCGGCCCCGAGCTGACCGCGGGTCTGCCCGCGGGTCTGCCCGCGCCGGCCACCGGCATCGACGCCCTGGTCCACGGCATCGAGTCCCCGGCCTCGCGCGGCGCCGCCCCGGTCTCGTCGCCGTCGCCTGTGCCAGGCAGGCCGTGACGATGGTGAGCGCGGCGCTGCCGGCGGCGTACCGGGACGGTTCGGACCTCGGCGCCCGCGCCGCGCTGCTGATGGGCGCTCACCTCGGGGGACAGGCGCTCACCCGGTGCGGTCCCGGCCTGGTCCACGGCATCGGGCACGCGCTCACGGCACACACCGGCACCCGTGCGGGAGTCGGACGTGCTGGAGATCCTGCGCCGGACGCACTGACCGGCTCCGGCGAAGACCGTCGGACACGCGGCGGTGAGGCCCACCAGGCGGCCTCACCGCCGCTGCCGCGTCTCCGCCCGCTGTCACCTCTGTCGTATCCCTTTACCTGGCTGTCATGGACCTGTAGCTTCCGCTCATGCAAGAACTTGCAGCAAGTTGCTGACCGAAGTTGCAGCAGCTCCCCACCCGCTGCCCGGGAGACTCCATGAGATTCAGGTCGACAGCCCCTCCGAGCGCAGGACCACGACCCCACCGACTACGGCGCGCGCTCGCTGCGGCCGTCGCGGCCGCCGGGGTGACCGGACTGCTCACGGGACCGTCGCAGTCCCAGTCCGTCCCGATGCGGCCGACGGCCGCCACCGCCAGCACGACGACCGTCTTCTACTACACGAAGACGAAGAACTGGCCGTCCACCTACCTGCACTGGGCCCCCGACGGCGGATCCTGGACCACCGTCCCGGGCACGCAGATGGAGACCGCCTGCACGGACTGGGTGAAGAAGACCGTCGACCTCGGCTCGGCCACCGGGCTGCAGGCCACCTTCAACAACGGCAGCGGCACCTGGGACAACAACGGCGGCAGCAACTACGCCCTGGGCACCGGAACCGTCACCGTCAAGGACGGGGTGATCGCCCACAGCGACCCGTGCGCGGACACCGGCACGGGCTCCGGCAACCAGGCGACCGTCTACTACTCGACGGCCACCACCGGCTGGACCACCGCCAACATCCACTACGCCCCGGCCGGCGGCTCCTGGACCACCGTCCCCGGAGTCGGCATGGAGCCCGCCTGCACCGGCTGGTGGAAGAAGACCCTCGCCATCGGCACCGCCACCTCGCTCAAGGCGGCGTTCAACAACGGCAACGGCGTCTGGGACAACAACAACAGCGCCGACTACACCATCGCCACAGGCACCTCCACGGTGAAGGACCAGAAGGTCACCGCCGGCGCGAAGGACCCCTGCGCGGCGACGGACCCCGACACCCAGGCCCCGACCGCACCCGCCAAGGTCACCGCCACCGCCACCGACACCTCCGTCGTGGTGAGCTGGGACGCGGCCACCGACGACACGGGCGTGGTGAAGTACCAGGTCACGCGCACCGGCGGAACCAAGGGCACGACCGTCACCGACGTCACCTCGACGGTCCTGTCCGACACCGGGCTCGAGGAGAAGACGACCTACACCTACACCGTGAAGGCGATCGACGCGGCCGGCAACACCTCACCCGCGTCCGTGGCGGCCACCGCGACCACCGGGGCGAAGGCGCCGGAGCCGGCCACCGGCACCCCGCTGGGCACCGACCCGCGCAAGGATCCCATCTACTTCGTCCTCACCGCCCGCTTCTACGACGGCGACAGCTCCAACGACCGGGGCGGCAGCCAGCACGTGAAGTCCGGCAACGCGGCGAACAACGACCCCATGTTCCGCGGCGACTTCAAGGGACTGGTCGAGAAACTCGACTACATCAAGGCGCTCGGCTTCTCCGCGGTCTGGATCACCCCCGTGGTCCTCAACCGCTCGGACTACGACTACCACGGCTACCACGGCTACGACTTCTACAAGGTCGACCCGCGCCTGGAGTCGGCCGGCGCCTCCTACCAGGACCTGATCAACGCCGCCCACGCCAAGGGCATGAAGATCTACCAGGACGTGGTGTACAACCACAGCTCCCGCTGGGGCGCCAAGGGCCTGTTCACGCCGACCGTGTACGGCGTCCGCGACAGCCAGTGGAGCTGGTACTACGACGAGAAGAACGACGGCTTCGAGTACGACGGCCTGACCGTCGAGCCCAAGTCCGGCAAGTCGTACTACAACGGCGACCTGTGGTCCACCGCCGAGCCCTCCGGCAACACCTGCGTCAACTGGGGCAAGCCCACCGGCGGCAAGAGCGCCGAGGGCTACACGATCTACAACTGCCAGTGGCCCAGCCCCACTTCGGGCATGTTCCCGAAGCAGTACTACCACCAGTGCTGGATCGGCAACTGGGAGGGGGAGGACTCGCGTTCCTGCTGGCTGCACGAGGACCTCGCCGACTTCAACACCGAGTCGACCCCGGTGCAGAACTACCTCATCGGCGCCTACGACAAGTACATCGACATGGGTGTCGACGGCTTCCGCGTGGACACGGCCGTGCACATCCCCCGGGTCACCTGGAACCGCCGTTTCCTGCCCGCCATCCAGGAACGGGTCACCCAGAAGTTCGGGGCCGACAAGGCGGCGAACTTCTTCGTCTTCGGCGAGGTCGGGGCCTTCGTCAACGACAAGTGGAACCGCGGGTCGGTGAACCACTCCGCCCAGTTCTTCACCTGGAAGGAGCGCAAGGAGTACACCGCCGACGACACCCAGGCCGCCCTCGACCAGTACAACTACGAGGAACAGCTCGGCACCGGCAACCAGCCCACCTCCACCAACGCCTTCCTGAACGGCAACAGTTACCACACCCCGGACCACAGCCAGTTCTCCGGCATGAACATCATCGACATGCGCATGCACATGAACTTCGGTGACGCGCAGAACGCCTACAGCAACGGCAAGGACTCCGACGACAGCGTCAACGACGCGACCTACAACGTCGTCTACGTCGACAGCCACGACTACGGCCCGAACAAGTCGAGCACCCGCTACAGCGGCGGCACCGACGCCTGGGCCGAGAACATGTCCCTGATGTGGACCTTCCGCGGCATCCCGACGCTGTACTACGGCTCGGAGATCGAGTTCCAGAAGGGCAAGCAGATCGACTGCGGTCCCACCTGCCCGCTCGCCTCCACCGGACGCGCCTACTACGGCGACCACCTGGCCGGCACCGTCACCGCCTCGGACTTCGGCAAGGTCGGCTCCGCCACCGGCGAGGTCGCCACCACCCTGGCCCAGCCCCTGGTCAAGCACCTCCAGCGGCTCAACCAGATCCGCCGGGCCGTCCCCGCCCTGCAGATGGGCCAGTACTCCACCGACGGCATCTCCGGGGGCATGGCGTTCAAGCGCCGGTACACCAGCGGCAGTACGGACAGCTTCGCCCTCGTCACGGTCACCGGCGGCGCCACCTACACCGGCATCCCGAACGGCACCTACACCGATGCCGTCACCGGGGACGTGAAGACCGTCTCGAACGGCACCCTGTCCGTCGCGGCTCCGGGCAAGGGCAATCTCCGGGTGTACGTGCTGAACGGCCCCGGCAAGATCGGCAGCGACGGCCCGTACCTGAAGTGACCGCTCCTGCCTGAAGTGTGGTGCGGAGTGGGGCGGGGGGGGGGGGGGCCCACCCCCCACCCCCCCCAAACCCACGCCCCCCCCCACCACACCCCCCCCCACCAGAGCCACCACCACGC
>NZ_JBFADM010000119.1:0-9725 GCF_040641355.1 Streptomyces sp. NPDC020996
GTCAGGCCGAGCGGCCACACGGAGACGCCCGGCGTCGGCCCGCCGAGGCGCTGGAGCTGGCGGAATCACACGATTCCGCCGCACGCCGCGGTGCGTCTCAGCAGGAATCGACGATCGCGGGTAGCAGACAGGAAGGCAAGGTGGACGGTGTCGAGCCCGATCGAACCGACGGACGTGAAGGAACACGAGGAGTCCGATTCCGGTCCGCCGCGGGAACGCCATGGTGAATCCGGTCCGCCCGGGAAAGGGCTCATGCGTGTCCGCGTGCTGAAATCCGCGCTGCACACGACCGTGATCCTTTGTCTGGCAGCGACTTTGACCCACATCGTTCTCGTGTTTCTCCACGTGGCGCCCTCCAACCCCGTCTCGAGGAGGTACAAGCCGCAGGTCGACGCATGGGTATATCCGCTTTTCGAGCAGAATTGGCGGCTCTTCGCCCCCAACCCCGATTCCGTCAACCGGCAGATCCTGGCGAGAACCGCGCACACCGGCCCTCATGACTCGATGCAGGTCAGCCCGTGGTTCGACCTGACCGCCGTGGACGATGCCGCGGTCGAACACCAGGTGTTTCCGAGCCACACGGCCCAGAACCTCCTGCGCCGGGCCTGGACCTCTTACGTCGAAACGCACGGGGAGGACGACACGGCGCGCTCGGAACGGGCCGTGATGATGCAGGAGTATCTGAGCAATATCGCCGCGGACCGTGTCGTCGGACATCACAACGGCCGCAAGATCGACTTCATTCAGCTTCGGGTCGTCACGCTGCCTGTCACCGCGCCCGGCGCCGACGCCGGAGACCGCCCGCCCACACCGGTCGAGAACCGGCTCCTGCCCTGGTGGAAGGTGAGTCGTCATGGCGCATGAGCGGACACGCACGGAACGACGCCGGCTCCGCGTGCGCGGCGATTCCCCGTGGTCCCCCTGGTCCCCCTGGTCCCCCGGGTCCTTCTGGTCACTCGTCACCGACCGGCCGGTCGCCCTGTACGCCACATCGGTGCTGCGCATCGGCTACGGGCTGCTCTATCTGGTCTTCCTTCTGCGCGAGTTCCCGCACCGCGGCGAGATCTGGGGTCCGGACGCCGCGTGGACCCCCGCCTTGGCGGCGCGGCTCTTCGATCAGACGGGCTGGTACAGCTTCCTGATCCTGTCGGACAGCCGCGCCTACTTCGAACTGTGCTATGCGGGTGCTCTCGTAACGTCTGCCCTGTTCATGCTGGGCTGGCGGACGCGGGCCACATCCGTGCTGTTCGCGGTCGTGGTGACCTCGTTCCATGCGCGATCGATCTTCATGACGGACGGGGGCGACAACCTGGTCCTGCTGATGTCTCTCTATCTCGTGCTCACCGCGTGCGGTCGCCGCTGGTCCCTGGACGCACGCAGGACGCGGCGCAGGACGGCTCGCGCGGCTGACGCGCCGGAGCGGTTGCGGAGCTCTTCCCTGATGGAGATCCGCGCCGCCCGCGACACCCTGACGACGGTGGTGCACAACTGCGGGGTGTTCGTCATCGCGGCCCAGGTCTGTTTCCTGTACGGATCGGCCGGCCTGTACAAGGTCCAGGGCTCGTTGTGGGCCGACGGCACTGCACTGCACTACGTCCTGAACCTCGAACTCTTCCAGCCCTGGCCCGCGCTCTCCCACTTCTTGGACCGGTTCCCGATCGGGATCGCGGTCATCAGCTACCTGACAGTCCTCACACAGGTCGCTTTCCCGTTCGTGCTGTTCGGCAGGCTCAAGTACCCAGTCCTCGTCCTGCTGCTGAGCATGCACGCAGGCATCGCGGTGCTCCTGGGGCTGCCGGTGTTCTCGGGCGCGATGATCATTGCGGACGCCGTGTTCCTGCCCGACTGCTTCTACACCCGCCTGCCCCGTCTGGGACGCCGTACGGCACGGCGGTTCGGTGTGCGGCTGCCGACGCCCCGCGAAGGAACGGGAGCCGGATCGGTACCCCAGCAGCTTCAGGCCGGAGACCTCCGGGCTGAAGCTGCGCCGACGCACGCCGCGCAAGGGTGCCGGCCGGCTGTCGGCTCCCCCGTCGACGGGGCCTGACAGGCGGCCGGCCGGGAGCGACCTGCCCCGGCCGGGACGGCACAGGCCGATGTACCGCCCGGCAGGCGGTCGCGGTTGTTCGCGACCGGTCGCAGCACGTGCTCGAGGAAGGTCACCGGGGCCGTACAGAAACGGGCAGTCACCAGGAAACCCGACCGCGCGACCCGGGAGACGGCCGCAGCCCGACGGGGACGGCTCCGTTGCGTGGCGACGACGCCCCAGAGGGGGCATGAACGTCACTGCTCCGGTGCAAGAGGCGATCAACCATCAGCATCGGGCCCCGTCAAGCGTCCAGGCATTCACCTGGCGGTGGGTGACTCGCCGCTCTCGAACTCCCGACCGGCGCGCTGACCTCGGTGCTCGGAATCCTCCTCATGCGGGGCAATTCCATTCCCGGCCTGTCGGCGCTGGACTCCTCGGAGCAGATCATCGGCTGGGCGATCGTTCTCGGGTACGCGCAGCAGGTCTTCACCGGATCCGTGGACGGCCAGGCGCAGACGGCGCCGAGTTCCGTCTCCTCCGACTCGACGACGAAGGTGGTGGAGGCTCCCCGGCTGCCGGAACGGACCTGCCCGGGGGCCGCAGGGAAGGCCGCACTGGAAGGCACGGCGGAACCCGCGCCGGAGGACGGCACCACCGGTGACACGTCGTCGGGGTCCGGCCCATGACGGCGGGCCGGGAGACGAGGACGCTCGATGCGGAGACGAGGACGCCGGACCGGGAGACGTCGGGCGTCTCCCGGTCCGGCGGGCGGTTCGGTCGGGGCAGTGAGCGGGGCTACGACGACGTGACGAGCGCCTCGCGCTTGGCGCTCAGCCGCTGGCGGACCAGGGCCACCGCCACGACGCCCGCCGCCACCGCCGTGGACAGCACCACCTGGTCGCGGCCGCCGCCCTCCGCGGTGTCGGTCAGCATGTAGCCCAGGACGAAGGTGATCAGCGCGATCGTGGCCCAGGTCAGGTAGGGGTAGAGCCACATCCTGACGACCAGCTTCTCCGGCGACTCACGCTGGATGATCTTCCGCATCCGCAGCTGCGAGAAGCAGATCACCAGCCACACGAACAGGGCGATCGCGCCGGAGGAGTTGAGCAGGAACTGGAAGACGGTGTCCGGCCACAGGTAGTTGAAGGCGACCGCGACGAAGCCGAAGACCACCGAGGCCAGGATGGCCGTGCGCGGCACGCCGCGGCCCGTGGTCCGCCCGAAGGAGGCCGGGGCGTCGTTGCGGGCGCCGAGCGAGAAGGCCATGCGCGAGGCGGTGTAGAGGCCGGAGTTGAGACAGGACAGCACCGAGGTCAGCACGATGGCGTTCATGATCTGCGCGGCGTGCGGGATGCCGATGGAGCTCAGGGCCGCGACGTAGGAGCCGTCCTTGAGGATCGCCGGGTCGTCCCAGCGCAGCAGGGACACCACGATCAGGATCGAGCCCAGGTAGAACACCGCGATCCGCCAGATCACGCTGTTGGTGGCCTTGGTCACCGCGCCCCGCGGGTCGGTGGACTCGCCGGCCGCCAGGGTGACGATCTCGCTGCCCATGAAGGAGAAGACCACCATCAGCACGCCGGTGAGGATCGCTCCCGGCCCGTGCGGCAGGAATCCGCCGTGTGCGGTCAGGTACGAGAAGCCGGACGCCGGGTGGTCCGAGCCGGGCAGCAGGCCGAAGATCGCGAGGCCGCCCAGCACGATGAACGCGGCGATGGCGACGACCTTGATGCCGGCGAACCAGAACTCGAACTCGCCGTAGGAGCTGACGGAGGCCAGGTTGCTGGCGGTCAGGACCACCATGACGATCAGGGCCCAGCCCCACTGCGGGACCGCGGGCACCCAGCCGGTGAGGATCTTGGCGCCGGCGGTGGCCTCGACGGCGAGCACCACGACCCAGAAGAACCAGTACAGCCAACCGATGCTGAAGCCGGCCCAGCGGCCCAGCGCGCGGTCCGCGTAGGCGGAGAACGAGCCGGAGGTCGGGTTGGCGGCGGCCATCTCGCCCAGCATCCGCATGACGAGGACGACGAGGATGCCGACCAGCGCGTACGAGATGAGGATGCCGGGGCCCGCGGCGGCGATGCCGGAGCCGGAGCCGACGAACAGGCCGGCGCCGATGACACCGCCGATGGCGATCATCGACAGGTGGCGGTTCTTCAGGCCCGCCTGCAGGCCCGAGCCACCGGCCGGGGCGCCCTCGGCGACGGTCGCGGTGGCGGTGGCGGTGGCCGTAGCGGTGGCGGTGGTCTCGGGGGATGCGGCGGAGACGGGAGGACGTGTGGTCATTCGACATCCAGGGAGGGAGTGCGGAAGAGGACATGCGTCGGCGAGCACGGGTGCACGGGCCGCCCGGCGGTCGCCGAAGGGGGACGAGCCTCGTGTCCCGGAAATTAGTTCAGTACGATCTAAAAGAACAAGACTTGTTTAAGTGTTCACCATGCTCTATTTTACGTGCCACGCGGAGACCCCCCTTCCGTGATGACCGTCACCGCACCGTCACCACGGCCTCCCCCTCCGTCTCCTGTCTTCCGCCCCTGTGGGAGCCCCCATGAACAACCGCGCCGTATGGTCGCGGCAGCCACCGGTGCGGACGGCGTCGCCGCGGACCGTGACGCCGTTCAGCAGGCCGTTAGGGTGGCGTCGTGGTGAATCCAGGGGGCAAGTTCGGGCCCTACAGCCAGCCGGGGCCGACGCGGCCCGGCCCGGTCGCCGCGGTGCGGGACGTGCGTGTCCTGCCCGGCAGCGGTCAGACCGGGGCGGAACTCGTCCGGTCGCGGATCGCGCTGCGGGTGCGCCTGACGTCCGTCTCACCGGGGGACCGGCTGCCGGACGCCGGCGTGCTGGCCGAGGAGCTGGGGGTCAGTGAGATCACCGTGCGCCGCGCGCTGGAGGCGATGTGCCAGGACGGCCTGCTCGACCGCCGGCGCGGCCGGGCGGGCGGGACCTTCGTCGCGCCCGAGTGGCACACGGTCGTCGCCCTGATGCACGACGCCGAGGAGGCGGCCTCGCTCGAGGCGTTCCACCAGCTGCTCGAGTGCGGGCTCGTGGCGCGCGGCGCCGACGACGTCCCGGCCGACGGGCTCGAGGGGCTGCGGGCGCTGGTCGACGAGATGGACCTGACCGACGATCCGGAACGGCTGCTCGAACTGGAGGCCCGTTTCCACCTCGGCCTCGCGGAGGTGCTCGGCGGCGCCGGGATCCGCGAGTTCGCCGCGGACCTGCTCGGCCGCCTGTGCCTGCTGATGCCCGCCCCGGCGGCCGACGCCGTACGGGCGCGGAACCGCTGCCACGCCGACCTGCTCGCCGAGCTCGGCCGCGGCGCGATGGACCCCGCCGTGCGGGCGGTGAAGGCGCACCGCCTGGCCCACACCGGCCATACAGACCACACAGACCACACAGACCACACAGACCACTACAGCGACCGCACAGGCCACAGCGAGCACACCGACTACTCCGATCACGCCGACCGCACCCTCTGACTCCCCTCCTCCCCCGCCACCCGACGACTGCCAGCACCCCGCTCACCCCGCGTCATCGCACCGCAGAAGGAGTCGCCGTCATGCCCGATCCCGGAGCGGCCGGTCCCTCGCCGGCGTCGGGTCCCGTCCGCGCCGCCCCCCAGCGGCTGCGCGGCGGGGTGCTCGGCATGGCGGACATCGCCGCCGCCACGATGGCCAACGTCGGCCCGGCCATGAGCTTCTTCTTCGGCTTCGCCTTCCTGGGCACCACCGCGGGCATCGCCTCCCCGCTGACCATCGTGGCGGCGGGCGTCGCGGTCGCGCTGCTGGGCAACACGCTCGCCGAGTTCTCCCGGGCCCACCCCTCGGCGGGCAGCTTCATCACCTTCGTCGGCAAGTCCTTCGGGCCGGTCAGCGCGGTGACCACGGCTCTGCTGGCCGGGCTGGGCTACATCATCGGGATGGCCGCGGTGATCGCCATCTCGGGCGGGTTCGTGCAGATCACCCTGGAGCACTACACGGGTGTCGAGCTGCCGTGGATCATCTGGACGCTCGTGCTGACCGGCGTCGCGGTGGGGCTGATGCTGCGCGGGGTGGTGGTCTCCACGAAGTGGGCGGGCTACTTCTTCGGCGTGGAGATGCTGGTGCTGGTCGTCGTCTCGGTCGCGGCGATCGTCGAACACCACGGCAGCCTGTCCGCCGTCCCGTTCCTGCCGGGCCACGTCAGCCACGGCCTGAGCGGTCTGGCGGCCGGTTTCCCGCTGGCGGTGTACCTGTTCATCGGCTGGGAGAACTCGGCGGCGCTCGCGGAGGAGACGGAGAACCCGCGGCGCAACGTCGGCCGCGCCGTGTTCTTCTCCATCGCGGTGATGACGGTGAGCTACATCCTCTTCTCCTACGCCACCGTGACCGGCTTCGACTACAACATGGCCAAGCTCGGCGCGGCCGGCATCCCCTTCATCGACATCGCCCAGCAGACGCTCGGGGCGCTCGCGTTCGTGGCCTACATCGGGGGCCTGACCTCGACCCTGGGCGTGCTGATCGCCGGCATCAACTCCCAGGCCCGCCTGGTGTTCAACGCCGGACGCGAGGGGCTGCTGCCGGCGTTCTTCGGGTACGTGCACCCCATCCGCCGTACGCCCAACAACGCGATCGTCACCTTCACCGCCACCGCGCTGGTGATCATCGGCGGCTGGGGTCTCGGCCATCTGTTCGGCTCCGGCGGCTCGATGGACCCCGTGGTCTTCTTCACCGAGGCCTCCAGCCTGGGCTCGATCCTGATCCTGCTGGTCTACCTGGCGTCCAACATCGCCCTGCCGCTGTACTACCGCCGGTACCGTCCGCAGGAGTTCCGCACCGTCCGGCACCTGGTGCTGCCCGCCGTCGGCGTGCTGGCCATCCTGGTGCCGCTCTACTACCTCGCCAAGCCCGGGCAGCCGGCGCCCTACAACTGGTTCCCGTACGCGGCGCTGGCCGCCCTGCTCGCCGCCGTCGCCTACGCCACGGTCCTGGTCCGCCGCGACCCGGGCCTCGCCGACCGGGTCGGCTCGGTGGTCGCCGACGCGGAGTGAGACGCGGCAGCGGGTGAGCCCGCGGTCCGTGGGGGTTACACCGGCTGCGGAGTTGGGCCAGCTGCGGGGTTTACGCCGGCCGCGGGGATTACGTCGGCCGCGGGGGTCACGCCGGCTGCGGCCGCGGGACGCACCGGCGGGCGGACGACGCCAGCGCCAGGGTCGTCGCGGCCGACGCCGCCGCCGTGAGGGTCATCGCCGTGGCGGGGGACGTGAGCTGGGCCAGGGTCCCCGCCAGGGCCGCGCTCACCCCCTGGAGGGTGAGCATGCCCGACGAGTGCAGGCCCAGGGCGTGGCCGGACAGCTCGTCCGGGGTCAGCGCCAGCAGGCGCTCCTGCTGGACCAGGCTGGCGCCGAAGCCGGCCGAGGCCACGGCGACCGCGACGGCGCACACCGGGACGGCCGGGCGGAGGACGAACAGCAGGTACGGCGCGGCCAGCAGCAGGAGCAGCGGGGTGGCCAGCCGCTGCCGGACCCCGGCCGGCACCAGCCGGCCGACCGTCACGTCACCGGCCAGCATGCCCAGCGCCGCGCAGGCGAACAGGGTGCCGGCCGCGTCGGGGGCGTAGGAGACGTAGAGCGACTCGCAGCCGACGATCAGGCCGTTGGGGAGCCACAGGCCGAGGTAGGTGAGGCGGCGCGGGCGGTCGGAGAACAGCAGCCGGTTGGCGCGCCAGGTGGCGGAGACGGACGGGCGGCCGGCGGACCGGGGCGGGCGACGGGTGAGGCCCAGCCGCGTGCCGACGGCCGCCGACAGGTACAGCGCCGTCGCCAGGAGCAGGCAGGCGCGCGGTGACAGCGCCGCGGTGAGGACGCCGCCGGTCGCGTACCCGCCGATCTGCGTCAGCCCGGTGCTCATGTTGAAGACCGAGCGCCCCGGCAGGTAGCCGTCCCTGGGGAGGATCTCGTTCAGCAGTCCCCAGCGCGCTCCCCCGCCCAGCGAGGCGGCCAGGCCCTGCACCAGGACGACGGCGAACACGCCCCACATCGGCAGGCCGGGCGCCGCCAGGGCGGCCGTGCCCGCCGCGAGGACGAGGCAGACGCCGGTCAGCGTCCGCCGCGGCGGCAGCCGGTCGGCGCCGGACAGCAGGACGGTCGCGCCCAGCACCTGGGCCAGCGACGGGCCGAACATGCTCAGCGCCGACAGCAGCGGAGAGCCGCTGGCCCGGAACACGAGCGTGCCGAGCGCGAGTCCGCCCACCGTCTGGGCCGCAGTGTGGGCGGTGGCGGACAGGAAGAGGGGCGTGAACTCCGGGGTGCGGAAAAGGTCCTGGTAGCTGCGCATGCACGGAGTCTGGGAAGGCCACGGAGGCCCCCGATATTGTTTCGCGCGAGAGCGAAAGGTGGCGGGGGCGGAAGGTCGCGGGGGCGGAAGGTCGGAAGGGCGCATGGGCTGGTGGCAGATCAACGCCGACACGCTCGCCCGCAGCCGCTTCGTCCTCTCCCCCTTCGCCGAGACCCTCGCCGCCCTGAAGCTGCTGCACGCCGCGACGCCGGCCCACCCCGGCGAGCAGGCCTGGCTGCGGGCCCACCTGCCCGGCTACCGCGGACTGCTGGCCGCCGACCCGGTCACCGCGCGGCTCGTCCGCACCGGCCTGGACACCATCTGGAACGCGGACTTCCTCACCCCCACTCCGCTGGACGGGGAGAGCTTCGAGCGGGCCGTCGCACGGGTGCGCGCGACCGGCGCCGCCCGGGCCCGCGCCGACCTCGTCGTCTCCCTGACCGGCGAACCGCTCCCGGCCGAGCTGGACCGCGACGACCTGCCCGAACGGGCGGCGCGCGTGCTGGAGTACGTGTGGACCGAGACCGTACGGCCGTACTGGGACCGGCGTCGGCGCGTCCTGGAGGCCGACGTCGTCGCCCGCACCGCGCAGGTCAGCCGGGGCGGCTGGGCGGCCGTGCTGGACGAGCTGCGGCCCGGGCGGACCAGGTGGCTCGGCGAGAACCGGCTGCAGGTCAACCCGCTGGAGTTCCCGCCGCGCGACCTCGCCGGCGCCGAGCTGGTCTTCGTGCCGGTCACTCCGCAGCGCGTCGGCTGGGTGTCCTGGGAGGAGCGCGAGCGGTATGCCGTCGTCTACGCGTGCCGGGGCGCCCTGGCCGACGGTCCCCGCGCGGGCGTGCCGGAGCCGCTCGGCGCGCTGCTCGGCACCGCGCGCGCCGCGGTCCTCGTCCTGCTCGGCAGCCCGCTGAGCACCACCCAGCTGACCGCCGTCACCGGGCAGGGGCTGGGCTCGGTCGGACGGCACCTGAAGGTGCTGCTCCAGGCGGGCCTGGTGGAGCGGCGGCGGGCCGGGCGGTCGGTGCTGTACTCACGTACGGCGGCCGGGGACGTCCTCGTGCGGGCGGGAAGCCCGGTGTCCGCCGGTTCCGACCGGCCGTAGGCGCCGCCCGCAGCCGTGCCGAGCCGGGCCGAGGCGGGCCGGGCCGGGCCGGGCCGAGCCGGGCCGAGGCGGGCCGAGGCGGGCCGGGCCGAGGCGGGCCGGGCCGGGCCGAGCCGGGCCGAGCCGGGCCGAGCCGGGCCGGGCCGAGCCGGGCCGAGGCGGGCCGAGGCGGGCCGGGCCGAGGCGGGCCGAGCCGGGCCGGGTGCGGCCTTCTTCAGGCCGCGCAGGAACCGGGCACCGCCGATGCCGCCTGCCAGAACCACAATGCGCATGAAAACAG
>NZ_JBFADM010000120.1:0-9507 GCF_040641355.1 Streptomyces sp. NPDC020996
TCCGCGCCCGCCTCGGCCGTCCGCGCCCGCCTCGGCCGTCCGCGCCCGCCTCGGCCGTCCGCGCCCGCCTCGGCCGTCCGCGCCCGCCTCGGCCGTCCGCGCCCGCCTCGGCCGCCCGTACCCGCCTCGGCCGCCCGTTCCGCGGCGCGGCCGCCCGGTCCCTGGCGCGGTCGCCCGCCCTCGCCATGGTCGCCGCGTTCCCGGCGCGGCCGCCGGCCCCCGGCGTGGTTGCTCGGCCCCGGCGTGGTTGCTGCGCGGTTCCTGGCGCGGTCGCCCGCCCTCGCCATGGTCGCCGCGTTCCCGGCGCGGCCGCCGGCCCCCGGCGTGGTTGCTGCGCGGTTCCTGGCGCGGTCGCCCGGTCCCCGGCGTGGTCGGCCCGTGCCGCCACGGTCGCCCGTCCCTGGCGGTCGCCCGTCGTCGGCGCGGTCGCCTGCGCTCGCCATGGTTCGCCCCGTCCCTCCCACGGTCGTCCCGTCCCCGGTGCAGCCGCCTCGTTCCCGGCGCGGCCAGCCCGTGCCCTGAGACCGAGGAGCGCGCCGCAAGCCGACCCGGGCCCGGGGAGCGCCGCCGTCGGCCACGGGGGTTCGGCACCGGAGCAGTGCCAGGGCACGGTCGGTGCCGCGGACGCTGCCGTCGGCACGCGTGCCGTGCCGGTGCCGCTCGGCAGGCGGGAGAGGTCGGCCCGGTGCCGTGGTCTGCCGCGGGAGGCGATCGGTGGCAGGCTGCACTGCACCGCACTGCGCTGCGCTGCGTTCGCGAGAGGCGGCGGCGATCGCGCGGGCTGTATCGGCGCGAGTCGGTCGCCGGCGTCTCTGTGCGCGCCAGGCACACCACTGTAGGCCTCTCGCCCGGGGTAGGCGGAAGCCCTGCCGCCGACGGTGTGTGCAGCGTTCGCCAGGGGGCGGGCGGCGGCATGGCTGCGGTCGGAGTCGGCCGGTGGTGCGTGCCTCCGCTCGCCACCGGCGGGGCGGGCGGTCGCCGTCGGTGGCGTGCTCGCGGCCCGCTGCGGCGGTGCGTGCCGCATCGGCCCGAGTTGGTCGGCGGCGGCCGCCCGCGCCACGCCCGAGGCTGCTGCCTGTCGCCGGTGCGGCGGAGGCCCCTCCGGCCGGTGCCGCGGCGCATGGCCGGTGGCCGCTCCTTGGCGGACGGGGGCGAAGGCGGGTCCGGTGGTGTCGGGTGGGCCGTCGCGCGGTCAGTCCGGTGTGTCCAGGGACTGCGCGGCCAGCTCCTTGATCCGGGCCTTCTTCGCCCGCAGCCGCTCGCCCTCGGCGCGCCAGCGGCGGCGGGCCAGCGGGTGCCGGCGGGAGGGCTCGCGCCGCTGCCAGTCCCGCAGCGCGATCACGGCGCACGCGTCCTCCACGACCAGCACCATCACCGTCGGCAGCACGAGCGCGGCCTCCACGCCCACAGTGCGCTCGGCGCACGGCAGATGCAGCAGCGTCGCGGGACGCCGGTCCGACCGGCGGGAGGGAAGCGCGCTCATGGGAACCACCTCCGGAAGTCCTGCCGACGGTCCACGGCCGGCGACGGACAGGGCATGCCGCCATCCTGCCGGGGCCCGGAGCCGGTACGGCATGGGCCGACCGGCCCTCCGCACGGTCCACCGGGCCCTCGCCCGCACACCCCGTGCCGGTCATGCCGCCTCGGCGCCGGAGAGCAGCCGGGTCGCCGGATCCGACCGCACCGACGGACGCGCCCGCCGGACGCCGCGCGCCGCGTCCTGCCGGGCGAGCGCGAAGCCCCAGCAGTGCCAGTGCCCCATGCTGCCGTCGTCCTGGACGACATCCCAGGCGTTCGGGCAGTGCGTCGGCGGGCCGGCCGCGGCCCGGGGCTGCGGACCGGTCCCCGCCGGCGCCCCTGACTCCGGGTGTCGTTCAGCGGGCGAGGGAGAAGTAGTTCTCCTCCTCCTGCGTGAAGTGCAGGCGCAGGACCGTGTGCAGCCCGTAGAGGCTGGCCCGCAGGTCGTCGAGCTGCTCGGGGGCGAGCGTGCCGTCCGGTCCGGCGAGCGCGAGGTGGGTGGCGATGCGCTGCGAGAGGCGTTCGATCTCGGCGTGCGCGCGGCTCATGGTGGCCGTCGCCTCGGGACCGCCGAGCGCGGGCGCCAGCGCCGGATACAGCTCGTGCTCCTCGGCGTACTCGTGCGGCAGCAGCCGCTCGGTGAGCAGCCGGTGCACTTCGGTCACCGGCGCCAGGGACCGCGGACCGGCGCCCTCGGCGAGGTGGTCGGCGGCGTCCCGCACGGCCTCCAGGACGTCCTGCAGATCGTCGTGCTCGGCCGCGAACCGGTGGATGAGGGCCTCCGCGGCGGGCTGCAACTGCGGCCGTTCGGCCCGGTCGTCGCGCAGCGCGCGCAGGGCGTTGAGGATGACCGCGACGTCGATGCCCTCCTGCAGCAGCGCACCGAAGGCGGGCGGCAGCAGCCCGAAGGCGGCCGCGGCCATGGCGGCCAGCGACAGCAGCATGCCGCCCAGCGCGCTCTGCACGGCGATGCGCCGGGACCGTACGGCGATGGCGACCGCGTCGGCGAGACGGTCCACGCGGTCCGTCGTCAGCACGATGTCGGCGGCCTCGGAGGAGGCGGTGGAACCGCGGGCGCCCATCGCCACCCCGATGTCCGCGGCGGCCAGCGCCGGCGCGTCGTTCACGCCGTCGCCGACCATCACGGTCACGGCGGACTCCCGTTCGGCCCGCACCGCCGCGACCTTGCCCGCCGGGGTGAGCCCGGCCCGCACGTCGTCGAGGCCGAGCACGGCGCCGACCTCGCGGGCGGGTTCGGCGCGGTCGCCGGTGAGCATCACCAGCCGGTCGAGCCCGGCCGATCGCAGCCTGCGCAGGGTCCGCGGCGCGTCCGGCCGCACCGGGTCGCGCAGCAGGACCGCGCCGACCGGGTGCTTGTCGACGCTCAGCCAGGCCACGGCCGCCCCGTCCAGCAGGGCCCGGTTGTCCGCCGCCCGCGCCCAGTCCGGCCGTTCGGCGTGCTCGGCGAGCCGGCCCACGGCCATCCGGCGTCCCGCCACGACGCCGGTGACCCCGGTGCCGGGCTCCTCGGTCATGTCCGAGGGCACCGACAGGTGCAGCCCCCGCCCGCGGGCGGCGCCGACGACGGCCTCCGCGAGGACGTGCGGGGAGTACTGGTCGAGCGAGGCGGCCAGCCGCAGCACCTGGGCCGGCTGCCACCCGGGCGCCGCCACCACGTCCAGCACCCGCGGGCGCCCGCCGGTGAGGGTGCCGGTCTTGTCCAGCAGCAGGGTCCGGGCCCGGCCGAGGTTCTCCAGCGCCCCGCCGTCGCGGATCACCACGCCGAGGCGGGACGCGCGGGACAGACCGGAGACGACGGCCACCGGCGCCGCCAGCAGCAGCGGACACGGCGTGGCGACCACCAGCACCGCCACCGCCCGCACCGCCGACCCCGACACCAGCCAGGCCAGCCCCGCGGCCGCCACCGACAGCGGCAGGAACCAGGCCGCGTAGCGGTCGGCCAGCCGGACCACGGGAGCGGACTCGGCGCCGGCCTGCCGCGCCAGCCGCACGATCTCCGCGTACGTGCTGTCCTGTTCGGTCGCCGTGGCCCGCAGCTCGAAGGCGCCGCCCGCGTTCACCGCGCCGCTGCGCACCGTCTCGCCCTCGGGGCGCCGCACGGTCAGGGACTCGCCGGTCAGCACGGACTCGTCGAGGACGGCCGGATCGCCGACGACCCGGCCGTCCACGGGGACGACCTCGCCCGGGCCGACGACCAGCAGGTCGCCGGCCGCCACCTCGGCCAGCGGCACCGTGCGCACCTCGGCGCCGGTGCGCCGCCGCGCGTTGCGGGGCGCGTGCTCCAGCAGGGCGCGCAGGTCACGGGAGGCCCGCCGCTGGGCGGCCGCCTCCAGGGTGCGTCCGGTGGCGAGCATCAGCGCGATCAGCGCACCGGCCAGGTACTCGCCGACGGCCAGCGTGCCCCCGAGCGCCAGCACCGCGATGACGTCCACGCCCGCGCGCCCGTGCCGCAGCGCGTCCAGCACCCACACCACCGCGGGAACCACGGCCGCCGCGGTCCCCACGGCCCAGGACAGGCCGGCGAGGCCCGGCATGCCGAGGAGCCGGAGGACGCCGCCGACCACCAGCGCCGCCGCCGTGACGGCCAGCAGGAGCGGTTCGAGCCCCGGAGGCCGAAGCGAGACCAGCGTGCGGCGTAGCGGTGTCCCCGACATCATGTGCTCCTTCTCTTTCCCCCTCTGTCCCCGGGCCGTCAGTCGTGCGGGACGACGGCGACCGGGCAGGGCTCGTGGTGCAGGGCGGCGTGCGCGACCGGCCCGAGCTTCCAGGCGAGGTGGGACGGGTGCCGACGGCGCCCGACCACGGTGAGCTGGCTGTGCTCGGAGGCCGACAGCAGCACCTGGGCCGCGGAGCCCTGCGCCATGTGCTCCACCACGCGGATGTCCGGGAACTTCTCCCGCCACGGGGCGAGCACCGCGGTGAGCCGGGCGTGTTCCTCCGTCTCGTGCAGCACGGCGGCCCCGTGCGGGTGAGGCAGCGGGGACTCGGGCGGCAGGGCGTGCACCGCCCGCACCGCGCACCGGTGGGTCTGGGCGGCGGTGAACGCGAACTCCAGGAGCGCGTCGGAGGCGGGGCCGTACTCCTGCACACCCGCCACGATCTCGTCGCGCTCGCTCGCGGCGGGGTGCTCCCACCCCTCCTCGACGGCCGGGTCACCGGCCCGGACGGTCACGATCGGGCACTGTGCGAGGGCGAGGACGTGCAGGCTGATGGAGCCGAGCAGGAAGCTCGTGACCGAGCCGAGCCCGCGGGAGCCGAGCACCAGCATGGCGGCGTTCTCACTGAGCTCCAGGAGTGCCTTCGCGGCCGGGTCCGAGACCAGTTCGGTGGTCACCGACAGGTCGGGGTAACGGTGCAGCAGCTCCGTCTCGGTGCGCTGCAGCACCTGCCCCCCGTACCGCTGCTTGCTCAGGGCCTCCTGGGCGATGGGCACGTCGAGCGGCTGGGTGGTCCAGGAGTGCAGCAGCAGGACGGGCAGCTTCCGGTCCACCGCCTCGCGCGCGGCCCACCAGGCGGCCGTCACGCTCGCCGGCGAACCGTCGAGCCCTGCGACGACGGGACGACTGGTCATGGCGCACCTCCCACTCGGACAGCCGGGGCAGCGCTGCCGCGCGTGATTCCCCGATTTCAGGGTCCCTCCCGGGGCGTCCGACCAGGGAGGGCCGGTCGGTGTGCTCTTCGGGCCCGGACGGCCCACTGCGGCGCGGCGGCGCGGGACGGAGGGTGGGACGCGTAGGAGTGAGCCGGGGGCCGCCCGGCCGACGACGCCGGGCCCCGGGCACTGCCGCACGCCGTGCGACGGCCTTCGGGACCCACCGAGAAGGAGGCCTGCGATGACCGGTCCGGCTGCGGCGGGGACGGACGGTTCGGCATCATGACCGTGAACGAGCCGGCGACGGCCGAGCCCGTCCGGCCCGGCTCCCCGGGGGAACGCCCCGCCGGGCTGCCCGGCGCCTGCCGGATGGCGCCCCGGCAGGTCGCGGCGCGGCTCGGGGTCGACCCGGCCCGCGGACTCGGCTCCCGCGAGGCCGCCGACCGGGCGGCCGCCTGCGGGCCCAACCGGCTGGCCGAACCGGCCCGGCGGCCCGAGTGGCTGAAGTTCCTGGACCAGTTCCGCAACTGGCTCATCGGCGTCCTGCTGGTCGCGGCCGTGGTCGCCGGGGCGATCGGCGAGGTCAAGGACGCCGTGGTGATCACCGTCGTCCTGCAGATCAACGCCGTGCTCGGCTATCTGCAGGAACGGCGCGCCGAGCGCAGCCTGGAGGCGCTGCGCCGGATGCTGGTGCCCACCGCCCGGGTCCGCCGCGACGGCCGGGAGCGGCTGGTGGACGCGGCGGACCTGGTCCCCGGCGACGTGGTGGTGCTTGAGGCCGGCGACCGCGTGCCGGCCGACGGGCGGCTGGTCGTGGCGGAGTCGGTGGAGGCGGCGGAGGCGGCCCTGACGGGTGAGTCGCAGCCCGTCGCCAAGAACCTGGCGGTGGTCGGAGGGGAGACGGACGCCCCGGTGCAGCTCGCCGAGCGCACCGGTGAGCTGTTCATGAACACCTCGCTGACCAGGGGCCGTGCCGAGATGATCGTCACGGCCACCGGCATGCGCACCGAACTCGGCGCCATCGCCGAGTCGCTGCGCACCAGCACCGAACCGCCCACGCCGCTGCAGGTCCAGCTGGACAGCCTCGGCCGGCGGCTGGCGCTGCTCAGCGGCGTCGCGGTCGTCGTCTACGCCGTCATCTCGCTGCTGCGCGGCGAGTCGCCGGGGGACATCGCGCTGCGGGCCGTGGCGCTGGCCGTCGCCGCCATCCCCGAGGGCCTGCCCGCCGTCCTCGCCCTGACCCTCGCGCTCGGGGTGTACCGCATGGCGCGCCGCGGCGCCGTCGTCAAGCGCCTCGCCTCGGTGGAGTCCCTCGGCTCGGCGACGGTCGTGTGCAGCGACAAGACCGGCACCCTGACGCTCAACGAGATGACCGTGCGGACCCTGTGGACCCGCGGCCGCTTCTTCGACGTCACGGGCGAGGGCTACGACACCGCGGGCGCCCTCCGCCCGCACGGCGCCGACAGCGCCGACAGCGACGACGGCGACGACCGCGACGACCGCGACGACGGTGACGACGGTGACGACGGCGGCGGCGACGTGGCCGGAGCCGGTGCCGACGCCGAAGCGCTGCGCACGGCGGTGGCGCCCTTCGCCCTGTGCAACGACGCGCGCCTGGCCGACGGCGGGCCCGTCGGGGACCCCACCGAGGCGGCGCTGGCGGTGCTGGCCGTGAAGGCCGGGGTGGACGTCGACGGGCTGCGCGCGCGCCGGCCGCGCACCGGCGAGGTGCCCTTCGACGCGGCCGTCAAGTACATGGCCACCTTCCACGACGAACCCGATGAACCCGGCGAACCCGGCGGCCGCACCCTGGTCCAGGTCAAGGGCGCCGTGGACGTGCTGCTGCCGCTGTGCGACTCCGTCCTCACCGACGACGGCGTACGCGACCTCGACGACCGGCGCAGGAGCGAGATCCTCGCCGCCGCCTCGCGGCTGGGCGGCCGGGGTCTCAGGGTGCTCGGGGCGGCCGGCGCCGTGGTGGACGGCGCGGCCCCGGCGCGCGGCCGCGGCGGGCTGACGCTGACGGCGGTCGCCGGCATCGCCGACCCGCCCCGGCCGCAGGCGCGGGACGCGCTGGCGCTGTGCCGAACGGCGGGCGTCGCCGTCAAGATGATCACCGGGGACCACGCCGACACCGCGGCGGCCGTCGCCCGCGAACTGGGGCTGGGCGGCGAGGTGGCGACGGGCGCGGACCTGGACCGGATGACCGACGGCGAACTGGCCGCGCGCATCGAGGACATCGGCGTGTTCGCCCGCGTCGCACCGGAGCACAAGGTCGCCATCGTGCGGGCGCTGTCCAGCCGCGGCCACATCGTCGCCATGACCGGCGACGGCGTCAACGACGCGGCGGCGCTGCGGGCCGCCCACATCGGGGTGGCCATGGGCCGCACCGGCACCGACGTGGCCAAGGAAGCCGCCGACATGGTGCTCACCGACGACGACTTCTCCACGATCGTGCGGGCCGTGCGCGAGGGACGCGCCATCTACGACAACATCGTCAAGTTCGTGCGCTTCCAGCTGGCCACCAACATCGGCGCCATCCTCACGCTGCTGGGCGCCTCCCTGGCCGGGCTGCCCGCGCCGCTGACGACGGCCCAGCTGCTGTGGGTCAACATCATCATGGACGGGCCGCCCGCTATGGCGCTGGCCGTGGACCCCGCCCGCGACGACGTGATGCGGCAGCCGCCGCGCGATCCGGCGGAGCGCATCCTGGACGCCCGCCGGCTGCGCGCCATCGGCCGGGCCGGAGCCGTCATGGCCCTCGGGACGGTCGTCCTGCTCGCCGCGGCCCGCTCCGCCTACGGCACGGACACCGCGCTGACCATGGCGTTCACCACGTTCGTCCTCTTCCAGCCGTTCAACTCGCTCAACGCCCGCGCGGACGACGGGCCCGTGCTGGGCCGCCACCAGCTCCGCAACCGGACCCTGTGGCTGTGCCTGGCCGGCATCGTCGCCGTACAGGTGGCGGCCGTCCACGTGCCGTGGATGCGCACCCTGTTCGGGACCGTGCCGCTCGGGGCGGCGCAGTGGGCCCTGTGCCTGCTGACCGCCTCCACCGTGCTGGTCGTCGAACTGCTCGTGCGGGCCGTCGGTTCCCGCCCGGCCCGGTGCCCGGCCGCGGGCTGAGGGCCGGTCGGTGGGGCCCCCGGGGCCCGTACGGCCCATGCGGCAGCGGAACGGCGGCCCGACGCTGGATGCGGCAGGCGCGAACCCCGCCGCGGCCGGGCCGCCTGCCGAGGGGTTTGCCCGCGAGGGGACTGCCGCCCGCGGTACCCGGCCGCCGTGACCGGGCCGCACGGAGAAGGGATGAGCTGCCATGCGTGAACCGGTCGTGGTGGGGGTGGACGGCACTCCGTCGAGCCTGGCCGCCGTCGAGGCGGCGGCGTGGGAGGCCGACCGGCGCGGGGTGGGACTGCAGCTGGCGTACGCCGTCGCATGGCCCTCGGACCCCGTGCCGGCGGGCGTGCCGCCGTGGGACCCGGACGGCGCCGGGCCGAACGGGACGCTGAGCCTGGCCGAGGAGCGGGCCCGCCGGGTCGCCCCCGGCCTGCCGATCACGAGCGAGGTCCTGGTGGGCGAGCCCGCTACGGTGCTGGAGAGCGAGTCGCGTCACGCGACGCTCACCGTGGTCGGCGGTGCGCGCACGGGCCGGTTCGGCGGGCCGGCGCGCGACTCGGTCGCCGGACGGCTGACCGCTCACGGCTCCTCCCCGGTGCTCGTGGTCCGCGGCACGCCGCAGCCCGGCGGTCCCGTCGTGCTGGTCGACGACGCCTCGACGGCCGGCCGGGCCGTGGCGGCCTTCGCCTTCGCCGAGGCCGCCGAGCGCGGTGTCGAACTGGTGGTCCTGCACGTGGACGGCCAGCTGCCCCACCTGCCGTTCGGACCGGTGGACGGCACGAGGTCCGCCCACCGCGCCGCGACCCTGTCCGTGCTGTGCCAGCGGCACCCGGACGTCACCGTGCGCCTGCGGCGCAGCAGGGGCCGGACCGGTGCCGCCGTCGAGAAGGAGACCGCCGGCGCCCAGCTCGTCGTGGTCGGCGCGCGCAGCCGCGGCCGGGTCGCGGAGGCGATGCAGGGCTCGGCGGGACGGGCGGTGCTGCGGCACGCGCGGTGCCCCGTCGCCGTGGTCCCCACCACGAACGGCGCCGTGGCTCCCAGCGCGGACGGCGCCGAGGTCCCCACCACGGACGGCACCGCGGTTCCCGCCGTGGACGGCACCGCGGTTCCCGCCGTGGACGGCACCGCGGTTCCCGCCGTGGACGGCACCGCGGTTCCCGCCGTGGACGGCACCGCGGTTCCCGCCGTGGACGGCGCCGAGGTTCCCGCCGTGGACGGCACCGCGGTTCCCGCCGTGGACGGCACCGCGGTTCCCGCCG
>NZ_JBFADM010000121.1:0-9414 GCF_040641355.1 Streptomyces sp. NPDC020996
TGGGCGAGTCCTTCGGCGAGGCGGTCCTGGCGGGCGCGGATGTCGTCCTGGCCGGGGTAGTTGGTGCCGTCGGCGAACCAGAGTTTGAGGTCGCGCGAGCCGGTGGCGTCCATGATGTCGACGCATTCCAGGAGGTGGCCGATCGCCTTGCGGCGGATCGCGGGGTCGGCGTGGCAGATGCTGCCGAGCTTGTAGTCGTCGTCCTGGAAGGTGTTGGAGTTGATCGCACCGAGCACGACTCCGTGATCACGGGCGAACGCGGCGAGCTTGCCGAAGTCCTCGACCTTGTCCCACGGGATGTGCAGGGAGACGGTCGGGGCCACACCGGTGAACTCGTGCACCTTCGCCGCGTCCTGCAGCTTCTCCCAGGGGTCGCGGGGGACGCCCGGCTGGGCGAACACCTTGAAGCGCGTGCCGGAGTTGCCGTAGGCCCACGACGGCGTCTCGATCCGCTGGGCCGCGAGGGCCGCCTTCACCGTGGACAGGTCTGGCATGACCACCTCTGAATATCGCAGGCCACGACGCTGCCGTGGAGGTGGGGCGCCGGTGCCGGACTGAACTGTTTGAATCGTTTCAGGGAAAGTAACCGGAGTCCGCGGATGTCGTCAAGACATTCGGGCCCTCGCGCTGCCAAGAGCGCGAGGAGTGTGAACTTCCGTGTTCCGGGGTCTTGACGGAGGGTGCGGCGGAGGTGAGGATGCCGTGAAACGTTTCACCCGAGCGTGATCGGCTACACGTGTCACCAGCGTGTCGCGGGCCGCCGGCCGTCGCCCTCTCAACGAGCGGGGCGACAGCCGACGCCGCGGACGCTCAGGACAGGACAGCCGGCCTGAGCACCTCCTCGCACCACTGGCGGAACGAGGTGGGAGCGGGCGGTGCGGCGCGGTGCTCCTCGTCGTAGGCCCCGTTGTTCTGGGCCACCGCCATGTCCGCGAGGCCCTGGGCCCACGCCTCGGACGCGCCGTGCCGGATCATCGTCTCCCGGTAGTCGTCCAGGGGGGCCTGCCGGTAGCGCACCGGCCGCCGCAGCACCTCGGACATGACCTCGGCCATGCCGTCGGGGGTGAGGGTGTCCGGGCCGACGACGGGGACGCCCTCGCAGCCGGTCCAGGAACCGTCGAGCAGCAGCTCGGCGGCGCGCGCGGCGATGTCGCGGGTGGCGACGGCCGGGAGCACCCGGTCCCCGGGATGCGCCCAGGAGAAGGTGCCCCCGCTCCTGATCGACCCGGCCTGCCACAGCAGGTTCTCCATGAAGGCCGGCGGCCGCAGCGCCCGGTACGCCACGCCCGTGTCCGCGATCAGCGCGTCCTTGGCGTGCGCCGCCGACAGGTGCCCGCCGTTCCTTCCGATGCCGCGGCCCATGCTCGACAGGCCGACGGCCTGCCGGACGCCGTGCGCGACGATCGCCGCGCAGGCCGGCCGGGTGCAGTCCAGGTAATGGCCCTCGACGCTCGGCGCGCGGAGATCCGGGGGCACCAGCAGGAACACGCGGTCCGCGCCCGCGAACGCCTTGCGGACGACGTCGGAGTCGAGAAGGGACCCCTGCACGACCTCGGCCCGCTCGCTCACACGGGCCGGGAGCCGGGAGGGATCACGCGCGATCACCCGGACCGGTTCCCCGCTGTCGAGGAGACGGCCGACGAGCTGCCGGCCGATCGAGCCGGTGGGAGTGGTGACGACAATCAAGGAGAGCTCCGGGGAAGTAGCGGGAGAGTGGCGCCGGATCGCGGCGACCTGGCGCGCGCGGCCTGTGCGTCGATCCTCGAACGTGCCCCGGCCGGACGGAAGGACCGATCGGATCGCGCTTGTTACCCTCAGGGCAATACCGAAGGGGGTGTCAGACCGTGGAATCCCGGCCCCTGCGCTACTTCGTCGCCGTCGCCGAGGAACTCAACTTCGCCCGCGCCGCGGACCGGTTGGGCATCTCGGCCCCGCCGCTGTCCCGGGCGATCCGCAAACTCGAGGCGGAACTGGGCGTCACCCTGTTCGACCGCACCACCCACAGCGTCGCCCTGACCCCGGCCGGGGACGTGCTCCTGGCCGAGGCCAGGGTCGCGCTGGAGGCCCTGCAGGCGGCCGGCCGCCGGGCGCAGCGCGCGGCCGGCCCCGACCCGAAGCTGGTCCTGGCCGTCAAGGCCGACGGCGACGCCGGCCTGCTGGAGACCATCCTGGCGCGTTACGCGGCCGAACCGGCCGCGCGGCCCGTCGCGATCCGGCTGTCCGGCTGGGGCGAGCAGGCCCGTCTGCTGCGCCGGGGCGAGGCGGACGCCGCGCTGATCTACGAGCCGTACGACACCACCGGCCTCGACACGGAGACGGTGGCCGTCGAGCCGCGCCTTGCCGCGCTCCCGGCCGCCCACCCGCTCGCCGCCCGCGACCGCGTCCCCCTCGCCGACCTCGCCCTGCCCGGCGTCCAACCGGGCCGCCCCGACGGTCTGGCCCGCTACCTCGACGAGGTCGTCGAGCGGTACGCCGTGGCCGACCTGGCCCAGCTGCTGACCCTGGTCGAACTCGGCGAACTCGTCACCCTGTTGCCACGCTCGGTCACCCTCCGCTACCGGCGCCCGGGCATCGCCTACCGCGAGGTCCCGGACGCGCCCCCGGCGGTCCTGTCGGTCGCCTGGCCGCAGCAGTCCCGCTCCACGGCGACGGCGGCGCTGGTGCGGGTGGCGGCGTCCGTGCGGCAGCCGGGGCCGTCGGGTCGGGCCCCGGAGCCGGGGCCGGCGCGTCACGAGCCGCAGTACTGAGGAGCCTCCTCGACGTTTCGGGCCGTCCCGGGCCGAGCTCGACCTGGTACTTCAGGTGGGCAGGCCCGAACCGGTGAGAGGAGCCACCGGGACCGCAGGTGGGGTGCTCTCACTGTTCTCGCTGTGTGCGGGGCGTTGTTGCAGGGCGGTGTGCAGCGCGGCGTGAAGCAGGAGGCGCGCGGGCAGTCCCAGGCCGCTTGCGTCGACGGCCATACCGAGGAGAGGCCCGGCGAACGGGGTCAGGGTGCGGGCGAGCGACTGCACCTGCGGGACCAGCGAGATCCGGGGCAGTCTGATGACGAGGGTCAGGGGCACGGCAGTGTCCTTTGGCCGATCAAGCCACCGAGGTGGCTTGTTTTGCCGGTTTTCCTCAGGACAATCCGCTTCTGAGGCGCGTGAATGGCTTGGCGTCTTCATCCGTGCCAACAGAGGGTGAACGGAAGTGTGGTCCGCTCGGACCGGAATCGCCCTTTTCTCAGCCGCTCGGCCTGGCCGGCGGCTGAGAGGCCGGTGCTGCGTGCGGGTACGCGGTGGCGGCGCGTGGGGGCGCGGTCGGGGTGAGCAGGCGGGGGGCGGTGGCGGCGGTGACGGTGGCTGTGGTGGCGCTGGCGGCGACGGTGGTCCAGGCGAGGGGGCCGAGGGGTGTGCAGCCGAAGAAGTGGCTCAGACCTGGGGTCTGCACGACGGTGAGGAGGGCCGCTGTGGAGAGGGCGGTGGTGGCCAGGACCAGGGGGCTGCGCCAGTCGGTGATGAGGGTCTGGCCGAGCTGGGCGGTGATCAGGGCTGCCAGTCCCATGGTGTCGGCGCGGCGGGCACGGCCGGTGAAGCGGCCGGTCTGCCACGCGAGGGTGGCGGCCAGGGTGGTGGCAGTGCCGCGGATGGCCAGCAGCCGCGCCAGGGCCGGTCCCATGAGGGTGGGAGCGGGCTGGTCCATCGCGGTGGTGCCGGCGGCCGTGGGGCGGTGGGCGAGGGCGACGGCCAGGGCGGGGAGCATGTCGGTGAGGAGGTTGACCAGAAGGAGCTGGCGGGTACGGAGGGGGGCGCGGCCGGCGAGTGCGGTGCCGAGAATGGTGAAGGCGACCTCGCCGGCGTTGCCGCCGACGAGGATGGCGACGGCGTCGCGGACGCTGGCCCACAGGGCGCGTCCCTCGTGCAGGGCGTCGAGGATGCGGGTGAGGTCGGGGTCGCTCAGGACGAGGTCGGCGGCGGCGCGTGCGGCGGTGGAGCCGTGGGCACCGATGCCGATGCCGATGTCGGCGAGGCGGATGGCGGCTGCGTCGTTGACGCCGTCGCCGACCATGGCGACGACGTGCCCGGCCTCACGCAGGGCCTGAACGATCCGGACCTTGTGCTCAGGTGATACGCGGGCGAAGAGACTGGTCTGGTCGATGGCCGGGGTGCGGTCGGTGGCCGACAGGGAATCGATCACGGAGCCGGTGACGATGGTCTCCGTGTGAGGGATGCCGAGGTCGCGGGCGATGGCGGCGGCGGTGGCCGGATGGTCGCCGGTGATCATGACGATGCGTACACCCGCGTCGGTGAGGCGCTTGACGGCGTCGGCGGCTGTGGGGCGGGGGGCGTCGGCGATGGCCAGGAAGCCCAGCAGCGTCAGATCGTGGACCAGGTCGGTCACCGCGTCGGCCGGCACAGCGGTACCGGTCGCCGGTTCCGCCGATCGTTCCCGGTCGTCGATGCCCGGTGCGTCCACGGGCAGAGCGGCCTGGGCGACGGCCAGGACGCGCAGGCCCTGGTCGGCGAGCTGCCGCATCATGCGGTGGGCCGCTTCCAGCCGCTGCTCATCGAGCGGGGCCGGGCCGCTGTCACTGCCGACTCGGCCGTGCCGATGGTCAGTGGGGCCGGCCGGAACGAGGGTGGTGGTGCAGCGCTCGAGGATGATCTCGGGCGCTCCTTTGACCGCGAGCAGGGGATGGCCGTTGTCGGTACCTGCGGAGGCCGAGTAGCCGCGGCTGGCCTCGAAGGGCAGTTCCGCCTGCTGTGCCCAGCCAGGGTCTTCGATGTCGTGTCTGTGGAAGGCTTCGAGTACGGCGCGGTCGGTTGCGTGGGCCATGGGCGCGCCGGGGGCGGGGCAGGCGCGGGCGGCGGTGCGCAGCAGGCGATGTGCCTCTTCCGAATCGGGGGGAAGGATCTTCTCGGTGGAGGCCAGACGGGTCAGAGTCAGGCGGCCTTCGGTGAGGGTGCCGGTTTTGTCGAAGCAGATGACGTCGACGCGTCCGAGGGCTTCCAGCGCGCGGGCGGAGCGGGGCAGGATGCCGTGGCGGGACAGCCGGTGGGCGGCCGCCGACTGGGCGACGGTGGCGACCAGCGGCAGGCCTTCGGGGACGGCGGCCACCGCGACCGCGACGCCGGAGGCCAGTGCCTGGCGCAGCGGCAGGCCGCGCAGCAGCCCCAGGGCGGTGACCGCTGCCCCGCCGACGCCGACCACGGGCAGCGCCGTCCGGGTCAGCGCCGCGAGGTGCCCTTCGATGCCGGGCGCGGTGGTGGCCTGCCCGGCCAGCTCTGCGGCGCGCCCTGCCTCGGTCTGCCCGCCGGTCGCGACGACCACGGCCACGCCGGTGCCCGCCAGCACGGTGCAACCCTGGTAGAGCATGCAGGACCGCTCGGCCAGGTCCGCCCCGGGAGTGGCCGCCGGACATTTCGCCACCGGGATGGGTTCACCGGTCAGCGCCGCCTCGTCGATCTCGAGTCGGTCGCCCGACAGCAGCCGGGCATCCGCCGGCACCACCTCCGACGACCGTACGACGATCACGTCGCCCACCTGGAGGTCGCTTGCGTCGATGGTGTCGAAGCCCTCCTTCTCCGGCTCCTCCGGCAGCCCGAGGAAACCCGGGTTCGAGTCGTCCGGCACGTGGCGCAGGCGGCGGGCGGTGATGCTCTCCTTCGCCAGCAGGGTCCGCAGGGCCTGCTCGGCCCGCATGCGCTGGGCGCCGCTGATGACCGCGTTGCCGGCCATCACCCCGCCCACCAGCAGTGAGTCGACGCTGGAACCGACCGCTGCGGACGCCGCGGCACCGAGGGCCAGCACCGGGGTCAGAGGGTCACGCAGTTCCTCGCGCACCGAGCTCAGCAGCTCACCGGCATGCCGGACCTGCGTGGCGAGGCCCAGGGAGGTGACGGCTGCGGTGACGGCCCCGGCCAGCCGGTGCCGCGTCCGGTCGAATGCCGCCCGGGCGGCTGCATCGGACGCTGCCTGCTCTGTCGTGGCGTAGCGGCGCACCGGGCGCAGGGCGCGAAGGACGTCGTCCGCGTCCATGGCGTGCCAGGCGCCGCGGACATGGCCGACGGGCCGGGGCCGGCGGGCAAGGCGTCGCGCCGCGCGGACGCCACCGATCTGGGCCAGGAACGCGGCGCCGTGGACGGGAGTGGTGGTCAGGCCCCACATGCGGTGCCGGGTACCGGCGGCCGCGATCAACGCCCCCAGCGCGGACCCGCCGACCGACAGGCGGGCCGAGGCCGCACTGACCTGGTGTGCGTCGTCGAGGGCCGACAGTAAGCGCCAGGCGTGTTCCAGCCCTGGCCCGCACACGAGGTCCGCCGACCACGGCGCTGCGGGAGCCGGCCTCCCGAACCCGTCCGGCAGGGGGAGGGCCACTCCCACGTCCGCGGCCGCGAGTGCCTCGCCGTCGCAGCAGGTGATCAGCGCGACCACATGGCCTTCCTGCTGCAGGGCGCGCACCCGCTCGGCCGATGTCGAGGCCGGCGGCACAGCGTGATCGGCCCACCGCAGCAGCTCAGCGACGCCGGCGTGCTGGGTCATCTCCAGGCGGCGGTCGCCGGAGCGGGCTGCGGCGACCACCGCATCGGCCAGCGGATCGAGATCGCATCCCACCACGACCCGTCCCAGCAGCCGGCCACCGGTGTCATGCACCTCCAGGTGCAGACCGGGACCGCTGTCAGGCCGCCGGCCCGGGCCGTCCGGCCGGCGCCGCAGCCGCCAGCCATCCGCCGTCCACGGACCCGGACCTGCCATGTCCTTCGGCGTCCGTCCGGACAGGACCTTCTGCGCGGCCTGCCACAACGCTGCCTCGTCCTGTTCCCCGCTGGCTGCCGCCGACATCAGCCGCACCCGCGGAACGTACAGGGCCGGGGAATCGATGACGACGGCGGACACCCGGTCCAGCAGGCGCAGCGCCGCCGGATTCATCACCACCACGCCCGCCCGCGCGAGGTCACGGCCAAGCACCGTGCAGAACGCCTCACGCCCCGCCCCGGCGGCCTTGGGCACCGTCGCCAGAATCGCTCGACCCGCCTGTTCCACATCCCTGGTCCAGGCCGCCACCCCGGCAGCTCCCAGCAGGGAGGTGAGCGACGTCCGCTCCGCGCACTTCTCCACCGGACCCGCCGGCACCGCGACCGGTCGCGGCAGCGGCGTCGTGGCCTGCCGGGGAAGACCGGCGCCGTCAGCCACCAGCTCGCCCTCCCGGCGTTCCCACACCGCCCGCCGACTGCGCGCCTCACCGAGCTTCAACCACTGCTGGACGGCGTCCAGCAGCAGCGGCGTCATCCCCCCGGTGGCCGAATACACCAGCGCCCCGGCCATGGCCAAGAACGCGTCCGCATGGCCACGGCCCACCTGCCGCTCCAGCCACCGGCGGACCCGCGGCTGAGTGTCGGCCACGACCAACGGCACCCGTACCGCGCGCGGCAACCGGGCGACCGAGGCCGTCCAGCCCGCCACCGCGCCGACCAGCCCCACACAGTCGGAGACCAAGGCGACCCTGGCCAGCACCTCCGGGACGTCGTCGAACGCCGCACCCGGCTGACCATGCCCGAACGGCTGCTCCGCGACATCATGCGCCCGCTCCACCGCGCACACCGCTTCCAGCACTGCCTCGAGATCGCAGCCATCCTCCGCCGCGTCGACCACCACATGGCCCAGCGCCGCGTTCACCCGCACCCAGCGCACCCCCGCCAGTTCGGCCAGCGCGGACTCCAGCCCTGCGGCCAGCCGCTCCTGCCGCGTCCCCGCTCCGGCCAGGCCCCGCACCTCGACGTGCGCCCTGCCGCGCTGCGCCCACACGCGCCTGCGGCGCCTGGCCGGACCGGCATCCCGCACCACCTCGGCCGCCCTGACCACCTCGCGTGAGACGGCATCGCCCACCCGGGCAACCCTTCGCCGCCCACGCTCCAGCGCCCGCGGCACCTCCACCGGCGCCCTCACCGCATGCGAGGCGACCACCCCGGCAGACGCAGCCACCGCAGACGGCGCCTGCGCCGCAAGCCGGCGGCCCAGCGACATCACCACACCACCTCGCAGCACCGGCGCGACTCCCTCACTCAAGGCCCATGGCGTCCGCGGTGCTCAGCCACTGACTGCACATCCGCAGGCAAACAGATTCTGAAATCTACATGAACCGGACATAACGTAGGGAAGTCAGCAAGAGCAATGGAGTGATCACATGGCCAAGAAGAAAGCTCAGACCACCACCGCGAGCCCCAGCGCCACGGACACCACCGACCGGCACACGGATCACCACCACGACGGGCATACCCTCACCATCCCGCTCGACGATGTCGCGGACGCCGCACGGAAGGCCGTCACCCTTCCCGTCACCGCCGCACAGCGCGTCCTGCCCGCCAAGGGCGGACTTCCCCTCTACGCCGGGCTCGGCGCGCTCGCCCTGGCGGGCGCTCTGGAATGGCCCGTCGCCGCCGGAATCGGCATCGGCTACGCCGTCCTGCGCCGCGGAGGAGCACTCCCGCCCCCGCCGGCACCCCGGACGCCCGCACGGACGATCACCGTCGCCCAGCCCAAAGCACCGAAACCCGAAGCCGACAGCAGTTCCTGAAGGGCGTACGGCGATGACCTGCTCGACGGCGACCGCGGCACCGGACGGTTCGGCGAGTGCTCCACCCACCAGCTGGACATCCAGCCGGGGCATACGACCTGCGGGGACATGCGCGGTCGCGCGCCGCGGCGGGCGGCGGCGACGGTAGCTGGTCGGAGCGGCAGGACCATGGGCCCGGCACGGTGGCCCGGCGGTCCAACTCGTGCTCGCCGATCGCGACGGAGGACTGCACGATGAGCCGGCAGCGCTTGTGGCGCCGCTCGCCGTGCGCGGTGAACGCCTCCCCTTGATCGTCGTGCGCGGCGAGGCACTCGGCCGACGCGACACCGTCCTCGATCGCCTGGGCCCGCACCCTGGCCCAGGCGAGAGGGAGGCCGGGTGGCCAGGTCATGGCCGATGGTCAGGAAGCCTGCCAACCCCTGCGGGTCGCGCTGACCCGAGATCCCGGCGGACGGGCGCCGGCCCGTCCGCCTCCCGCGGCGGACCGGCTACGCGCCCCACCCCGCCTGCGCCCCGCCGACCCGCTCCTCGACGATCTTCTCGGCCCAGCCGGACCGGCGGTACGCGGCCATCGGATCGGCGTCCAGGCCCATCTCCTCGCGGAGTTCGGCGAGCAGTGGGCGTACGTCGGTGTTGTAGGCGTCCATCAGCACCGCGTTCGCGCCGAGGACGTCGCCCTCGCGCTGGGCGGCGGCCAGCGCCTCCCGGTCCACGAGCAGGGCCTTGGCGGTGGCTTCCTGGACGTTCATCACGGACCGGATGATCGCGGGGATCTTGGCCTCGATGTTGTGGCACTGGTCGAGCATGAAGGCGACGTCGGGGGTGTAGCCGCCGCCGCGGACGACCTCGTACATGATGCG
>NZ_JBFADM010000122.1:0-9292 GCF_040641355.1 Streptomyces sp. NPDC020996
GTGGTGGCGCCGGCCCTTGCCCCCGCGCGGGGGAGGGGGCCCGGGCCGGGTGCGCCGGGGGCGGGCGGGCACGGGCCCCCGCCGGCCCGCGGTCCGGGCCGGTCGGCTCATGCGCCGTGCGCCACAAGGGAGTTGGCTGGTAGGGAGGGAGATCGGGGCCCTCGGCGCGACGGCCCCGGGACGACGCCCGAGCAGAGGAGGGGACACCGTGGGTACGACACTCACACCTGAGTTCTGGGAGCGGTTCGCCGTCCTGCTGGTCGCGGCGATGGCCGTGACCTACGTGCTCGCCGCGCTGTCCGACGCGCTCGCGGTGCGGTCGGCCGGGCGGCACGGCTCCGGACCGGCCGCACGGGCCGCGCACCGGCCGACGGGCGCGGGTCACCGTACTGCCGCCGGTTGCTGAGCGGCGGGACGGCGCGGCGCGGGGCGGGGCGGGGCGCGGCACGGCTCCGGCGTCGCGCGCCGCCCGGCGAGCCGCCGTTGGATCCGCACCGGCTCCACGCCGCCTTCTTTCGTGTCACAACCTGCGCAGATGGGGATCGTTGCCGCGGCGCGGCACCAGCCGCACGCGGGCCTCGACGGCCAGGACGCCGTCCGCCCCGGCCAGCAGCGGATCGAGGTCCGCCTCCGCCAGTTGCGGCAGGTCGCAGGCCATCCTGGAAAGCCTGTGCAGGAGTTGTCCGAGCGCCTCCACGTCGGGCGCCGGGCCGTCGCCGCGGCCGAAGAGCGCGGGCGCGCACCGCGCGGACGTGATCAGTTCGCGCGCATCGCGTTCGGTGAGCGGGGCGAGCTGTCCCTCCTGGTCGCCGGGAAGTCCGGCCGGCGTGCCGCCGGGCCCGAGCAGCACCAGCGGCCCGAACACGTCGTCCTGCACCACCCGGGCCGCCAGTTCGGCGCCGCGTCCGGCGACCGGCCGGACCACCACGCCGGCCAGCCGGTCGCCGTAGCGGGCCACCAGCTCCCGGTGGGCGGCCCGCAGCCGGGAGGTGCTGCGCAGGTCGAGACGGACGGCCCGCTCCGCACCGAGGTGTGCCGGCCGCGGCCCGTACGCCGTCATCACGAAGCGGCCGTCCGCGCCCGCAAGCCGTTCGGCGGCGGCGATCGCCTCGTCCTCGTCACGGGCCCAGGCCCAGGGGATCTGCGGAACCACGTAGCAGCCGAGCAGCGCGGCGGTCGTCCGCGGGTCCAGCAGCCCGCCCTCCGGGTTCCGCTCCAGGAACGAGCCGACGATCGTCCTCGCCCGCCGGGTCTCCACATCCGGCAACGCCGGTACGGGACTGGCCGGCTGGGCGAGCCAGGCGGCCCGCCGCGCCGCGTGGGCCAGCGCGCGGGCGGCGTCCTGGGCGTCGGAGTACGCGGGCACGCCGCCCCCGCCGCGGGCGGGCAGCAGGTCCACCCGGGCCGCCTGCGCGGGCAGCACCGCGACCACCGGGCGGGGGCGGGCCCCCGGGACCGTCACCGCGCGCACCAGGTCGTCGCCGGTCGCCGCGGCGACCGCGGTGGGCACCAGACAGACCAGGACGGCGTCGACCGCGGCGTGGCCGGCCAGCAGGTCGACACAGGCGCGCAGCTGCTTCTCGCCGACGGACGCGGTCGCGTCCACGGGGTTCGGGGCGTCGGCGCCCTCGGGCAGCAGCCGGAGGAGTTCGCCGGCCAGGGCGGCCGGAAGCTCGGGCACGGTCAGCCCGGCGTCCGCGCAGGCGTCGGCGGCCAGGACGCCCGCGCCGCGCGCGTTGCCGATGATCGCCACCCGCGGCCCCCGGGGCAGCGGCTGCGCGTGCAGGAGGGCGGCGGCGTCCAGCAGTTCGCCGAGGGAACGGGCGGCGGTGATGCCGGCCTGGGTGAACAGCGCCTGCCGGGTCATGGTGCGGGCGGCCGCCGCGGCGGTGTGCGCGGCGGCGGCGCGGCGTCCGGCCTCCGAACGGCCGGCGTCCACCGTCAGCAGCGGCATCCGGCGGGCCACCCGGCGGGCGGTACGGGAGAAGGCGCGCGGGTTGCCGAAGGACTCCAGGTGCAACAGCGCCAGGCCGGTCCGCCCGTCGTCCTCCCACCACTGGAGCATGTCGTTGCCGCTCACGTCGTACTTGTCGCCGAGGGCCACGAACGTGGACACGCCGATGCCGAGCCGGGTCAGCGCGTCGAGCAGCGCGATGCCCACCCCGCCGGACTGCACGGCCACCCCGGCCGGGCCGGGGCCGGGCGCGTGGGTGGCGAAGGTGGCGTCGAGACGGACGCCGTCCTCGGTGTTGGCCAGGCCCAGGGCATGCGGTCCGGCCATCCGCATGCCGTGGCGGCGGCAGGCGGCCAGCAGGGCGCCGGTCTGGCCGGCGTCCAGGTGCGAGGAGACGACGAGCAGGGCACGTACCCCCGCCTCGCCGCACTCCCGCGCCACGGCGGGCACGTCCGGCGCGGGCACGGCGACCACGGCGAGGTCGGGCACCTCGGGAAGCCGGTCCACGGCCGGCCGGGCGGGCACCCCGCACAGCAGCGTGGCCCGTGGGTCGACGGCGTACAGGTGCCCGGCGAAGGACCGGGTCCGGATGTCGCGCAGGATCGCGCGCCCCACCGACCCGGGTCCGCCGCCCGCGCCGATCACCACCACGCTGCGGGGCCGCAGCAGCGGCCGCAGGCTGACGGTGTCGGCCAGCCGGCCGCGCGCATCCACGGCGCGCAGGTAGTCCTCGGTCTCGGCCAGGTCGATCGTGCAGCGCACCCGGGGGCCGTCGGCCCTCCGGGTGACGTGCAGCCCGAGGTCCCGCACCAGGGCGAGCGGTCCGTGGTCGTCGCACAGGGAGTCCGCGGTGAAGGCGGTGACGCCGTCGGCGCGGGCGGCGTCCGCGAGGTGCTCCACGAGCAGCGTGCCGACGCCGCGGTGCCGCCAGTCGTCGGCCACGGCCAGGAACAGCTCCGCCGCCGAGCCCTCCCGCGGTTCCTCGCAGGCGGCCACACCGAGGAGGCGGCCGGCGTGCTCGGCGACCAGGGTCCGGCGGCCGGGGAACCACGGCGGCTCGCCGGCCGGCGCCTGTCCGCACAGCCGCAGCACGCCGCCGCGGTCGGCGGAGCCCGCCGGCCTGATGCGAACGATGGTCCCGTCCGTGAGCAGAGCGTGCACGGGGGTTTGCTGGACCTCGGCCATGGCGCACCTTCTCCCCGGCTCGTCCACAGTCTCCGGCCCGCGCCCGCGGGCCCCCAGGGGCTGAACGGGCAGCCGCCTGGGCCGAACGTCCCCCAGGGGGCTGAACGGGCAGCCGCCTGGGCCGAACGTCCCCCAGGGGGCTGAACGGGCAGCCGCCTGGGCCGAACGTCCCCTGCGACAGCCCCGGGGCGGATGCGACAGTGACCGTGGAGGCCCGCAGCACAGGACCCCGTGACGCCCGAGGAAAGGCGGTGGGCACCATGGAGGCGGCTCTGGTCGTAGGTGTCGACGGATCGGAGTCGAGCCTGGAGGCGCTCGACTGGGCGGTGCGCGAAGCGGCCCGGCACGCCCTGCCGCTGCGCCTGGTGTACGCCTCCCTGTGGGAGCGCTACGAGCCCGCCGTGCCGTCCGCCGGCGTCGGCGCGCGGGATACGTTCGAGCAGGTGACGGTGGAGAACACCGTCGCCTCCGCCGTGCAGCGCGCCCGCCGGACCGATCCGGGGGTCAGGATCGGCGCCGACGTGGTCGCCGACGATCCGGCGGCCGCCCTGCTGCGGGCCGGGCGGGACGCCTTCGCGGTGGTGACCGGCTCGCGGGGCCGGGGGGAACTGGCCGGCCTGCTGCTCGGCTCGGTCGGCCTGACCGTGGCGGCACGCGCCACCTGCCCGGTGATCGTGGTCCGCGGCGACCAGGCCGGCGTCCACGGCACCCACCAGCGGATCCTGCTCGGCGCCGACGACCCGGCCCGGGCCGGCGAGGCGGCCCGGTTCGCCTTCCGCGAGGCCCTGGCACGCGACTGCACCCTGGACGTCGTACGAGCCTGGCGCCGCCCCACGCCCGGGACCGCCGGCCGCCGGCCGCCGGCCGGGGAAGCCGCGTCCGACCACGAGCAGCGCGCCTCCGCGCTCCTCGACGACCTGCTGCGGCAGCCCGCGGCGGAACGCCTCGGACCGCGGCTGCGCCGGCACACGGTGGAAGGACCGGCCCGCAGGGTACTCGTGAACCGCTCGGCCGCCGCGGACCTCGTGGTCATCGGCGCGCAGCGCCGGCACGGCCACCACGGCCTGCAACTGGGGACGGTGGCGCACACGCTGCTGCACCACGCGGCCTGCCCGGTGGCCGTGGTGCCGCAACGGGCGTGACCCGGCGGCCGGTCCGGCCCGGCACCGCAGTACGCACCGTCAGGCAACGCGAGGAGAGGACGGGTCGAGTGACGGACGGCATCTGGGAGTACGAGGGCTACGACCCCGTGGACGAGCGGCTCCGGGAGTCCCTGTGCACCCTCGGCAACGGCTACTTCGCCACCCGCGGGGCGCTCCCCGAATGCACCGCCGACGACGTGCACTATCCGGGCACCTACATCGCCGGCTGTTACAACCGGCTCACCTCCGAGGTGGCCGGACGCCAGGTCGAGAACGAGGACATGGTCAACCTGCCGAACTGGCTGCCGCTGCGCTTCCGCCTCGACGGCGGGCAGTGGCTCACCCCCGACACGGCGACGGTCCTCGACCACCGGCAGCTGCTGCACCTGGCGTCCGGCCTGCTGGAGCGGTGGACACGCTACGGCCTGGGCGAGGGCAGGGTGCTGGTGGTGCGTCAGCAGCGGCTGGCGCACATGGCCGACCCGCACGTCGGCGCGCTGCGCACCGAGTTCACGGCCGAGGGCTTCTCCGGCGAACTCCAGGTCGAGGCGGCCCTGGACGCCGGAGTCACCAACAGCGGAGTGGCCCGCTACCGCGACCTCGACGGCCGCCACCTGATCCACGTGCACACCGGCACCGCCACCACCGACACGGTCTGGCTGCGCTGCCGCACCCGCACCTCCGACATCCGCATCGGCATCGCCGCACGGCTGACCGCCGACGCGCCCGCCACCGTCCGGCACGAGGGGCGGCGGGCCGTCCAGGAGGTCCGCCTGCACCTGGCGGAGGGGCGCCCCGTGGTCATCGACAAGACCGTCGCGCTGCACACCTCCCGCGACCCCGCGATCAGCGACCCGCTGTACGCGGCGACCCATCGGGTCGGCCGGGCCCCCGGGTTCGACATTCTGGTCGACGACCACCTCACGGCCTGGGACCAGCTGTGGCGCCGGGCCGACCTCGACGTGCCCGGCGAGTCGGGCCGTGTCCTGCGCCTGCACCTGTTCCACGTGCTGCAGACGCTCTCGCCGCACACCGCCGACCTCGATGTCGGCGTGCCCGCCCGGGGACTGCACGGCGAGGCGTACCGGGGCCACGTCTTCTGGGACGAGCTGTTCGTCCTGCCGTATCTGAACCTGCACTTCCCCGAGGTGTCCCGGGCCCTGCTGCGCTACCGCCACCGGCGCCTCGAACAGGCGTGCACCGCCGCCCGGGACGCGGGCCGCCGGGGCGCGATGTTCCCGTGGCAGAGCGGCAGCGACGGCCGCGAGGAGACCCAGCAGCTGCACCTCAACCCTCGCTCGGGACGCTGGCTGCCCGACCACTCGCGGCTCCAGCACCACGTCGGCTCCGCGATCGCGTACAACGTCTGGCAGTACTGCGAGGCCAGCGGCGACGCCGAGTTCCTGCACACCAAGGGCGCCGAGATGCTGCTGCAGATCGCCCGCTTCTGGGCCGACGCGGCCGTCTACGACGAGGGGCTGCGGCGCCACCGCATCAGGGGCGTCGTCGGCCCCGACGAATACCACGAGGCCTACCCGGACGCGACCCGGCCCGGTCTCGACGACAACGCCTACACCAATGTCACGGCGTCCTGGGTGCTCAGCCGCGCCCTGGAGCTGGTGGACCTGCTGCCCGAGCCGCGCCGCCGCGAACTCGTCGAGCGCACCGGGCTGGACGGCGGCGAACTGGAGCAGTGGGAGGACATCTCCCGCACCCTCCACGTGCCCTTCCACGAGGGCGTCATCAGCCAGTTCGAGGGCTACGGCAACCTCGCCGAACTGGACTGGGAGGGCTACCGCGAGAGTTACGGCGACATCCGCCGCCTGGACCGGATCCTGGAGGCCGAGGGCGACAGCGTCAACCGCTACCAGGCGTCCAAACAGGCCGACGTGCTGATGCTCGGCTACCTGTTCTCCCCGGCCGAACTGCGTGGGCTGTTCCACCGGCTGGGGATGCGGCTCGACGAGGACACCTGGATCCGCACGGTCGACTACTACCTGCGCCGCACCAGCCACGGCTCCACCCTCAGCGGCCTGGTGCACGGCTGGGTGCTGGCCCGGTGCCGGAGGTCGGAGGCGTGGAAGTTCTGCCAGGAGGCCCTGCAGGGCGACATCGCCGACGTGCAGGGCGGCACCACGGGCGAGGGCATCCACCTGGGCGCCATGGCCGGCACCCTCGACCTCGTCCAGCGCGGCCTGACCGGCCTCGAGACCAGGAGCGGCGCGCTGTGGCTGGACCCGGTGCCGCTGCCGGAGCTGTCGTCGTACGGGTTCGCCATGCGCTACCAGGGCCACTGGGGCGTGGGGCTGCGGCTGCAGCGCGGGCAGATGGAGATCATCGTGCCGTCGTCCGAGGAGTCCCCGATCGACGTGCGGCTGCCGGACCGCGCGGTACGGCTGGAACCGGGGGAGACCAGCCGCCTGGCGCTCCTCGAATGACCGCCGGGCGGCCGGGCCGGGACGGCGGGGACGGGGGCGGCGGAGCGGCGGGGGGCTGGGTGCGGCGGGGGCTGGGTGCGGCGGGACGGCTGTGCGTGCCGGGCGGTCAGGCCGGGACCACGGCGAGCGGGCAGGCGGTGTGGCGGGCGACGGCGTACGCGACCGGGCCGAGCCCGCCCCGGCCGGCGCGCCCCACGACCATCACATCGACGTGGTGCGAGGCCCGGATCAGTGCCGGCGCCGGATCGGACAGGACGACGTCCTCGAAGACCCGGACGGCCGGGTACTTCGCCCGCCAGGGCCGCAGCGCCCGCGTCAGCAGCCCCAGCTCCCGCTCCGCCCGCGCGGCGTGCCGCGCCGCCGACGTCGCGCGGTCCGCGGGCCCAGCCGCACGGAGCGGAGGCGGCCCGGCGTACAGCGCGTTCAGCCGCGCCCCGTGCAGCCGCGCGGTGTCGAACGCGAAGTCGACCGCGCCGTCCGCCGGATCGTCGGCGTCCACGGCCGCCAGGACCTGGTACGGACGGCCGGCCGGGGGCCGCGGGGCCGGTCCGGCCGGGACCAGCACGACCGGGCACCGTGCGGCGCCGGCGACCACCCGGGCCGTAGAGCCCGGCGTCAGCCCGGTGCGCCTGCCCTCGCCGCGCAGGCCGAGCACCGTCATCGCCGCGTCCGCACCCCGCTCCAGCAGGACGGCGCCGGGCTCGCCCGTCAGCCGTACGCTCTCCACCGCCACCGTCGGGCACCGGCCGGCGGCGAGAGCGGCCGCCACGGCCTCCGGGCGCGGCGCGTCCGGCCCGGCGGGCGGCGCCACGTGCACCACGCACAGCGGCAGGTCGCGCAGCACGGCTTCCCGCGCGGCCCAAGCCACGGCCGGGCGGCTGCGCGCCGACCGGTCCACACCGACGACGATCACCTGCTTCATGGCGTCGGCCTCCAGCTCGGCGTTCCGTCCCCCTCCATGCCAGCGTGGCCCGGCCGACGCCGCCGAGGATGGGCCGGATGGTCCCGTACCGAGTCCCGGCGGCCCCTACCCGCCCGTCGGCGGGCCGGGGAGGCTGGCCATCAGCGGCGGTATACGCGCCGAACGGGGCGGGCCCGCCGCGCGTGGTACGGCACGAACGAGAGGTGGCGGCCGTGATGCACTGGAACCGGCACGGCGTGCCGGGCTGGGCCTGGTCCGCCGGGTCGGTCGGCATGGTCCTGATGTGGGCCCTGCTCATCGTCGTCGCGATGGTCGTCCACCGCGCGGTGAGCCGGACTCCCGAGCCCCCGCACCCACCCGCGACGACGCCGCCCGAGCAGCTGCTCGCCGAGCGGTTCGCCCGGGGCGAGATCGACGAGGGGGAGTACGGGCGCCGCCTGAGCGTGCTGCGCGCGGACGGCCCCACCCTCAGCAAACACTGACCCGCAACACCGGCCGCCCCGGCTCCTGCGAGGGGAGGTGCGCCATGTCGGCGCAACCCATTGACACGACCACCATCACGGACCTGGTGGCAGCCGCGACGGCCGCCCCCTCGATGCACAACGCACAACCGTGGCGCTTCCGGTACGTCTCCGGCACGCGCACCTTCGAACTGCGCCCCGACCTCAGCCGCGCCATGACGCGCACCGATCCCGACAACCGCGCGCTGTGCCTCGGCTGCGCGGCCGCCCTGTTCAACCTGCGCGTCGCCGCGGCCCACGCCGGCTGGGACGTGGACACCCGGCTGCTTCCCAGCCCGTCCGACCCCGACCTCTACGCCACCGTGCGCCTCACCGGCACCGGCGGTCCGGACCGCGAGCTGGCCCGGCTGTTCCCGGCGATCAGCCGACGCCACACCAGCCGGCACCCCTTCACGGAGCAGCCGATCCCGCGGGAGGTGGCGGACGCCCTGTGCGACGCCGCCCGGCAGGAGGGCGCACAGATGGCCTTCCCCGACGCCTGGCACGTGGAGGCGCTGCTCGACCACATCTACGACGTCGAGGGGCGCGACAGCGTACGGCCCGAGCGGTTCGAGGACATCCAGAACTGGACCCGCATCGGGCCGCAGGAGGCCGAAGCGGCCGTCGACGGGATCCCGGACTACGCCTTCGGCCCGAGGAAGTCGGGAGGACGGGCCCCGGTCCGGGACTTCGCCGGCCGCCGCCCCGTCCCCGGCCGGACGGCGGCGGTCTTCGAGACCGTTCCGCAGCTGGCCCTGCTCGGCACCACCAACGACCGCAGGGCCGACTGGCTGCGCGCCGGACAGGCGATGGAACGGGTCCTGCTGCTCGCCACCCTGCACGGACTGTCCACGTCCCTCAGCTCCCACTCCCTGGAACAGCACGACCTGCGCGAGCTGGCCCGGGACCCCGTCTCCGCGATGGGTTTCGTCCAGATGGTGCTACGCCTGGGCTACGGCCCCACGGGCGTCGCGAGCCCACGCCGACCGGTACCCGAGGTACTCGACATCGAGTAACCCCACCCGCCCGCCCGCGCCCGCCTCGGCCGCCCGTACCCGCCTCGGCCGTCCGCGCCCGCCTCGGCCGCCCGTACCCGCCTCGGCCGCCCGTACCCGCCTCGGCCCGCCCCGCCCCCCGCGGGGGGCCCCGCC
>NZ_JBFADM010000123.1:0-9180 GCF_040641355.1 Streptomyces sp. NPDC020996
TTCTTGGGGCGGTCGTGCGCCTCCCCCCCCCGGGGGGCGGGGGGGGGGGGGGCCGCGGGGGGGCGCGGGGGTCACCCCTCCCGCGCGTACGGGGTCACCGTCATGTCGAGGACGAAGACGCCGCGGGCCGCGCCCGCCACGTCCGGGGCCTTCGCCAGCGCGGTGATCTCGGCGCTGCCGCCCCGGGTGCCCGCGCACCGCAGCGAGGCGTGCGCGGTGCCGTCGGCATCCACGCGCCATCCGGACACCAGGGCGAAGACCGGCGCGGAACTCCGCACGGCCGTCCACCGCTTGTCGTCCGTGCGGGGCCGGAGCACCAGTGACACCACGGTCCCCGGCCGCACGCACACCCGCCGCCGGAGCGGACCGGCCGACGCCACGGTGATATCCGTCCGTCCCGCGACACAGCCGGTGGCCGTAGCCGAGGACGAGGCGGCGGGCGCGGACGGGCCGGGTCCCGTCGGGCTCGCGGCCCCGGTCGTGGGCGGGGCCGAGGCCGTGGGCGTCGGCTTCGGCTTCGGCTTCGGCTTCGGCGAGGCCGCTGGAGCGGAACTGCGCGGCGGCACGCTGCTCGTAGGGGCATTGCCCGGCGGCTCCGTCGAGCGGCTGTGCGACGCCCCTCCGGCCGATCCGCCGGCGGGCGACGCGCCGCAGGCGGCCAGGACGACCACCCCGGCGACCGTCCATGCCGCGGCCCACCACCGCATCCCGACACCTCCCGCCCGCTTGCCGGATTCCCAGGATGCCCCGTCGTCGGGGACGGAGCGGCGGTCGCGTGAGAACTCACCGAAGACCGGGGCGCGCCCCGTCCGCCGCCGGGCCACCGCCGCCGTGGTGACCCGCCCTGTTCACTCATCACGCCTACGTCGTCACCCGGGAGGCTCAGCAGACAGGGCGCGGGCGCGCTCCAGCGGTTCGTATGTGGAAGGGGCGTGTCATCCGAGAGCCCCCGGAGGAGGAAGTCGTGTTCCGCTCTATCCGTACGCTGCTGGTCGGTCTGTGCGCACTGACCGCGGCGTCGCAGGCAGCGCCCGCCCTGGCCCTCGCCGGCCCGGTCGACACCCACCCGCGGGCCCATGCCGCCCGGGCTCTTCATGCGCAGACGCTCGAGGACCTCAACACCACCATGAAAGGCGAGGCGTTCGCCTTCGCCTCCTACGACCTCTTCGGCACGCAGGCCGACCGCGAAGGCCTCACCGGTGTCGCCCGGCTCTTCCGGACCACGGCACAGACCGAGCTGAACGAGCACCTGCGCGAGGCGGCCACGCTGGCCGGCGTGGTCGGCTCCAACGCGGCCAACCTGCGTCAGGCCATCAACGGGGAGACGTACGAACACGAGACCATGTACCGCGAGTTCGCGGAGCAGGCCCGGCAGGACGGGGACGAGAACGCCGCCGAACTGTTCACGGAGATCGCCGCGGACGAGGGCCTGCACCGCGACGCGTTCCGTGCGGCGCTCGCCGCCCTGACGTCCGGCCAGGGCACCATCCCGGAGCCGCCCGCGGTCGACCCGGTCTCGGTGCCCGCCGGGCCGCCGCAGGTGCACGCCGCGCGGACGAAGGCCAACCTGGACACCGCGATGCACGGCGAGGCCCTCGCCTACGCCAAGTACATGCTGTTCGCGGAACACGCGGAGCAGACCGGGAACCCGGCACTGGCCCGCCTGTGGGAAGGGACAGCCACGGTCGAGCTGCGCGAGCACTTCGCCGGCGAGGCCGTCCTGGCCGGCCTGGTGCGCACCACGCGGGAGAACCTGAACCGCGCCATCGCCGGTGAGCGCTCGGAGGCGACCACCGTCTACCCGCTCTTCGCCGCACGGGCCGCCGCCGTCGGCGACACCGCTGCCGCCCGCTACTGGCTCGACACCGCCCGGGACGAGGCACGGCACGCCGTCGCCTTCAAAGCGGCGCTGATCCGGCTGCACTGAGCGCCACGCCCGGGCAGTACCCCGCGCCCCCGCCGGCCCTCCGCGCCGGCCGACGCCGGCCGTGACCGGCGCGCGCACGCACCGATCGCCGTAGGCCCTGCTCCAGGGCCTACGGCGATGTCGTCCAGCGGGGTGCTGTCTCGGCCCAGGCGGTGTCCCAGGCGGCGAGGTTGCGGCGCTGGACGACGCGGCCGGCGACCCCGTAGGCGGCGGCTGCGGTGGCGTGAACGCCGAGGGCGGCGATGATGGCCGTGCCCATCGCGCGGCTGCGGACCTGGCCGGGGCTCATGGGCGGATCGGTGATCTTCCCGTCGGTGCCGACCCAGACCCGGACGGTGCTGCCCCTGGGCAGGGCGGGCTGGACGTCGGTCGTGCCGGTGTGGGTGCGTCCGTCGGGGCCGGTGAAGCGGACCTTGGCCGGGTAGCGGGTCTTCCTGGCCTCGGTGGAGGTGGGTTCGGGGTGGCGCCGGGCGTCCTCGACGAGGGTGGCGGTGATGTGGTGGCGGGTGGCTGCCTGGTGCCGGGCGGTGCGGGTGTAGTGGTGGTAGGAGGCGTCGCCGGCCAGGAACATGGCGGCGGGGGTGGCTGCCAGGGCGGCCAGGAGCAGGCCGAGGCCGGTCCATGCCTGCACCAGGTCGCTGCGGCGGCGCAGCGGGTTGCGCCGCAGCCGCCAGAGCGTGACCCTGGGCAGTTCCTGCGGTGGTGGCGGTGGGAGTGGGGGTGGGGGTGTGCGGCCGGGCACGTGTCCTCCTTTCGGCGGTGGACGCGGCGGATGCGGAGTGCCGACGGGACAGCACATCTAACGGGAACGGGCGGCCGGGGGCAGGGGGCCGGAGGCGGAGGGGTGGCTGTGGGCGGCTTGCAGGAGCTTGGCGGCGCCGCGGACGGCCGCGGTGTGCGGGGCCGGCACCACTCGCAGCGGCGCGTGCAGCCGCCCGGTGAGGTGATACGTGATCTCTGGACGCAGGGCGCCGCCACCGGCCAGCAGGATGCCGCGGTGCAGGGCGTCGACGGTGAGCGAGGTGCGGTCCTGGCGGAGCATCGCGGTCAGCATCGCGGCCACCGCTTCGGCCATCTGCTCGGGTGTGGTCGGTCCGGTCAGGTCGCTGGTGCCCAGGGCGGCGCGGCGCGCGTCGGTGATGTCGCCGTCGCCCAGCAGCACCGCTTCGGTGAGGTGGGCGCCGATGTCCACCACCATCAGCGGACGGGTCACGTCCGCGCCGGCTGCTACGGCGATGGCCCGGGCGCTGGGCACGGTCAGCACCGTACGCGGGCGCAGCACGTCGATCGCGGCGCGGGCCTGGGCGCGGTAGGCGACGCCGTCCAGGACGGGAGCGGTGACGATGACCATGGGGCGGGTGAGGCGGGGCAGGCGGTCGGCGAGCAGGCGCTGCAGCATGCGGGCGCACCCGGGGGTGTCGACGATGACGCCGCGCCGGATGGGGTGCACCGCGTCGGCGCCGGGGAGAGTGACGGTGGGTACGTCGACGACCACGCCCCGGCCGGCGATCCAGACGCGGGTGCGGGCGCTCCCCATGTCCAGGGCGATGCCGCAGCAGCGCCGGCAGGCCGGCCAGGGCCGGTGCGGGGCGGCGGCGTGGGGGTGAGCAGACATGCCGGTCACGGGGCTGCCTTCCTGACCTGCTGGCAGCGTCCGCAGTAGCGGGCCTGCGGCACGATCATCAACCGTTCCCGGTCGAGGGGCCCGCGGCACAGGTGGCAGCTGCCGTACGTGCCCTCGTCCATGCGGGCGAGAGCTGCCTCGACGTCGGCGAGGACCATGCGGGCCGAGGCGGCGAGCTTGACGTGTACCTCGATCTGCGCGGCGTCCTGCTGCTGGAGCCGGACCTCGGTGCGGGAGGTGACCTCTCCGGCGAGCTGCTGCAGTTGCTCCTGCCGGAACAGGAGCTGCTCGTGCAGGGTCTCGCGCAGGGCGGCGAGGTCCTCGGCCGACAGGTGTGCCGTGCTCGGATGTGCCGTGCGCCGGCCGATGGTCTGGTGGTTCACCACTTCACCCCTTTGAGGGCAGGGCGTCGGAGGGTCGGTGCGGGCGTGGTCAGGTGGTGCGGCGACGGCAGGCGACGCAGAAGCGGGTGTAGGGGAGGATCTCCAGCCGTTCCGCGGGGATCGGCTGGGTGCAGCCCAGGCAGGTTCCGTAGGTGCCGTTCTCGACGCGGGCGAAGGCTTCCTCGATCTCTTTCAGGGCTCGCTGCATCGCGCTCCGCTGCTCGGACAGCAGGTGGTCGTCCGGGGTCTGTCCGGTCTCGTTGAGGGCCTGCAGCTGCGCCAGCCGGGAGCTGCGGGCGTGTTCCAGGCGCTGTCGCGCCTCGTGCAGGTGGGGTTCGGCCCGGGTGACGTCGAGCGACATGGTCGATCCCTTTCTCGAGGACTCGCCGCACGCGCGGCGTTCGCGGGGGCGGGTGCCGGACGGCGAACCGCCCGGCGGTGTCGCCGGGCCGACCGTCGGCCTGCCCGGTGCCTTCCACCCTGGCCGGGCCGGCGGCGGACACCTATCGGGCGCGGGCCCCATTTACGCCGGGCCACGGGATCCATGCGGCGACGCGTGGGTGGTGCGCGTCCCGGAAAATGGGGTCCGGGTCCCATCGACGGGGCACAGGGGACGGGGCAGGCTGGCCGCGGACTCACTTCGAGCACCCGGCACCGTGAACGTGGCGGGCCACAGTGGAGGTGAAGTGAGAAGGGAAGGCATGGGGCAGGTGTCCTTGTTCTGGCGGATCTTCGCCCTCAACGCCGTGGTGCTGGGCACGGCCACGGCCCTGCTGCTGTGGTCGCCGGTGACCGTCTCCGTACCGGTTCTGCTCACCGAGGCGGTCATCCTGGTCGCCGGTCTGGCGGTCATGCTGGTCGCCAACGCCGTGCTCCTGCGGCTGGGCATGGCCCCGCTGGACCGGCTGACCAAGCTGATGACCACGGTGGACCTGCTGCGTCCCGGCCAGCGCCTGCCTGCTTCCGGCGGCGGCGAGGTCGCCGAGGTGATCCGCACGTTCAACGCCATGCTGGAGCGGCTGGAGCGGGAAAGGGCCACCAGCAGTGCCCGGGCGCTGCTGGCGCAGGAGGCCGAACGCCGCCGCATCGCCCAGGAACTGCACGACGAGGTCGGCCAGACCATGACGGCGATCCTGCTGGGCCTCAAGCGCGCCGCGGACGACGCACCGGAGCCGCTGCGCAAGGACCTGACCGAGGTGCAGGAGATCACCCGGCAGAGCCTGGACGAGGTCCGCCGACTGGTGCGCCGGCTGCGGCCCGGCGTGCTGGACGACCTGGGTCTGGTCAGCGCGCTGACCTCGCTCACCGAGGACTTCGCCACCCACACCGGGCTGCGGGTCACCCGCCGGTTCGAGGCCGACCTGCCCGCCCTCGCCCCGGAGACGGAACTGGTCCTGTACCGCGTGGCGCAGGAGTCGCTGACCAACGTCGCCCGTCACGCGGAGGCCGAACAGGTCACCGTCGCCCTGTGTCACACCGACGACGGCGTGGTGCTGACGGTCACCGACGACGGCTCCGGCATCAAGGCCGCCCGCGAAGGCGCCGGCATCCGCGGCATGCGTGAGCGGGCCCTGCTCGCCGGGGGCAGCCTCGAGATCGGCCCGGCACCCCGCACCGGCACCCGGGTCCGGCTCGCCGCACCCGTCTCCAGGAAGTAGCTCTGCCCATGACCGGAACGACCACGATCCGCATCCTGCTCGCCGACGACCACGCACTGGTCCGCCGCGGGGTGCGGCTCATCCTCGACCAGGAACCGGACCTCGAAGTAGTCGCCGAGGCCGGTGACGGCGCGGAGGCCATCGAGCTGGCCCGCACCCGGGACGTCGACCTGGCCGTGCTCGACATCGCCATGCCCCGCCTGACCGGACTGCAGGCCGCCCGGGAACTGGCCGCCCTCAAGCCCGGCCTGCGGATCCTGATGCTCACCATGCACGACAACGAGCAGTACTTCTTCCAGGCTCTGAAGGCCGGTGCGAGCGGGTACGTGCTGAAGTCCGTCGCCGACCGGGATCTGGTCGCCGCGTGCCGGGCCGCGATGCGGGACGAGCCCTTCCTGTACCCCGGCGCGGTCACCGCGCTGATCCGCAACTACCTCCACCGGGCCCGCCACGGCGAGGAGACCCCCGACCAGATCCTCACCCCCCGTGAGGAAGAGGTCCTCAAGCTGGTGGCCGAGGGGCACTCCTCCAAGGAGATCGCCGACCTGCTGTTCATCAGCATCAAGACGGTCCAGCGGCACCGCGCCAACCTGCTGCAGAAGCTGGGCCTGCGCGACCGGCTGGAACTCACCCGCTACGCCATCCGCGTCGGCCTGATCGAGCCCTGAACTCCCGGCCCGCACCACCACCGTGACGAGAGGGGGACGGTGCATGCACCCCGCCGCGCGCACCGTCTCCGGCACCAGCACCGCCCGGCCCCCGGCCGTCGCGGTGCTGGCGGCCTTGGCGCTGACGGTGCTGACGCTGCTGGCCATGCTCGGCGCCGCCGGACCGCCGCCCGACACGACGCACCGGCCGGTGGTCGGTACGGCGGTCGGGGCGACCGCCGGTACAGCGGGCGGGCAGGCGGGCGGCTCGACGGCGGCAGCCGTCCAGCAGAGTGACACGGTGCCGCACGCCGGCGACGGATGCGACGCCGTCTGCGGCGTCCGGGCGGCGACTCGCCAGCAGGCGCAGAGCGAGCACCCTCCCCCGCGCGCCCACCTCGCCATCTGCGGTCCGGGCACGCACGTCGCCTCTCCCCGGTCGGCGCCGCTCCCGGCGCCGGCCGGGCACACGCCTTCGTCCGGTCCGCACACGTCCCACGACCGTGGTCGGGCACCGCCCGTGCCCTCCGGCGCCTGACACCCCCCTCTTTCGCACTTCACACCCCACCTCACCGGGCTGTGGCCTTCACCTGGCCGCGGCCCTGGCTGTGGTGCGCCTGCCGGAGGCCCCTCTTGAACCGTTCTGCGCGCGTGAGGGCACTGCTCGCCCTCGCCGTGATCGCCCTGTCCGTGTACATCGCCGTCACCGTGCCGGTCCGCCTCGGACTCGACCTGCGCGGCGGTACCCAGATCGTGCTGGAGACCCGTTCCTCCCCCACCGCCGAAGCCGACCGCGATGCCACCGACCGCACCCTGGAGGTGCTGCGCGGCCGTATCGACGCGCTCGGCGTCGCCGAACCCACCCTCGTCCGTTCCGGCGACCACCGGATCATCGTCGAACTGCCCGGCGTGCAGGACCCGAAGAAGGCCGCCGACGTCCTGGGCCGTACCGCGCAGCTCACCTTCCACCCGGTGCTCGGCACCGCCGACGCCGACTCCCGCTCGCTGCCCGGGCGGGCCGGCGAGCGGGTCCTGCCCGACGAGTCCGGCGGGCTGCTGCGTCTCGGGGCCGCGGCCCTGAGCGGCGAGCACGTGCAGGAGGCCGCGGCCCGGTTCGACCAGCAGGGCGGCGCCGGATGGCACGTCACCGTGGACTTCGAGGGCGCCGGCCGCGCGGGCTGGGCCCGGCTGACCGGTGAGGCCGCCTGCCGCCCGGCGGGCGATCCGGCACGGCGGGTGGCCATCGTCCTCGACGACAAGGTCATCTCCTCACCGCAGGTGGACCCGGCGGTCGCCTGCGGCGCCGGTATCCGCGACGGCGCCACGCGGATCACGGGCTCCTTCGGCCCGGAGGAGGCCCGTGAGCTTTCGCTGCTCATCAACGGCGGGGCCCTGCCCGTGCCGGTCGAGACCGTCGAACAGCGCACCGTCGGCGCGACCCTGGGCGCGCGGGCCATCACCGCGAGCGCCTGGGCCGCGGCCGTCGGCACCGCGCTCACCGCGCTGTTCGTCATCGTGGTCTACCGGCTGCTGGGCGTGCTGGCCGCCGTCGCCCTGGCCTGCTACGGCCTCGTCTCCTACGCCGCCCTGGCCGCGCTCGGCGCCACCCTGACGCTGCCCGGCCTGGCCGGTTTCGTCCTGGCGATCGGCATGGCAGTGGACGCCAACGTGCTGGTCTTCGAACGGTCCCGCGAGGAGTACGCGGCCCGCCGTCGCCCCAGCCCCCGCTCGGCGCTGGCGGCCGGGTTCCGCAACGCCCTCAGCGCGATCGCCGACTCCAACATCACCACTCTGATCGCGGCCGCTCTGCTGTTCTTCCTGGCGTCCGGGCCCGTGCGGGGCTTCGGCGTGACCCTCGGCATCGGCGTGCTCGCCTCCATGTTCAGCGCCCTGGTGATCACCCGCGTGCTCGCCGAGTACGCCGCCGGCCTCCCCCGGGTGCGCCGCAGCCCCCGTCTCACCGGCATCGCGACCACAGGCGCCGTCCGGGACCGCCTCAGCCGCCGCAATCCCCACCTGATGCGCCGCCCCCGCCGCTGGCTGGCCGCCTCAGCGGCCGTGCTGGTCCTGGCCGCGTCGGGCATCGCGGTGCGCGGCGTCGATCTGGGCGTGGAGTTCACCGGTGGCCGCCTCATCGAGTACACGACCGACGCACCCGTCGATGCCGACCGGGCCCGCACCGCGCTCGCGCGGGCCGGCTTCCCCCGGGCCGTCGTGCACTCCTCCGGCGGCACCGGCCTGACCGTGCGCACCGATCCGCTGAACGACGCCGAGGAGGCCCAGGTGACCGGCACGGTGCGCGACCTGGCCGGAGGGGCGGACAAGGTCCGCGACGAACTGATCGGCCCCAGCCTCGGGCAGGAGCTGCGCCGGAATGCCCTGATCGCGCTCGCCGTGGCCCTCGGGGCGCAGTTCGTCTACCTCGCGGCGCGCTTCCGCTGGCTGTTCGGCACCGCCGCGGTCGCGGCCCTGGCGCACGACGTGGTGATCCTGGTCGGCGTCTTCGCCTGGCTCGGCAAGCCCGTCGACGGGGTGTTCCTGGCCGCCCTGCTCACCGTCATCGGCTACTCGGTCAACGACTCCGTGGTCCTCTTCGACCGGGTCAGGGAACTGACCCGCAGGTCCCCGAAGGAACCAGTGCGGGACCTCGCGAACCAGGCGATCCTGCAGACCCTGCCCCGCACGGTGAACACCGGCCTGGGCGCCGCCTTCATCCTCACCGCCCTGGCCGTGCTCGGCGGGTCCTCGCTCACCGACTTCGCCCTGGCGCTCCTCATCGGCCTGGCCGTCGGTACGTACTCCTCCGTCTTCACCGCCGCCCCGGTGGCCGTGGAGATCCACCGGCGCGCCGGCCGGGCCCGTCCGTCCCGGGGGCGCTGACCGGCCGGCGGTTGCCCGCCCTTCGGCCCCTGTTCGGCGACGGCATCCGCGGATGCCGTCG
>NZ_JBFADM010000124.1:0-8588 GCF_040641355.1 Streptomyces sp. NPDC020996
CGCAGTCCCGGCCACCCTCGCTCCAGGACGCGCGCAGCAGCCCGGCCGCCGACCCAGGTGACGAGCGCGGCCGGCAGCCGACTGACGCCGTCCTCACCGACGGAGCGGGCGGCCCGCGGCCCCGGTCACTGGCCCACTCGCCCGTCGACGCACTCGCGCAGCAGGTCGGCGTGCCCGCAGTGCCGGGCGTACTCCTCGATCCGGTGCACCAGCAGCTCCCGGACGGCGATGCCCTCCTTGCCCACGCGCTCGCCCAGGTCCGGATGCGCGGCCAGCGCGGCATCGGTCGCGGCCTGCTCGCGCGCCAGATCCACGTACGCGGCGTCGACCACGGCCTGCTCGGCGACCGCCCCGTCGAAGTCCGCGTCCCGCGCGCCGTACAGCTTCGGCAGCGGATCACCGTCGCCGATCCAGTTGCGCCAGTCCCGTTCCACCTCGGCGAGGTGCCGCACCAGGCCGAGCAGCGACATCGTCGACGGCGGAACCGAACGGCGGGCCATCTGCTCCGCGTCCAGCCCCTCGCACTTCATGCGCAGGGTCAACCGGTAGTTCGTCAGATAGTCCTGGAGCGTGGCGAGTTCACCGTCCGGACTGTTCCCCTCGCTGTTGCGGGGGTCGTCGTCCGGGTCGGCCCACATGTCGGGGTAGACGGTGGCCTGGGTCCATCGTGCGGGTCGGTCGCTCATGCGGCACATGGTGGTGTGCGGGCGCCGCGGCACGCGAACCGTTTTCGGGGCTGAACGCTCTCGGCCCCTCCCGCCGGATGCCGATCCGGCCCCTTCGGCCGGATGTCGGTGCCGTGGTCTGCCGTCCGGCCCATGACGCGCTCGGCACGCACCGCCGACGCGGCCGACTGCCTTCGTCAGCGAGGCAGGAGAGGACCGGTCACGCCTTGATCACGCGGACGGCGGCACACCCGGGAGGCGCCCATGACGCCGACGACCCCCGCGCGGGAAGCACTGCTGGACGCGGTCGGACACGGCCGCGTCGAGGAGGTCCACGCGTTGCCCGAGAACCCGGGAGGCCCACCTCGACCGTACGGCGCTGATCGACCGCTGCCTCGGCCGGCTGCTGCGCGGCTTCTGGAACCTGCTGGATGGCTTCGGGCCGATCGAGGACGAGCCGGCGCGGCGGGTGGGCGACTGGGCGCGGCTGCCCGCGGACGCGCCCGCGCCCATCGCCGGTCGCGCCCAGGACCTGCTGCGACGCCTCCAGGAGGCTGGACGGCTGGACGTCTCCGTGCGTCGAACAGGCCCGCCGCCTGCGCGACAGCCTCACCGCCGCCTGACGGCGCCACTCGCCCGCCGTGCGCTGCGGGCGCCCCGCGCTCCGCGCCCGGTGAACCCGGCTACCGCGGACGCCGTGCGACGAAGACGAACTCCCGGCCCGGCCGGTCGGGAGCGTCACGGACGTCGTCGAGCACGTACCCCTGCGCGTCCAGGTCCGCCTCGACCTCCTGCCGGCCGCGGAAACGCACCGTGGAATCCGAGGTCAGAACCTGCCCGTCCGCAGCGAAGACGTAGGTCCACCGATACGTCACCAGCGGCCCGTCCACGTCCGTGACCCGCACCCAGCTCTCGACGGCGCCGACCCCCGGAACGTCCGTGACGTGATACGACGCGTTCCTGTTCCACTCCTCCCAGGCGCGCCGGGCCGGGTCCCGGGTCTCGAACACCAGGCGCCCGCCCGGCCGCAGGGACGCCCGCGCCCTCCGCAGCGTCTCCCGCCACCTGCCCGGGTCCACGACGGCCTGGGCGACGTTCGCCGTCATGGTCGCCATATCGACCCGCAGCGGCGGCAGCGCCGTCACGTCCCCGCGGATCCAGCGCACCCGTTCCCCGCCCGGCTTGCCCTCCGCCACGTCGACGGACGCCTCGGCGGGGTCGAGCCCGACGACCTCGATCCCGCGGCTCGCCAGCAGGAGGGCGAACGTTCCCGTCCCGCAGCCGATGTCCAGCACCCGACGCGCGGCGAACTCCTCCGCCATGCGGACGTACGCGTCCAGATCACCGCGGTCGGCGTCCAGCACGTCGTAGATCGCCGCGAGCCGCGGATGCCCGTAACACTCGTCAGCCATGCGCCCGACGGTAGGCCCCGCCGCTCGGCGCCCTCCACCGGGTTTCGCCGCACCGGACACCGCCGGCTCGTGGAGGCGGTCCGCGACCGCGTGTTCCCGAGAGGGGAACACCGGGGCGTGACGACGGGCCGTCGGCAGGACGATCGCGGGGACCGCCGGCAACGGCTGGAGACTCGGAGGGCAATGCGTATGAGCGGGCAGAAGCGGCCGGAGATCGGCGCGGAGGTCACCGCGGGCGGGATCCGGACCAACTACCTGGAGGACGGGCAGGGCAGCCCGGTCGTGCTGGTGCACGGATCGGGCCCCGGGGTGACGGCGTACGCCAACTGGCGGCTGACCATCCCGGCGCTCGCCGAGCGGATGCGGGTGCTGGCGCCCGACATGGCGGGATTCGGGTTCAGCGAACGCCCCGAGGGGGTGAGCTACGGACTGGACCTGTGGGTCGACCAGCTGGTCGGGTTCCTCGACGCGCTGGAACTGCCGTCCGCGTCGATCGTCGGCAACAGCTTCGGCGGCGCCATCGCGCTGCGCGCCGCGGCGCGGCATCCGGACCGGGTGGACCGGCTGGTGCTGATGGGAAGCGTCGGGGTGCCGTTCCCGCTTACCGAGGGGGAGGGGCTGGACGCGGTCTGGGGGTACCAGCCGTCGATCGAGAACATGCGGCGGCTGCTCGACATCTTCGCCTACTCCCGGGAGCTGGTGAGCGACGAACTGGCTCAGGTCCGCTACCGGGCCAGCGTCCAGCCCGGGTTCCAGGAGGCGTTCTCGTCGATGTTCCCCGCGCCCCGGCAGCGCTGGGCCGACGCCATGGTCACCCCCGACGACGAGATCCGCGCCCTGCCGCACGAGACCCTGATCGTGCACGGCCGGGAGGACCGCGTCATCCCGCCGGCCAACTCGTTGCGGCTGATGGAACTGATCCCCGCCGCGCGGCTGCACGTCTTCGGCCGCTGCGGGCACTGGACCCAGATCGAGTGGGCCGACGAGTTCAACGAACTCGTGGCCGACTTCCTGACCGCCTGAACCGCCGGGCCGCCTGAACCGCCGGGCCGCCTGAACCGCCTGACCGCCTGACCGCACGAGCGGCCGGGCCGCGTGCGGCCCGGAGCGCCTGTTCCGGCGTGAGGAACGCCGGTGGCGCCCCCGCCCGGCCGGCCCGAATCTCATCTGCAGGCCGTGGCAGGACCGGCCGGGAGGAGTATCGACGTGACCCCTTTCATGCTCAGCGTCGCCGAGATCCTGGGGCGGGACCCCCGGGCCGGCGAACTCCCCGTCCCGGGGACCCGACCGAGCGAGCCGACCTCGGCCGGCGCCGGAGCCGACCGTCAGGTGGCCGTACGCGCCCTGGCCGAGCAACTGGTCTGCGAGGCCAACGCCGTGCTGACCCAGGCGGACGACCACCTGGCGCTCACCGACGAACTGTCCCTCGACGAGCTGGCGTTCTCGGTGCACTACCGGGGCCGCTCGGCGCGGGTGTCCACCCGTTTCACCGACGGCACCGCCTACGGGCGGCTGGTCGGCGACGGCCTGACGGACACCGAGCCGCGGGAGCTGGACGGCCCCGAGGCGCTGACCGGCCTGCTGCTGAGGCTGCTGGCCGCGTCGGACGTCCCGCGCCGCCCCGCCGCCGTCTGACGGGCCCGTCCCGGCCCGTCCGAAAACCGTCCGGCCGGCCCGTCCCGAAAGCCCTCCGGCCGGCCCGTCCCGAAGGCCGTCCGGCCGGCCCGTTCCCAACCGCGGAACGGCGCTCGCCATCCCCCTGTGGCCCGGGCCACAGTCCTCGCAAGCACCCGAGGAGACGACATTGCAGTACGAACTGCGTACCCAGGTCATCGAACCGAGACGCAAGACGTTCCAGTACCTCATCGACCGGTACGGTGACCGCCCGGCGTCCCGGTACGAAGAAGGCACCATCGACGTCCAGCCCACCGAGCACTTCCACTACCGGCCCCTGTGGGCGCCCGAAAAGGAGCTGTACGACGAGAGCTGGAGCGCCTTCCGGCTCACCGACCCGTACTCCTTCACCGACCCCCGCCAGTACTACTACGCCCCCTACGTCACCGCCCGCGCCTCGCTGCACGACGCCTTCGCCCGGACGCTGGACTACCTCGGCAGCCGCGACCTGCTGACCAGGCTGCCCGAACCGTGGCGGGAGCTGATCGGGCGGACGGTGCTGCCGCTGCGGCACTACGAGTCCGGCGCCCAGATGGTCAGCACCGCCGCCGCCCGCTTCTGCTACGGCGCCACCATCGCCCAGTGCTGCGCCTTCGCCGCCTTCGACCGCGTCGGCAACGCGCAGATCATCAGCCGCGTCGGGATCGCCCTCGGCGGCGGCACGGCCGACCTGCTGCGGGACGCCAAGCAGACCTGGCTGGACGCGCCCGAGCTGCAGCCGTTGCGCCGTTACGTCGAGGAACTCCTGATCGAGGAGGACTGGGCGGCCGCCATGATCGGCCAGGACCTCGCCGACCGGCTGATCTACGCCCTGCTGTACCGCAAACTCGACGAAGCCGCGCTGCTCGGCGGGGCCGGCGGCTACAGCCTGGTCGCCCAGCACCTCAGCGGCTGGTTCGCCGACCACGGCCGCTGGCTCGACGCGCTGTACGCGGCCTGGCTCGCCGACCCGGAACACGGCGCCGCCAACGGCGCCGAGCTGGCCGCCGTCGCCGAGCGCCTGCTGCCCGCCGCCGCCGAAGCGGTCGGCGCGCTGGCCGACGCCGCGGACGGCCTGGTCGACGCGGGCTGCCGCGGCGCCGTAGAGGAAGCCGCCGCTGCGGTCCGTACCGCCCTGAGCGCCCTCGGTGCGCCGATCAAGGAGCAGAGCGCATGACCGACACCCACCCCGCCCCGACCAGGACGGGCGCCGCACGCCCCGTCCGCAACGTCGGCGTCGATCTGCAGGAGAACGAGGACACGCGCGCGCTCGTGGAGGCGATCGAGTCCGTCAACGACGGCCTCACCGTCCTCCGCCTGCCCGGCCTGGTGAAGATCCAGCGCCCGGGACGGCTGGTGATCAGCCGGGAGAGCGTCGAGGAACGACTGGGCCGCCCGTGGGAGACCCACGAGTTCCAGCTCGCCATCGTCTCCTACTCCGGCCACTTCGCCGAGTGGGACGACGACGAGATCGTCATCGCCTGGGAGCACTGAGGAGACCAACGACATGGCCGCCACCCCGCGCAAACTGTCGATGAAGCAGCGCTATTCGGCGCTCACCCGTGATCTGGACTGGGAGCCGTCGTACGTCGACCCGGAGAAGGTCTTCCCCTACACCTCCTTCGAGGGCATCAAGATCCACGACTGGTCGAAGTGGGAGGACCCCTTCCGGCTCACCGTCGACGCCTACTACAAGTACCAGGCCGAGAAGGACAAGCGGCTGTACGCGGTGCTCGACGGCGCCGCGCAGAGCCAGGGCCACCTGTCCCTGTCCGACGCCAAGTACCTGAACGCGATGAAGCTGTTCCTGCAGGGCGTCACCCCGCTGGAATACCAGGCGCACCGCAACTTCGCCTACCTCGCCCGCCACCTCAACGGCCCCGGCCCGCGGTTCGCCGCCCTGTGCCAGTCGGTCGACGAACTGCGGCACACCCAGACCGAGATCCACACGCTGTCGGCGTACAACAAGTACTACGGCGGCTTCCACTCCTGGAACACCATGCACGACCGGGTGTGGTACCTGAGCGTGCCGAAGTCCTACTTCGACGACGCCCTGTCCGCCGGCCCGTTCGAGTTCCTGATCGCCATCGGTTTCTCCTTCGAGTACCTGCTGACGAACCTGCTGTTCGTGCCGTTCATGTCCGGTGCCAGCTTCAACGGCGACCTGCCCACGATGACGTTCGGCTTCTCCGCGCAGAGCGACGAGAGCCGGCACATGACCCTCGGCCTGGAGGCCATCAAGTTCCTGCTGGAGCAGGACGAGGCCAACGTGCCGATCGTGCAGGAGTGGATCGACAAGTGGTTCTGGCGCGGCTACCGCGTCACCGCGCTGATCGCCCAGATGCTCGACTACATGCTGCCGCGCAAGGTCATGAGCTGGAAGGAGGCGTTCGAGCTCTACTTCGAGGAGCAGATGCTGAACGGCCTCTTCCCGGACCTGGAGTTCTACGGCATCCGCCCGCCGCGCCACGTGCAGCAGGCGATCGACGAGAAGGAGACCCTCAGCCACCAGGTCTACTGGGTGCTCCACCAGTTCAGCTTCGCCGCGTCGTTCACCACCTCGATCCCCGGCGCGGAGGACCAGGAGTGGCTGGCGGCCAACTACCCCGACACCTTCGACAAGTACTACAAGCCGCTGTGGGACAAGGCCCAGCGGGTGGTGGACGGCGGCGGGCGCTTCTTCTACCCGGGACTGCCGCAACTCTGCCAGGTCTGCCAGATCCCGATGCTGTTCACCGAACCCGGCGATCCGACCACGATCTGCCAGCGCAGCACCGAGTACAAGGGCGAGCGGTTCGACTTCTGCTCCGACGGCTGCCAGTGGGTCTTCGAACGCGAACCCGAGAAGTACGTCCAGGCCTGGCTGCCCGTCCACCAGATCTACCAGGGCAACTGCGGCGGCCCCTCGGTGCCCGAGGTCCTCGCCTGGTACGGCATTCAGGAAGGCGACGGCGGCGAGTACACCGGATCCGCCGACAACGAGAACTGGGAGCGCTGGCACTCGAGCGCTCCGGTGGGGAGCTGAGCCATGCCGGTCCGCGCGATCGCACCGTACGACTTCCCGTCCCGCTCCCGCCAGGAGCTGTACGGCGACGACCAGTTGGTCCACCTGTGGTGGAAGGACAACATGTGGTTCGGAGCCGCCGCCTGTTTCCGCACGCCGAAGGCGATGACCTGGGCCGAGTTCCGCTCCGCGGTGGTCGACCCGTGGGCGTCCGCCGACCCGGACTACGACCCGGCCGGCGCCTGGCGCTGGAGCCTCGACGGCGCGCCCTTCGAACCGTCCGACGACCAGACGCTCGAAGCCCTCGGCGTGGGCCACAAGAGCCTGCTCGCCTTCCACGGCTGAGAGCGCCGCGATGCCCACAGTGACCGTACAGCCCGAGGGCGTGGTCGTGGAGCTGCGCGCGGGGGAGACCGTGCTGGAGGGTCTCCACCGCGCGGGCTACGCCTACCGGACCGGATGCCGGCGCGGCGGCTGCGGGATCTGCAAGGTGGATCTCGTGGCCGGCGACGTCGAGTACCACAAGACGGTCGCCGACACCGTCCTGCCCGCGTCCGAACGCGGCTCGGGCACCTGCCTGACCTGCCGCGCCGTCCCCGCCGGCGACGTCTGCATCACCCTGCGCAACGACCGGTTGCGCGCCCTGCACCCGCTGCTGGCGTTCCGCCCGAGCAGCACCCCGGCCGGCGGGACCGGCACCGAACCAGCTGGCCCGGCCGGCGCACACCTCGCCGGCGGGACCGGCACACACCTTGCCGGAGTGACCGGCACACACCCTGCCGGCGGGACCGGCAGCGAGAACTAGGAGCCGCAATGGCAGTCATGCGCCTGGGATACGTCCACGCGCGGGTCACCGACCTCACCGACGCCAGGAGCCACTACGTCGACACCCTGGGCCTGCGCCCGGTCCAGGAGGACGCCGGGCAACTGCTGCTGAAGGCCTGGGACGAGTGGGACCACCACTCGGTCGTCCTCGAGGAGGGCGGCGTCGGCCTGAACAAGCTCGGCTACAAGGTCCACGACCCGGCCGATCTCGACGGCTTCGAGAAGCGCGCCCAGCAGTTCGGCTGCCGGGTGGAGCGGATGAGCAAGGGCGACAACCCCGAGGTCAGCGACGGCATCCGGATCTTCACGCCGTCGGACCACGTCCTGGAGCTGTACCACGACATGACCCTGGTCGGCTCCGACGTCGGCAGCGTCAACCCCGAGGTGTTCCCGCGCCACCTGGTCGGCGTCGGCGTGCCCAACATCGACCACGCGCTGATCACCGCCGAGGACGTCAACCTGATGGACCGCTTCTTCTCGGAGGTGCTGGACTTCTACGCCACCGAGCGGGTGGCCACCTCTCTCGACGACGACGCGGAGTACATCGGCACCTGGATGAGCGCGGGCCAGAAGGTCCACGACATCGCCCTGATCAAGGGCCCGCAGGGCAAGCTGCACCACTTCGCCTTCGAACTCGGCGACTGGTCCGACGTGCTGCGCGCCGGCGACCTGTTCGCCATGGACGACGTCTCCGTCGACATCGGCCCCACCCAGCACGGCATCACCCGCGGCAAGACGATCTACTTCTTCGACCCCTCGGGCAACCGCAACGAGGTCTTCGCCGGCGGCTACCGGGCCTACCCCGACCGCCCGTGCGTGACCTGGACCCCCGACCAGCTCGCCAAGGGCATCTTCTACGTCGGTCGGGAGCTGAACGAGCGCTTCACCAGCGTCCTCACCTGAACCCGGCCCCGATCGCCCCCAGAACAACCCAGCCGTGGGGGGGGGGGGGGGGGGGGGGCGCGCCCGGGCCCGCACCCCGCGGGCGCCGCAGACCACCCGAACCAGGAAACGCCGTTACCAAAAGGC
>NZ_JBFADM010000125.1:0-8103 GCF_040641355.1 Streptomyces sp. NPDC020996
TGCCCCTCCTGGGAGGGGCACCCCCGCCGTCGTACGTCCGGGAACGGCCCTACGTCCGGGAACGGGCCTACGTACGTCCGGGAACGGGCCTACGTATGTCCGGGAACGGGCCCTAGAAGAACACCGACCGGCGCTGCACCAGCAGCTTGTACAGGGTGTGCTGGATCTGCTCCCGGACCTGGTCGGTCAGGTTGAACATCAGCATCGGATCCTCGGCCGCCTCCGGCGGATAGCCGTCCGTGGGGATCGGCTCGCCGAACTGGATGGTCCACTTCGTCGGCAGCGGGATCGCGCCCAGCGGGCCCAGCCACGGGAAGGTCGGCGTGAGCGGGAAGTACGGGAAGCCCAGCAGCCGCGCGAGGGTCTTCGCGTTGCCGATCATCGGGTAGATCTCCTCCGCGCCCACGACCGAGCAGGGGACGATCGGGGCGCCCGCGCGCAGCGCCGTGGACACGAAGCCGCCCCGGCCGAAACGCTGGAGCTTGTAACGGTCGCCGAAGGGCTTGCCGAGCCCCTTGAAGCCCTCCGGCATCACCCCGACCAGCTCGCCCTGGTCCAGCAGCCGTGCCGCGTCCTCCGCGCAGGCCAGGGTGTGGCCCAGCTTGCGCGCCAGCTCGTTCACCACCGGCAGCACGAAGACCAGGTCGGCGGCGAGCAGGCGCAGATGGCGGCCGGCGGGATGATTGTCGTGCACGGCGACCTGCATCATCAGGCCGTCCAGCGGCAGCGTGCCGGAGTGGTTGGCGACGATCAGCGCGCCGCCCTCGGCCGGGATGTTCTCGACGCCCTTCACCTCGACCCGGAAGTACTTCTCGTACACCGGCCGCAGCAGCGACATCAGGATCTGGTCGGTCAGCTCCTCGTCGTAGCCGAAGTCGTCGACCTCGTAGTCGCCCGTCAGGCGGCGGCGCAGGAAGGACAGGCCGCTCGCGATGCGGCGCTCCAGACCGCTCTCGTCCAGGAACTGCTCCGGCGGCTGCTCCGCACCGCTCACGGGGGCGTCCTCCGGCCCGGCCTCCCCGCCGGGCAGGGGCTGCACCTCGCGCACCGGCGCGGGCTGCTCCGTGGCCTTGCGCCGGCTCCCCGCGCCGCGGCGCCGCGACGGCCGCTGAACGGCGCTGCCGCGAGACCGGTCGTCGTCGAACGGAATGACCTTGGCGTCCGCCATCGTTGATGCGCTCCTCAGTTGGCGCTCTGCGTCGGGAGGGGGCCGCTGCCCGGCGCGGCCAGCGCGGCGACCCGGTCGACGGCCTTCGCGACGGCTTCCGGCGGCAGGAGGCCGGGGCCGCGGCTCTTGGCGAAGTCCGCGAACGTCTGTGCCGTCGTGTACTTCGGCCTGAAACCCAGCGTCTCACGCATCTGGTCCGTCGCCACGACCCGACCGTGCGTCAGCAGGCGGATCTGCTCCGGCGAGAAGTCCGTCATGCCCAGCGTACGCACCAGGGACCCAGTCCAGGTGACCGCGGGGAGCAGCAGGGGCACGGTGGGCCGTCCGAGCCTCCTGGAGCACTGGGAGAGCAGCAGGACGCCGTCACCGGCGATGTTGAAGGTGCCGCTGTTGAGGGTGCCCCGCTCCGGTTCGTGCGAGCCGATCCGCAGCACCTCGATCACATCGTCCTCGTGGACGAACTGCAGCCGCGGGTCGTAGCCGAACACGGTCGGCAGGACCGGCAGCGAGAAGTACGACGCGAGCGGCGTGTCCGCCGTCGGACCCAGGATGTTGGCGAACCGCAGCACGCACACCGCCACGTCGGGGCGGCGGCGCGCGAACCCGCGCACATAGCCCTCGACCTCGACGATGTCCTTGGCGAAGCCGCCGCTGGGCAGCGACTTCGGCGGCATGGTCTCGGTGAAGACGGCCGGGTCGCGGGGCGCGGACCCGTAGACGTTCGTGCTGGACTTCACCACCAGCCGCTTCACCGCGGGCGACTTCTGGCACGCGCCGAGCAGCTGCATCGTGCCGATGACGTTGGTCTCCTTCAGGGACGCGCGGCTGCCGCTGCCCAGCGGCGTGCCGGTCACGTCCAGGTGCACGACCGTGTCGGCGCCCGTCTCGGCGAGCACCCGCGCGACGGTGGGCTGCCGGATGTCGGTCTGGATGAACTCGGCGCCGCCCAGGTGGTGCTCGGGGGGCACCACGTCCACGCCGACGACCCTGTCCACGCGGGGGTCGCGCTGGATCCGTCGTACGAACCGGCCCCCCAGCGTGCGGGCCACCCCGGTCACGAGCACGACCTTGCCCACGATCAGCGCCTTCCTTCCAGCCCTCGTCCCCCGGCGGGTTCCCCCGTGCGGCCAACTTAGCGGGTTGTTGTTGCGCTGTGATGACCGCGCGATGCGTGACGCCACCGCGTCCACAGCCGGACGAACAGACCGGGCCATGTGAAACACGCGGGAATGCGCGTGGCCCCCCACCGGCTTCGGTGGGGGGCCACGATCACGCTCCTGCTGCGTCGCTCACTTCTTGTTGCGACGCTGGACGCGCGTGCGCTTGAGCAGCTTGCGGTGCTTCTTCTTGGCCATCCGCTTGCGCCGCTTCTTGATAACAGAGCCCACGACTACCCTCGCTCACTTCTCATCACTCGGTGTTTGGGCGCCATGGGCCCACACGACCTACGAGGGGCTAGCCTACCCGCCCGAGCGCTGAGGTCGTAATCGAGGTGTCGGGGGGACCCGGAAGTGCCCTGAGGATCCCCTCGGACCAGTGTCGTCAGGCGGTTTCCACCCCCACGTAGCTCTCGCGAAGGTACTCGTGAACCGCTTGCTCCGGGACACGGAACGAACGTCCCACCCGGATCGCGGGCAGATGACCGCTGTGCACCAGCCGGTACACGGTCATCTTCGACACTCGCATCACCGAGGCGACTTCCGCCACGGTAAGGAACTGAACCTCGTTCAGAGGCCTCTCGCCAGCTGCAGCCATGACACACCTGAACCTTCCGCACTCGACGGGCACCGGCTTCCCCTTCCGGTGACTCTTCGTCGCTGCGTGCTCACTCCCCAATGTAGGGGCGGGTGATGCGAGTGGGGAAGAGGTGCACCCATCGGCGGCCTACTGTGACAGACACGCTCGATTGAGTACGTAGCGGGTCAGCGGCCGGTAGTAACCGGACCGCACGCCGTCATCAAGTGGAACGACGACGGACACGGCCCCCTCTGCCTCCCCGACGAACAGCGCGGGGTCGTCGGTGTCCGCCGGCCCCATGGCCTCGAACCCCAGCTGACCTGCCCCGCAGACCCATCCGTGGTCTCCCACGACCAGCTCCGGCAGGGGGCCACCGGCCTCGGCCGCCGCCGCCAGCACGGTACGAACCGGCAACGGGGAATGCGTGTGCGCGCCGGTCGCACGACCGGGGCGGGACGCGTCGTGTTCTCGCACGAGCGCGACTCCTCGTACGTAGTCGACGTTGTACGAGCGTAGGCCGAACCGGGTCGTTATGTCGATACAGCGACCCTGCGCCGGTGTGAGGACGGTACATCCCGCCGCCGACATGGCGTCCGCGAGAGCGGCGTAGAAGCCGAGCAGCCGGTGCGGGTGTCCGGTGCCGAACAGCACCGGTGCGCCGCGCCGGGCGGCCGCCGCGAGCCGGTCCGCGAAGGCGTCCAGCGCGGCCAGGGTCCGGTCCGGGTCGATCACGTCCTGGCCCGAGACGTGCCGCGGATCGGCCGAGACCCCGCACCTGTCCGCCATCAGCTCGATCACGTCCCGCTCCCGCCACGCCCCTTCGGGATCGATCCCGATCAGCACGCGCGGGTCGCGGGCGGCGAACAGCCGGTAACTGCGCAGGCTCGTCTCGCGCGAGGTGGCCACCGTCCCGGCGAGACGGGCGGCCAGGAGATGGTCGCGCAGGGCTCTGGCAGTCAGCACGTCAGCGATGGTGACGCAGCACAGTGCGAGCGGCGACCCGAACGGCCCGACACCGCACGGTCGGCGTAACGACGTGACGGCGTGAGGTGGTGGCGGCGAAACGGGGTGGCGGTGCAAGGGGGTGGCGGTGCAAGGGGGGTGCGGCTACGGCAGCAGCCCCCGCAGCGGGAACACCGCCCGCCGCGTCGCCAGCACCGCCTGGTCGAGCCGGTCCGCCGGGTCGTACCCCATCTCCCACTCGCCCCACGACACCGGCCAGCGCCCGTCCGTCATCCGCAGCGGCGCCGACTGCCGGGTGCGCGCGTACACCTCCTGCCGCCACGCCTCCGGGATCATGGCCTCCGGCTCCACCGGACGCCCGGCCGCGATCCCCACCAGATGCGTCCACGACCGCGGCACGACCTCGACCACCGCGTATCCGCCCCCGCCCAGCGCGACCCAGCGCCCGTCGGCGTAGGCGTGCGCCAGCTCGTGGCAGGCCACCTGGACGGCCCGCTGCGCGTCCAGCGACACGGCCAGGTGCGCCAGCGGGTCCTCGAAGTGCGTGTCGGTGCCGTGCTGCGTCACCAGAACCTGCGGCCGGAAGTCGGCGATCAGCTCCGGCACCACGGCGTGGAACGCGCGCAGCCAGCCCGCGTCTCCGGTCCCGGCCGGCAGCGCGAGGTTCACGGCCGACCCCTCCGCGGTGCTCGCGCCGGTCTCCTCCGGCCACCCGGTCTGCGGGAACAGGGTCCGCGGATGCTCGTGCAGCGAGATCGTCAGGACCCGCGGATCCTCCCAGAACGCCGCCTGCACCCCGTCGCCGTGATGCACGTCCACGTCGACATAGGCGACCCGCTCGGCCCCCAGCTCCAGCAGCCGCGCGACGGCCAGCGAGGCGTCGTTGTAGATGCAGAACCCCGAGGCGCCCCCGGGCATCGCGTGGTGCAGCCCGCCGGTGAAGTTCACGGCGTGCAGCGCGTCGCCGTTCCACACGGCCTCCGCGGCGCCCACCGACTGCCCCGCGATCAGCGCCGACACCTCGTGCATCCCGGCGAACGCCGGATCGTCCTCCGTGCCGAGCCCGTACGACCCGTCGGCCCCCTCGGGACGCGCCGAGGCCGCCTTCACGGCCTCGATGTAGTCCTCCCGGTGGACGAGCCGCAGCGTCGACTCCCCGGCCGGCTTGGCCGTGACGACCTCCACCTCCCGGTGCAGCCCGAGGGCTTCGACGAGGCTCCAGGTCAGGGCCAGCCGGACCGGATCCATCGGGTGGTCCGGACCGAAGTCATACCCCGTTACTGCCTCGTCCCACATCAGCTGTGCGCGGCCGCTCATACCGGCCACCGTATCGGTCCTCGCGGGGTGCGAACGAGCGGGCGTGGACCAGCGTCAGCAGCACCAGCACCATCGGCACCAGCATCGCCCCGCGGTAGCTCCACGCGTCGCCCAGCCCTCCCACCAGAGGCGAGCCGACGAGGAAGCCCACGTAGTTGAAGATGTTGAGCCGCGCGACGGCCGCGTCCGAAACACCCGGGAACAGCCGTCCGGCCGCCGCGAAGGTCTGCGGCACCAGCACGCACAGCCCCAGGCCCACCAGCGTGAACCCGAGCATCCCGGCCCACGCCCCCGGCGCGACGGCCACCACGGCGAACCCGAGCGCCGCCACCAGCGCGCCCAGCCGCACCACGGCCACGGCCCCGAACCGCCGCACCCCGAAGTCGCCGAGGGACCGCCCCAGCAGGGTCGTGACCATGTAGACGTTGTACGGCACGGTCGCCAGCTGCTCGGAGCTCCCCAGCACGTCCTGAAGGTACTTCGCGCTCCAGTTGGAGACCGTCGAGTCCCCGATGTACGCGAAGCTCATCACCAGGCACAGCGGCAACAGCAGCTTGAAGACGAGCGTTTGGCGCTGCTCCTGGCCCTGCTGTTCGCCCTCGCCCTCTCCCGCCTCCGGTACGGACGCGGCGGCGTCCCCGTCGACGTACCAGCGGCTGCCGGCCAGCGCGGCCGGCAGCAGCACCGCAACGACCGGCAGGTACGACACCCACAGCGCGAGGTGCCAGTGCGCCCCGGCCCAGGCCAGCGAGGCCCCCACGATCCCGCCCAGGCTGTAGGCGGCGTGGAAGCTGAGCATGATGCTGCGCCGGTAGGCCCGCTGCAGGCTCACCCCGAGCATGTTCATCGAGGCGTCCAGCGCGCCCACGGCGAGCCCGAACACGGCGAGCGCGACAGCCAGTTCGGCCATCCGCCCGCCCGCCCCGACGCCGACCAGGGCGAGCAGCACCACCGGCTGGGACCAGCGCAGCAGCACGCTCGGCCGGACCCGCTTCACCAACTGCTCGGTCGTCACGCTGCCGACACCGGCCAGGACGGGCACGGCGGCCAGGAAGGCCGGCAGCAGCGCGTCGGAGACGCCGTACCGGTCCTGGATGGCCGGAATCCGGGTCACCAGCAGAGCAAAGGCGGCGCCCTGCGCGAAGAAGCCGAACGCCAGCGAGGCCCTGCCGCGCCGCAGCACATCTGTCATGGCCGCGAGCGTAGGGCCCCGGAGTACCGGTGGGTAGATCGAGCCAAAGATGAATTTCCCTCATCTTCGCCCGGCGTGCCGGACTCAGGCGGCGAAGGCGGCCTCGGGCACCGCCCGCCTGGCCTTCGGCTCGGCGCTCTCCAGCCCGGCGTGCTCCAGCCCGGCGCGCTCCAGCTCCGCGGCGAGGAGGCACTCCATCGGCCGGGCGGCCAGGCGACCGCTGACCACGAAGGTGACCGCCATGACCCCTGCCATGATCACCGACCCCAGCCACACCATGGTGTCCACGGGGACGGTGTACGCCCCGACGACCCGCGCGACGCACTCACCGAGCAGCGCCACACCCCACACCAGGGAGAACAGCCGCTCCTTGCGCCGGAAGACGGCCGACCCCGCGGCCGCACCCGACGCCAGCCGCTGCCAGGCGGCCTCTCGCACCGCGTCCCCCTTCACCACGAACGGCTTCACGGCGGCCGTCATCATCGGCCGGCCGAGCGCCACGGACACCAGGATCCCGATCCCGATCACGCTGCTGACCCCGCTGTCCTTGGCGAGCATCAGCCGCGGGTCGCCGGAGACGAAGCCGAGCACCAGCGAGACGACGTTCACCACGAGGATCAGCGCGGCGAGCGAGTTGGTCCTGCCCTCCCTGACCGCGCTCCATCCGGTCCGCACGGCCGGCACCAGGCTGCTCCAGGCGAGAGCCGCGAACGTGCTCGCCCCGAACGCGTCCTTGAGCAGGTAGTACGACCCGATCGGCACCGCCACGTCCACCAGCAGCGGCCTGAAGGCGTCCGCCCGGCTCGCCTTGCCCGCCTCGTTGCCCGCCGCCTTGCTCGCCTTGCTTGTGCGGCCCGTGTCACTCGTCTTCGTCGTCATGCCCTCAGCTTCGCGGCTGCGGGGGGTTCACCAGTAGAAACGATCGTCCGGACCTCGGCATGACAAATGTCAGACGAGGAGGTCCGGCAACTCCCCCATGTCGGAGAACAGTTTCCCGGCGCCCACGAGCTTCTCCGCCGGCGTCATGGCGGTGAATCCGAGGACGTCCATCCCCGCCGCCACGGCCGCCCGCACGCCCAGCGGGCTGTCCTCGACGACCACGCACCGCTCCGACGCCACGCCCATGCGCTCGGCCGCGTACAGGAACAGGTCCGGCGCCGGCTTGCCCCGCCCCACGTCCTGCGAGCTGAAGATCCGCGCCTCCTCGAACCACCGGTCCAGCCCGGTCGTCCGGTGGCCCACCCGGATCCGCTCATGGCTCCCGGACGACGCCACGCAGAACGGCACCCCGTCCGCCGACAGCCGCTCCAGCACTCCCGCGACGCCCGCCACGGGCTTCAGCTCGCGCTCGAACGCGGCGAACACCCGCGCATGGAAGACATCGTCGAAGTCGTCCGGCAGCCGCCGCCCGGTCCGCTCCAGCACGAGCTCATGGATCCGGTGCATCGCGGACCCCATGTAGTCCCGGATCGACTCCTCGTACGACGTCGGGTGGCCGACTTCGGTGAGATGGGCGGCGAGGAGCCGGTTGGATATGGGCTCGCTGTCGACGAGGACGCCGTCGTTGTCGAATATCACCAGGTCATAGCGCATGCTGCCGACCCTAGACCCTGCCCTCCCCGGCTCGGGGAGCCGGAACGCAGAAAACCCCGTACCGGAACCGGTACGGGGTTTTCTTGAAGAATTGTTCGGCGGCGTCCTACTCTCCCACAGGGTCCCCCCTGCA
>NZ_JBFADM010000126.1:0-8102 GCF_040641355.1 Streptomyces sp. NPDC020996
CGCCGCCTCCCGCAGTTCCCCGCGGAGCCGCGCGTACCGCGCGCGTACGGCCGCGCACCCGCGTCCGCTGTCACTGGAAGACCGCGTGGACCTCGCTCTCCGTGGCGGTGTGCGAGACGATGAGGAGTTCGTCGCCCTCCCGCAGCCGCAGATCGGGTGCGGGCGCCAGCGGCTCGCCGCCGCGCACGACGGCGGTGACGACGATGCCCGGCGGGACGGCGAGCTCACCCAGCGTGCGGCCGGCCGCACGGGAGTGCGTGGTGATGGTCGTCTCGATCACGTCGACGCCCGCCTTGCTCAGGCGCAGCAGGGCGACGGTGTCGGTGGCGCTGGTCGCCTCCTCGATCAGGGAGATGAGGGGCGCCGCGGCCGGGACGGCGGTGTCGACGCCCCAGTGCGGGGTGAACATCCAGGCGTTGTCCTCGTCGTTCACCCGGGCGAGCACCCGGGCGACCTTGAACTGGCGTTTCGCCAGGAGGCTGATGACCAGGTTGTCCTCGTCCTCGCCGGTCGTGGCCACCAGGAGGTCGACGGCGCCCGCACCGGCGTCCTCCAGGACGCCCGGCTCGCAGGCGTCCCCCCAGTACAGCTCGGCGGGCACGTGCCCGCCGAGCGCGACGACGCGTTCGTCGTCCCGGTCGATCAGCGTGACGCGGTTCTGCGCGGCGCCCAGGACCTGGGCGATCTGGGTGCCGAGGCGGCCCGCCCCGGCGACGATGACGTTCATCGGGGCCTTCCTTCGTGGATACCCCGGCCTTCAGGCCGCGGTGGGTGTACCTCCCGCTTGCCGAGGAGAAGCGAAGCTCCTGCGGGGCAGGGCGAAAAGAGTCGGTTCGCCGTCAGGGCAGACCGGAGTTCACCGCCGAGGCGTCCTGACCGAAACCCGTCACTCACGCGGGAACTGATAGCGTGTGAGGTGTGAAACAGCGGGTCGAGCGGGCGTTCAAGTACCGCTTTTACCCCACGGACGAGCAGGCGGCGGAGCTGTCGCGCACGTTCGGCTGCGTCCGCCTCGTGTACAACAAGGCGTTGGAGGAGCGCACGCGGGCCTGGTACGGCGAGCAGCGCCGGATCTCCTACGTGCAGTCCTCCGCCGCGCTGACGCAGTGGAAGAAGACCGGGGAGCTGGCCTTCCTGGCGGAGGTTTCCTCCGTCCCGCTCCAGCAGGCGCTGCGCCACCTTCAGACGGCGTTCACGAACTTCTTCGCCAAGCGTGCGAAGTACCCGCGCTACAAGAGTCGGAAGAAGTCCCGCGCGTCGGCCGAGTACACCCGCAGCGCCTTCACGTGGCGCGACGGGAAGCTGACGCTGGCCAAGATGACCGCGCCCCTGGACGTCCGCTGGTCGCGTCCCCTCCCGCAGGGTGCGCAGCCCACGACGGTGACCGTGTCCCGCGACAGCTCGGATCGCTGGTTCGTCTCGATGCTCTGTGAGGACACCGTCGCCCCGGTCCCCGCCACCACGGCGGCGGTCGGCATCGACGCCGGGATCACGTCCCTGGTGACCCCGTCCACCGGGGAGAAGATCGCGAACCCGAAGCACGAGCGCCGTGACCGCGTCCGGCTGGCCCGCGCGCAGCGTGAGTTGGCGCGGAAGGCGAAGGGATCGGCGAACCGGGAGAAGGCCCGGCGCCGTGTCGCCAAGGTCCATGCCCGGATCGCCGACCGGCGACGCGATTTCCTCCACAAACTGTCGACTCGGCTCGTCCGTGAGAACCAAGCGGTCGTGATCGAGGACCTGACCGTCCGCAACCTGCTGAAGAACGGCAGGCTCGCACGCGCCATCTCGGACGTGGCCTGGACGGAGCTGCGCTCCATGCTGGAGTACAAGTGCGCCTGGTACGGGCGCGAACTCGTCGTGATCGACCGCTGGTTTCCCAGCTCGAAGCTGTGCGGGGCCTGCGGCACGGTCGCGGCGAAGCTGCCGCTGAACGTCCGCGAGTGGACGTGCGCCTGCGGCACGGTGCATGACCGCGACGTGAACGCGGCACGCAACATCCTGGCCGCCGGGCTGGCGGCGTCTGCCTGTGGAGACGGTGTAAGACCTCAACGGGAGTCCTCCCGGACGGGGCGGTCGTCGGTGAAGCAGGAACCCCAGCGGGCGACCGCTGGAATCCCCCGCCATTAAGCGAGGGAAGGAAGTCAAGTGCCCAGCTCCTTGTCCAGGAAGCCGCGCAGCCGGCCCAGGGCGTCGGCGGCGACGGCGAACGTGACGAGATCGTCGGCCTCGGCCGGGGTGTGGTGCGTCGGCAGGAACGACCGGCCGCCGCGGGTCACCTCCACGACCCGGATCTCGCCGTCGACCTCCAGCTCGCCCAGGTGCCGGCCGGTGAGATAGCCGGGCAGCCGGGAGCGCAGCAGCAGCGTCTCGCCGTTGCCGAAGTCGAGTTCCGGGGTGAGGTGGCGGTGCAGCAGCATCTGGTGCAGCTGGTGCACGGTCCAGCGCACGCTCGCGATCGTCGGGATGCCCAGGTCGCGGTAGATGTCGGCGCGCCGGGGGTCGTAGATGCGGGCCAGCACGATCGGCACCCGGTAGGTCTCCTTCGCGGTGCGGGCGCTGACGATGTTGGTGTTGTCGCCGGAGGTCACGGCCACGAACGCGTCCGCCAGCTCGATGCCGGCCGCCTCCAGCACGGTGCGGCTGAAGCCGTTGCCGGGCAGGAACTGACCGGAGAACCCGGCGGGCAGATGGCGCCGCGTCTTCGGCTCGCGGTCGATCACCCGTACGTCGTGGCCCTCGTTGACCAGCTGGGCGGCGAGCGCGGAACCGACCCGGCCGCACCCCACCACGATGACCCTCATGGCGTCTCCTCCTTCTCGTTCCCGGCGGCCTTCTCGACGGTTTTCCCGACGGTTTCGATGGCCTTCCCGGCGGGGACGGGGGTGCGGCGCACCCACCACTTGCGGGCCTCCTCCGCGGTCAGCAGCAGCATGCCGAAGCCCGCCAGGACGGCCCAGTCGGCGAGTGCGAGGGGCGCGGTGTGGAACACGTGCTGCAGCCAGGGCGTGTAGCTGATGGCCGCCATCAGGAGGATGCCGAAGCAACCGGCCGCGATCAGCCTGGGGTTGGAGAACAGCCCCACCGTGAACACGCTCTCCCGGTCCGTCCGCACGGCCAGCGCGTTGAAGAACTGGCTGACCACGATCGCGGCCTGGGTGAGCGTGATCGCCTTGCGGTAGGCGGGATCGCCGCTGGTGAAGTCGGCGAACGGGATGCCGGCGGAGTGCACCTGCCAGAAGAAGACCGTGCACACGCCGATGGACTGCACGAGCCCCAGGAACACGAACCGGCGCACCAGCTCGGCGGAGAACAGCCGCTCGCGGCGGGAGCGGGGCGGGCGGTCCATGGTGTCCGGCTCGGGCGGCTCCGCGCCCAGCGCCAGGGCCGGCAGCACGTCGGAGCCGAGGTCGATGGCGAGGATCTGGATCGCCGTCAGCGGCACCAGGGGGAATCCGGCGAAGGTGGCGGCCAGGATCGGGGCGAGCTCGGCCAGGTTGTGGCTGAAGAGGTAGGCGAGGAACTTGCGGATGTTGCGGTAGACCGACCGGCCCAGTTCCACGGCCGCGGTGATGGAGGCGAACGAGTCGTCCAGCAGCACCATCACCGAGGCCTCACGGGCCACGTCGGTGCCGGTGGCGCCCATGGCGACGCCGATGTCGGCGTGCTTGAGCGCGGGCGCGTCGTTGGCGCCGTCCCCGGTGACGGCGACGACCTCGCCGCGTGCCTGCAGGGCGGCGACGACGCGCATCTTGTGCTCCGGGCTGACCCGGCACAGCAGCAGCTGACCTGACCCGGCGAGCAGTCCATCGAGCGCGTCCGCGTCCATGGCGTCCAGCCGGGAGCCGGTCACCGCGGTGGGGGAGGGGTCGGTGACGATGCCGACGCGGCGGGCGATCGCCTCCGCCGTCAGCGGGTGGTCACCGGTCAGCATCACGATGCGGATGCCGGCCCGGTGGCAGGCGCGCACCGCCTCGGACACCTCGGGCCGGGGCGGGTCGAGCATGCCGATCAGGCCGAGGAACGTCAGCCCCGCCTCGGCCTCCTCCGCCGTGCCCGGCACCGCGTCGACCGGGCGCACCGCGACGCCCAGCACCCGCAGTCCCCGCCCGGCCATCTCGTCGTTGGCGGCGACGACCGCGTCCCGCAGCGGTGCGGTGAGCGCCTCGTCGCCTCCCGCGTGGCGCACCCGGGCGCACCGGGCGAGGAGTTCCTGCGGGGCGCCCTTGACGCACAGCAGGCCGCCCCGTGACGTCCGGTGGGCGGTGCTCATCAGCTTGCGCACGGGGTCGAAGGGGAACTCCCCGATCCGCGGGGCCGCCTCCTTCTCCGCCGTCATGTCCAGCCCCGCCTTGGCCGCCGCGACGAGGATCGCGCCCTCCGTGGTGTCGCCGAGCACCCGCCAGCCCTCGGACCGCGCGGGCGGTACCAGCCTGGCGTCGGTGCACAGCGCTCCCGCCCGCAGCAGCGCGCGCACCCCGTCGGCACCGGCGACCTCGCCCACCGGGGCGTAGCCGACGCCGGAGACCGCGTGCGACGCCCCGTCGCTCCACAGCTGCGTCACGGTCATCTCGGCCTGGGTGAGCGTGCCTGTCTTGTCGGTGCAGATGACGGTGGTGGAGCCCAGCGCCTCCACCGCCAGCAGCCGCTTGACCAGCGCCTGACGGCGGGCCATCCGCCGCACGCCGATGGCCAGCGACACCGACAGCGTCGCGGGCAGCCCCTCGGGGACCAGCGCGACCATGACCCCGAGGGCGAACACGAACGCCGACACCAGCGGCTGTCCCGTCTGCAGGCGCAGGGCGAACACGCCCGCGCCGATCGCGACGGCCAGCGCCGCCACGCGTTGCGCCATCACCGCCACCTCGCGCTGCAACGGCGTCTTCTGCTGCGGCGCCTCGTCGGTGAGGCGGTAGATCCTGCCGAACTCCGTCGCCGCGCCGGAGGCGTACACGACGGCCTTGCCGGAGCCGGACATCACCGTGGTGCCCATGAAGACGCAGTTGCGGGACTCCAGTGGGGTGTCCGCGGCCGTCTGTTCGCTCACCCGGCCGACGGCCGAGCTCTCCCCGGTCAGCGGCGCGTTGTTCACCGACAGGCCGTGGGCCTCGACGACCCGGCAGTCCGCGGACACCGCGTCCCCGGCCTCCAGGACCACCACGTCGCCGGGCACCAGCGCCCCCGACGGCAGCTCCAGCCGCTCCCCGTCCCGCAGCACCCGGCACGTGTGCGGCACCATGGCCTGCAAGGTCTGGGCGGTGCGCTCGGCCGAGTACTCCTGCACGAAGCCGATCACCGCGTTCAGCAGCACCACGCCCAGGATCGCGAAGGCCAGCTGCAGGTTTCCCACGTCGCGCGGATCTTGCAACGCGTAGGCGAGGAACGTCAGCGCCGACGCGACGATCAGGACGACCGCGAACAGATCGGTGAACTGGGCGGCGAAGCGCCGCCACATCCCCTTGCGGCGGGGCCGCGGCAGCTGGTTGGGGCCGTACTGCCCCAGGCGGGCTGCGGCCTCCGTGCCGGACAGGCCGCGGACCGAGGTGCCGTACGCGCCGAACACCTCGTCCGGACGCAGTCGCTGGACCGGCGCCGACGATCCGTCGGGCCGCGGCACGGACGCCCCGGGCCGGGGGTGACCGGCCGGAACGCTCGCGGTGAGATGACTCGGCACCGTACCCCCTGGCTGGACGGCAACTCTCCGTTCCAGCCTGGACCGGCGAAGATCGTGTCGCCAGGGGCCACCCGGCCCACGGCCGGGGCGGGCCCGGCGGGCCCGCCGGGCCTGGACACGGGACCCCCTGGAGACGACGCTCCCGGGGGCACAGACGAACCTGCGAGGTGGGCTCCCTTCGCCGGCATGGTCCGGATCAGGTTGTGGAGGTCGCCGTCCGGTCTCTAGACCATCCGGCCTCTCAGCCCACCCGTCTGCGGCGTCCTCTGACAGGGGCGGTGACTCCCCTGTCGGGAACTGCCGTTCCGGGCGGACTCCCTCGCTCGCCCCGCAGGCTGATTACAGCCTACGTCCGCACGAGTGCGGCAACAGGGCTGTTCGGGCCGACGGGGGTGGGCCGTTCGGTCCTGCTTCCGACGGCGGGTGGGCCGTTCGGCCCTGCCGCCGTCGGCGGGGACCGCTACGGCCGACGCGAGCGGTACGACGCTCCGAGGCAGTTGTCAGGTCTGTCCGGCGGCGGGGTGGGGCCGGGCAGGACTCCAGGTCAACCCGGCCGGGCCTGGGCCCGGGGACGTTCGGCCCAGTGCACGGGGGTGCGCGCGGGGCCAACGATCGAAGGGGGCGAAGCATGGCCGGAAGCCCGGTGGGCTCCCGGCCCGACCAGGCGGGCGCGACAGCCGTGCGCCGACAGGAGCAGGAGCGAGCGATGAGCATCAGTGGTGACTGGTACAACGAGTCCGGCTCGCACATGAGGATCACGGTCGACCCCGTCGGAGGAATCAGGGGGACCTACATGTCGGCCACCGGCCATGCCGCGGGCGCCTACCCGCTCGTCGGCCGCTACGACACGGCCGACTTCCCCGACCACGGGACCACCCTCGGCTGGACGGTGTCCTGGCACAACGAGCGCAGCGACGCCGCGTCGGTGACCAGCTGGAGCGGTCAGTACCACAAGGAGGGCGGAGAGCGGATCTGCGCCACGTGGCTGCTCACCGCGTCCGCCAACCCGGCCAACACCTGGGAGGCCACGGCCGTCGGGCAGGACGTCTTCACCCGTGAACGGCCGTCCCCCGAGCGGATCGCCGACCACGTCCGGCAGAACCGGACCGCCTCCCACCCGCACCACGTCGTTGAACGGTAGCCCGGGCAAGCCATGAGTGCGCGCGAGACGCGCAGGCGGGGAGGCAGACCATGGTGAGGATCCCGCCCGACGCGGCGCTGAACGCCCGGCTGGCCCGCTGGGTGGCGGAGGGACTGCTCGACGCCGGCCAGGCCGAGCGGATCGAGGCCGCCGAACGGGCCCGCGCGGCAGAGGGCGCCGATCAGGCCGGTGCGGCCCAGACCCGTACGGGCGAGGCCGGTGCGGCTCAGGCTCGTACGGCCCGAACCGGTGCGGCTCAGGCCCCTGCGGCCGGAACGCACCCGGTCGGCCGGGTGCCGCTGGTGGTCGAGGCGCTGGGCTATCTGGGGGCGGCGATGGCGGTCGTCGCCGGGTTCCTGGCGGTGGACCAGCTGTGGCCGGACATCCCCACGGGCGCGCAGCTCGCCTTCGCGGCGGTGGCCGCCGTCGTCCTGGGCGTCGCCGGTGCCCTGCTGCGTGATGCGGCCGAACCGGCGTTCATGCGGCTGCGCGGTGTGCTGTGGCTGGCGTCCACCGGCTCGGTGGCAGCGTTCGCGGGCGTGCTCGCCGCCCGTGCCGGAGACTTCTCCCCGCAGGTCACGGCGCTGACCGCCGCCGGTGCCGCGACGGCGTACGGCATCGTGCCGTGGCTCGTGAGGCCCGCACCGCTGCAGCAGCTGGCGGTCTTCGCGGGCGCCGCCGTCACGCTCGCCGCGGGTATCGAATGCCTCGGCGACGACGTGCCGTTGTGGGTGCCGGGGGTCGGGGTCTGGCTGTTGTCCGCGCTGTGGGGCGCCGCCGCGCACCGCGGCCGTGTGCTTCCGCGGGAGACCGGGTATGTCGCCGCGGCGCTCGGTCTGCTGGTCGGCGCGCAGCTGACCATGAACCTCGCCGCCGGTCACCTCCTCGCTCTGGCCACCGCCGGCGCCCTGCTCGCCCTGGGCGTGGCCCTGCGCAAGGTCTGGGCGCTGCTGCTCGGCGCCTTCGCGACCCTGGAGACGGTGCCGCAGACGGCGGAGCGCTACCTTCCAGGATCGCTCGCGGCGCCGCTGTCGATCCTCGTCGTCGGCGCGGTCCTGCTGGTCCTCGCCCTGCTGCTGGCACGCTGGTCGAGCAGGACGGGAACGCCCCGCGGGCCGAACAGCGAGTCCAACAGGACAGAGACACCCCGGCCACCCCGGTCACCTCGCGCCGCCCGCTGATCCCCGCCGCCCCGCGCGCGGCCCCGTCCCCCGGTGACCTCGTACCGACCAAGGTGCTCGGTCTCTTCGTGGTCGGCAGCCTCGCCCGGCGCTGGGGTGTGCGGGTGTC
>NZ_JBFADM010000127.1:0-7399 GCF_040641355.1 Streptomyces sp. NPDC020996
TTGTTCTCCCTCCACCACACCCCTTATTGGCGCCACCGGCCCCCCTCTTTTACAGTCGGGCGACACACAATACCTTTTTTTGCCCCACCCCCCCCTCTCTCAGTTCTTGGTAGGCCTCACGCCCAGGTGATCAACGGCTTTGGCTGTTCCACAGCGGCGATGAGCCAAGCTGGGGCAGTTGAGGACAGGCACGCTCAACTGCTCTACCTGCAAGCGGAATACGTGATCTTCGCTCGCAATCGTGAACATCACGGCATCGGCTGGCATATTCGAATTGCTCCGCTTTACGTTCCGCGGCGGAGGTGGTTCACATGAACGAACCCGACAAGCAAGCGAAACACGTCGGCCGGCACGAGGCGATCGACGTCAGCGACTTCGTCTACGCGGCGACCGGCGCCCGGGTGCGCCGGCTGACCATGCCGGACGGGACCCACTGGTTCCCGGCGGTGGATGTGTGCAAGCAGTTGGGTCACACCAACCCGCAGAAGGCGCTCTCCGACCATGTGCCGGAGGACCACCGAGAGAGTCTTGAGACCCTAACTGGAGGTTATGGTCTCAGCATTCCCGCAGGCAGGGAGTGGCGCCGAGACCTGAATGTCATTTCTCTGCAGGGTCTGATCCGCCTCGCCCAGGCCTGTACGAAGCCGTCCTGCGAGCCGTTCAAGCAGTGGGCCGCGGAGGTGATCGAGACAGTGCAGCGAGAAGGCTCTTACGCCCTCGAAGAGGCGGAGGTGCAGCCCGCCGATCCGAGTGCCCCGGTCGTGTATGCCATGCCGGACCAGGTCGCGGAGGCCATCGTGCGGCTCGAGGCGCACAACCTTCAGGTGGACGAGGAGCTTGCGAACGCACAGCACGAATCGCTCACGCTGCAGAAAGAGACAGTCACCCTGCAGCGGGAGGTGCTGGCGACGCAGAAGGCCACACTTGCCGTGCAGCAGGCCATGGTTCGGGCGATGGAGCGGATCGCGGACCGGCTCGACGGTGGCGTCCTCGGGCGCCGGGCTCCTGACGGGCGCCTCGCGGTGCTGCCCACCACGGAGTCCGTGCTGGCCGACTGGCGGCACCGGCTGTCGGTGACGGAGGACGTGTGGACGGTGGCCGTGGTCATCGCCCCGGTCCTGGTCGAACAGGGTGAACTCCGCGAGCCGCTGGAAGCGATCGCGGCTCGTACGGGACTCCCGGTGCGCCGCGTCAACGAATGCCTCCGCCTGCTGCAGAAGCACGCCTGCATCCGCTCGCAGGGCGGTACGGAGGACGGGGCGCCGGTGTACGTACTCAATCAGTCCTGACGGAGCAAAAGACGGAGGGGGCGGTCGCAAGCTGAAGTTGCGGCCGTCCCCTCCGGGCCTCCGAGACTATCGGGTGACGCCCGTCATGCCCAGGTGATCAGCCGCTTGGGCTGTTCCAGGATCGCGGCGACGTCCGCGAGGACCTTGGAGCCGAGTTCGCCGTCCACCAGGCGGTGGTCGAAGCTCAGGGCGAGGGTGGTGACCTGGCGGGGCTTCACCTTGCCCTTGTGGACCCACGGCTGGAGCTTGATCGCCCCGACCGCGAGGATCGCGGACTCGCCGGGGTTGAGCAGCGGCGTGCCGGTGTCGACGCCGAAGACGCCGACGTTGGTGATGGTCACCGTGCCGCCCTGCATGGCCGCCGGGGACGTCCTGCCCTCGCGGGCGGTGGCCACCAGGTCGCCCAGGGCCTCGGCCAGCTGCGGCAGCGTCTTGGCGTGGGCGTCCTTGATGTTCGGGACGATCAGGCCGCGCGGGGTCGCCGCCGCGATGCCCAGGTTGACGTAGTGCTTGAGGACGATCTCCTGGTTCGCCTCGTCCCAGGACGCGTTGATGTCCGGGTTGCGCCGGATGGCGACCAGCAGGGCCTTGGCGATCAGCAGCAGGGGGTTCACGCGCAGGCCCGCGAACTCCTTGTCCTGCTTGAGCTCCTCGACCAGCCGCATGGTGCGGGTCACGTCCACCGTCACGAACTCGGTGACGTGCGGGGCGGTGAACGCCGAGCCGACCATCGCCGCCGCCGTGGCCTTGCGGACCCCCTTGACCGGGACGCGGGTCTCGCGGGCCGTGTCGAACACCGGGGCGGGGGCGGGCGTGGGGGCGGCGGGCGCCTCCACGGCCGGCTCGGGCGTCACGGTCCGCGCCGCGACCGCCGCGTGCACGTCCTCGCGGGTGATGATGCCGTCCGGGCCGGACGGCGTCACCGTCGCCAGGTCAACACCCAGGTCCTTGGCCAGCTTGCGCACCGGTGGCTTGGCCAGCGGGCGTTCCTGCGGCGCCGCGGGGGCCGCGGCGGGGGCCGTCCCGTGGCCGTTCAGCACCGTTGGAGCCGCGGGCGCGGGGGCTGCGGGCGCGGGCACGGGCGCCGTGGTCTCCGGGCCCTTGCGAGGACGGCGCCGGGTGGAGGACGTCGCGACCCCGTAGCCCACCAGGACCGGCTGGCGGCCCTGCGGCTTCGGCTCCTCCTGCCGCTCCGGCGCGGCGGTGGCGGCCGGGGCGGCGACGGCGGTGCCCCCCGACACGTCCACCGCGATGATCGACGTGCCCACGTCCACCGTGGTGCCCTCGGGGAAGTGCAGCTCGCGGACCACACCGTCGTAGGGGATGGGCAGTTCGACGGCCGCCTTGGCGGTCTCGACCTCGCACACCACCTGGCCGTCGGTGACCGTGTCGCCGGGCTGGACGTACCACTTGAGGATCTCGGCCTCGGTGAGCCCCTCGCCCACGTCCGGCATCTTGAACTCGCGTACGGACGCTTCCGTCATCGTCGTCACGACCTTCTCCTCAGTACGCCAGGGCGCGGTCGACGGCGTCGAGCACCCGGTCCAGGCCCGGCAGGTACTCCTCCTCCAGGCGGGCCGGCGGGTACGGGGCGTGGTAGCCGCCGACCCGCAGGACCGGCGCCTCCAGGTGGTAGAAGCAGCGCTCCGTGATGCGGGCGGCGATCTCCGCGCCCGAGCCGAAGAACACCGGGGCCTCGTGCACCACCACCAGGCGGCGCGTCTTCTCCACCGAGGCCTGGATCGAGTCGAAGTCCAGCGGGGAGACCGAGCGCAGGTCCAGGACCTCCAGGGACCTGCCCTCCTCGGCGGCCGCGTCGGCGACCTCCTGGCACAGCTTCACCATCGGGCCGTAGGCGACCAGGGTGAGGTCGGTGCCCTCGCGGACGACCCGGGCCCGGTGCAGCGGGCCGGGGATCGCCTCGGTGTTGACCTCGGCCTTGTCCCAGTAGCGCCGCTTCGGCTCGAAGAAGATCACCGGGTCGTCGCTCTGGATGGCCTGCTGCATCATCCAGTACGCGTCGGAGGCGTTGGAGGGGCTGACCACCTTCAGGCCCGCCACGTGCGCGAACAGCGACTCCGGGGACTCCGAGTGGTGCTCGACCGCGCCGATGCCGCCGCCGTAGGGGATGCGGATGACGACCGGCATCTTGACCTTGCCGAGCGAGCGCGCGTGCATCTTCGCCAGCTGCGTGACGATCTGGTCGTAGGCCGGGAAGACGAAGCCGTCGAACTGGATCTCCACCACCGGGCGGTAGCCGCGCAGCGCGAGACCGATCGCCGTGCCGACGATGCCGGACTCGGCGAGGGGGGTGTCGATGACGCGGCTCTCGCCGAAGTCCTTCTGCAGGCCGTCCGTCACCCGGAACACGCCGCCGAGCTTGCCGACGTCCTCACCCATGATCAGGACCTTGGGGTCGGACTCCAGGGCACGGCGCAGCGACTCGTTGATCGCCTTGGCCAGGGCCATTTTCTCCGCAGCCATGTCAGACCCCCTCTCCCGCGGCGAAGCCGCTTTCGGACTCGTCCGCGAACGACGCCTGGTAGGCGGCGAACTGCGCTCGCTCCTCGTCGACGAGCGCGTGCCCGTCCGCGTACACGTTCTCGAAGATGGCGAAACGGTCCGGGTCGGGCATGGCGCGGACCGCTTCGCGCACTCGCCTGCCCAACGTCTCGCTCTCGGTCTCCAGTTCCGCGAAGAATCCCTCGTCCGCGTGGTTTGCGGCCTCCAGGTAGCGGCGAAGCCGCAGGATCGGGTCCTTCGCCTCCCAGGACTGCCGCTCGTCGTCGCCCCGGTAGCGGGTCGGGTCGTCGGAGGTGGTGTGCGCGCCCATGCGGTACGTGTACGCCTCGACCAGCGTCGGGCCCTCGCCGGCCCGGGCGCGCTCCAGCGCCCATCGGGTGACCGCCAGGCAGGCGAGGACGTCGTTGCCGTCGACGCGGACGCCGGGGAAGCCGTAGCCCTGCGCGCGCTGGTACAGCGGCACGCGGGTCTGCTTCTCGGTCGGCTCGGAGATCGCCCACTGGTTGTTCTGGCAGAAGAACACCACCGGGGCGTTGTAGACCGCGGAGAAGGTGAAGGACTCCGCGACGTCGCCCTGGCTGGAGGCGCCGTCGCCGAAGTACGCGATGACGGCCGAGTCCGCGCCGTCCTTGGCGACGCCCATCGCGTACCCGGTCGCGTGCAGCGTCTGGGAGCCGATGACGATCGTGTACAGGTGGAAGTTGTTGCTGTTCGGGTCCCAGCCGCCGTTGTTCACGCCGCGGAACATGCCGAGCAGGTTGGTCGGGTCGACCCCGCGGCACCAGGCGACGCCGTGCTCGCGGTAGGTCGGGAAGACGTAGTCGTCGTCGCGCAGCGCCCGGCCGGAGCCGATCTGGGCGGCCTCCTGGCCGAGCAGCGAGGCCCACAGGCCCAGCTCGCCCTGCCGCTGCAGTGCGGTGGCCTCGGCGTCGAAGCGGCGGGTGAGCACCATGTCGCGGTACAGGCCGCGCAGCTCCTCGGGGGTGACGCCGGCGACGTACTGGTCGTACTCGGCGTTCTCGACGCGCTCGCCCTCGGGCGTCAGCAGCTGTACGAGTCCGGGCTCGGTGCCCGGCGACTTCCGGCCGGTCGTTCGCTTGCCGGCCGTGCTTTTGGTACCGGCGCTGCGTCGCGGCTTGCGCGCGGCAGTGCTCTCCACGGTCACGTGTGCTCCTCCGTCGGTCCGGCTCCCGGGTTCGCCGGGTGCCTGGGTGTCCCCCCAGCTCCGTTCAGGAGCCCGGGGAAGCGGCTCGCCTGCCGTCCCGCGGGCGCACAGGGTGGGTGGCTCGTTGGGGACAGGCGTGACAGGTGCCCCGGCGAGCGCCCTGCAAGAGGCACGTTACCCAGTGCCCCACACTTCTGTGAAACACCTCCTGACCTGCGATTTTGCTTGGATTTCCAAGTAAATCGCGTCAGCCGGGAACAGCCGCTGGTCACAGCCTTGCAGGGGGCCGGAACAACGGCACGTTATCCCGGTGACCCAGGTCACGGGAAGAGTTCACCGCTTCGGAGGCGGTTCGTCACGCGGGCGCGGCGCGGTTCGTCAGGTGCGGGCGTCAGACACGCGTCAGGACAGGCCTCGGTACGCGCGTCGGGCCACGCGTCGGGACGCGCGTCGGGACGCGTGTCAGGTGCGCGACGCCACTTCGAGCACCCTTCGTGATCGAATGCGACAGACTGTGACAACGTGCAGCTCACGGGCTCGGCCGGTGCCCTAGCATCGGGGCGTGCCGCGCTCCTCTGTACCACCCCAGGTGCCTCACGCGCCCCCGTTGGGCCCGTTGCTGCGCCAGTTCGCGGCCGGTTCGGCCCTCGCCTGCGAGCCCGTCGACCAGGGCCTGCTCAACCGCGGTTACCGCCTGCGCACCACCGTCGGCCGGTACTTCCTCAAGCACCACTTCGACCCCGAGACGGCCGACCCGGCCGCCATCGCCCGCCGGCACCGCGCCACCCAGCGCCTGGCCGACCTGGGCGTCCCGGTGGCGCCCGCGCTGGCCGGCCGGGACGGGCGCACGGTCGCCGTCGTCGGCGGGCACGCGTACGCCCTGCACCCGTGGATCGAGGGACGCCACCGGCACGGCGGGCAGCTCGGCACCGGACAGTGCGGACGGCTGGGCGGGCTGCTGGGGCGGGTGCACGCCGGGCTGGAGCACGTGATGCCGGCGCACCGGCGGGCGCGCGCCGAACCGGCCGAGAGCGCCGACCCCGCCGACACCTTCACCCTCATCGACGACCTGCTCGCCCGGGTGCGCCGCCACCACCCCGCCGACGCCTTCGACGAACTGGCCCGCCACCGTCTGCTGGAGCGGCGCGCGCTGCTGGAGCGGCACGCGGACCGGCGTCCGCCGCGCGGCGCCTCGGTGGGCTGGGTGCACGGCGACTTCCACCCGTTCAACCTGCTCTACCGGGGCGACGCGCCCGCCGCGATCGTCGACTGGGACCGGCTGGGCCTCCGGCCCCGCGCGGAGGAGGCGGTACGCGCCGCCGCGATCTTCTTCGTGCAGCCCGCCGGGACGCTCGACCTGCCGAAGGTGCGGGCCTACGCGCGCGCGTACCGGCGCGCGGCCGGCGCCACGCCGTCCCAGCTCGCCGCGGCCGTGCACCGCGTGTGGTGGGAGCGCCTGAACGACTTCTGGATGCTGCGCTGGCACTACGAACGCGGCGACACCCGCGCCGACCCCCAGTTCCCGGCGGCCTCGGCGCTGGCGGTGTGGTGGACACGGGAGTACGACGCGGTGTGCGGGGCGTTCGCGGACTGAAACGGCTGACCGGCACACGGCCGGGCGGGCACGCCCACGAACGGCATCACGGGCGGCATCAGGGCGGCGTAACGAACGGCATCACGGGCGGCGTCACGGCGGCGTAACGAACGGCATCACGGGCGGCGTCACGGCGGCGTAACGAACGGCATCACGGGCGGCGTCACGGGCTCACGCGGGCACGCGCGCGGGGAGCCGTGGGACGGCTCCCCGCGCGTGTGAAAGGTGATCCGCCGGGCCGGGTCAGTTCCCGCCCAGGCCGTCGGTGATGCCGGCCGTCGGCTCCGTCGGCTGCGACGGCTGGGACGCCGTGTCGCTCGGCTGATCCGTCGGCGCCTGGGACGTCGGCTCGCTCGTGGGCTCGCTCGTCGGCTGCTGGCTGTAGCTCGGCGACGGCGTGTACGAGGGCGAGTACGACGGCGTCCAGTTCGAGCCGGAGTTGTCCCCGGAGCCGTCGCCCGTGGCCGTGTCCGTCGCCTGGTCGCTCGCCTGGTCGCTCGGCGTCTCGCTGGCCGTGTCGTCCTTGGTGGACTTCGTCGCGGTCGGTGACTGGGTCGTGCCGGGGCCGTTGTTGTCCGAGCCGGTGTTCTGCATCGCCAGCGCGACGCCCGCCGCGATGGCGATCACCGCGAGGACGGCGAGGATCCACAGCTTGCCGCGGCCGCTGCCCCGGTTGCCGTGCCCCTCGAAGCCGCCGTCGTCCCCGCCGCCGTACCCGGCGGGCAGGATCGGCTGCGGGATCTGGGTCGTGCCGGAGGCATCGCCGGGGTGCGGCAGCACCTGGGTGCCGGCGAAACCGGCGGCCGGGGTGTGCCGGCCCTCGTGCAT
>NZ_JBFADM010000128.1:0-7259 GCF_040641355.1 Streptomyces sp. NPDC020996
CGCGCCGCGCGGCGCGGCCCCCCCCCCGCGCGCGGGAGGCCGGCCGCGGCCGCGCGGCGTCCTCCGGCACGGCGGGGGCCCGCACCGCCCGGTGCGGGCCGGCATGGCCACGGGGGCCGTGGGAGTCCGGCCGGTGAACCCCGGAGCCAGGACCGCGACGTCGCGGCTCCTTCCTCCGCGCGGCGGCCGGCCGGGACATCCGGCGGCCCTGTGGCCCGAGCGGCGAGCGAGACGGGTGGTGTGCCGGTGGAATGGCGGGAGTACGCGGAGCAGATGGCCCGGCTCGCACGGGATCTGCTGGCGCAGGATTCGGTCCAGGGAACGCTGGACGCCATCGCGGCGGCGGCGGTGCGGCTGGTCGACGGCTGTGACGCGGCCGGGATCCTCGCGGTGCGCAAGGGCCGGGCGGTGACCCTGGCCGCGTGCGGGGACATGGTCCGGGACTGCGACCGGCTGCAGGGGGAGCTGGGTGAGGGACCCTGCTTCGACCTGGCCCGCGGCGCCGCCGGCGAGCGTGCGTACCGCATCGAGGACCTCAGCCGGCCCCAGGCGTCCTGGCAGCGGTTCGCCGCGGGCGCCCGCGAGCTGGGCGTGGGCAGCATGAGCGGGGTGCTGCTCTACGCCCAGGACGAGGACTTCGGCGCGCTCGACCTGTACGCGCGCCGTCCCGGAACCTTCGGCGAGGACGTCGAGACGGCGGTCTGGCTGCTGGCCTCGCACGCCGCCGTCGCCCTGTCCAGCGCCCGCACCATCGACCAGCTCGAGCACGCCATGGACAGCCGGCACGCCATCGGCGAGGCCATGGGCATGCTGATGGAACGTCACCGCTTCAGCGAGGAGGAGGCGTTCGACGTGCTGCGCCGCATCTCCCAGCACCACAACCTCAAGCTGCGCGACGTCGCCCGGCGGATCAGCGGCGCGGGCGCCGATGGGGGCTGACGGGAACTGACGGGGGCTGACGGGGGCTGACGGCCGGGTCCCGTGCCGAACGGTCGGTGTGCCGCGGTACTTGCGGCGCGGAGGCCGCCCGCATGGCATGATCAGGTGCAAATGGCCACCAGAGAACCGGACGACGGCACGGCAGCGGGCGACGGACACCACGCGGCGCCCGTGCCCGAGGACGTCTGGCGACGGTTCGCGGCCGACAGCGAACGGGCCATCCGCCGCTCCGCTCCCCGCGAGCCCTCGGCGCGTGAGCGCCTGTCGGGGGCGCCCGTGCGCTTCACGCCCGGCGCCGGCCACGCACCGTCGGACGCGGTCGGCGAACTGTGGCAGCCGCAGGAGCTGTCGGCCGGCCCCGCCTGGCGCGACCTGGACGGTCCCGGCCGGCGCCGCCGGGTGTGCCGGGTGCTCGGAACCGTGGCGGCGGTCGTGCTGCTGCTGTCCGCGGCGTCCCATCTGTCCACCGGTCCCCGCCAGGGCCGCGGGGTGCCCGGCGGCACCACCCTGCAGCAGTCGGAGGACGTCCCGGCCGGCTCCCCCGCCGGCGCCACGTCCCGTCCCGAGCCGGACGACACGGCCCCCACCCTGCGCGCGGGCTGACCCACGCCCCGAGCCGCCGGACCGCTTCACGGCGCGGCGGTGAGGCGACGATCGGTGACGCCGCCGCGGGGCTCCCGCACCCGGAGCCGAGGCACCCCCGCCGCCTCGGCCGTACGAGCAGGGTTCACCGGGCCCTACCGGACTCCAACGGCAGGACTCCGACTCCGACGCCGACTCCGAGCGCACGGTCCGGCGGCCGGGCTCCGACTGTCCGGCTCCAACCGGCATCCTTCGGCGGCCGCACCCTCCGGCGGCCGGGCCCGGAGAGGATCCTGACCGCACGCGGAGGCATCTCGCCGACCTGCGGCACTCGGCCCGGCAGGCGGCCACCCCATACCAAGCGCACCGGACCAAGACGCGGGGACCGGCGCGGGGGAGATCGACTACCACACCAGCGCCGGCCCCCGTCACAGCACCGAGGCGCACGGCCTCGCGGGCGCGGCGTCGGGCAGGTCAGGCCCGGTTCGGCAGGAGGTGCGGTGCGTGGGCTGCGACGGCCCGCAGCACCTGCTTCTTCGACGGGTTCACCATCGCCCTCCCCGCCACGGTCACCGTCGGCACGGTCTCGTCGCCGTCCGCGACCGAGCGGACGAACGCCGCCGCCCGAGGGTCGCGCCGGATGTCGACCTCGGTGTACCGCAGTCGCGTCAGGCGCAGTCCCAGGCGCAGCTTCATGCAGAACACGCACCCGGGCCGCCAGTAGACGACCACGCCCTCGTGGTCCTCGTTCACCGGTGCCCCCCTCGGTCTCGGCGACGGTGCGCCAAGCGTAGGGGAGTCCGGCGTGCGGGTGGGGGCCGGGGCGGGGGCGTCATCTCCCCGTGGTCCGCGGCTCGTAGGTCGCGAGCGCCCAGATCACGAACACGTCGATCGCCATCATGATGACGGACCACACCGGCGCGTAGGGCAGGAACAGGAACTGGGCCATCAGGCTCAGCGACGCCAGCACGATGCCGACCCCGCGCGCCCACCCGGCGCCGGAGAGGATACCCGCGCCGGCGATGACGGCTATGACGCCGAGAACGAGCAGGATCCATCCCCAGCCGGTGAGATTGATCTTGTAGACGTAGTTGCCGATGCGGGCGTAGACGTCATCCTTGGAGATCGCCGCGACGCCCTGGAAGACGGCCAGAAAGCCGTTGACGATCATCAGGACGCCCGCGAAGACGGCGCCGCCGTTGGCCCAGGCGCTGCCGCCGGTGGGGGCGGATCGGTAGTCACCGGACGGGGCGCCCGAGTGGGACGGTGCGGTCATGGTCGCACTCCGTTTCTCGTGGGGCGGCGGCAGCGGGCACCGGTCGCCCGGCCGCCTGCTTCGACAGTCGGCCCGGAGTGCGGGGTCGGCCAGAGGATGTGAGCCGATCGGGTGATGGACGGGTCAGGGAACGGGTGATGGACGGGCGCGCGTCGGGCGCGTGCCGCGCGGGCGGTCCCGGGTTACTCGGGCTCGCCGTCGTCGACGCGGTAGGTCCTCGTCCAGGTGGCGCCGCAGCGGCAGCGGGACAGCTCCACCAGGTCGCCTTCCTCGGACACGGCCAGACCGTCGCGGAGGCGGACGTGCACGTGCTGACTCATGGGATGCGCCTTCTCTCGCGTGTGCCGGGTGTCCCCACTGTCATCACATGTCCGCCTCCGTCCGCAATGACGCGGACCACAGGGCGGCCGGCTACCCGTCGGCGATCCCGGCGCGCTCGCCCTCGCGCCGGCCGTCGGCCGACCCGTCCCCGGACCGGCCGGCCGTCCTGCACGACCAGGCCCTGCGGCTGGGCCGCGTCGTCGGCGACCGCGGCGAGCCGGCGGACGCGGAGTCGGCCCGGCTGTCCCTGCGGCACGCCGAGGTGGATCTGGTGGCCGTGGTCCGTGCGGCCGTGGCGGACCGCGAGGCCGAGCTGCGCACCGCGGGGCTGACCGTGCGCACCCGCACGGGGTCCGCTCCGCTCGTGGTGTACGCCGACGCCGACCGGCTGCACCAGGCCCTGGGCAACCTCCCGTCGAACGCGGCCCGTTACTACGTCCGGGCGACACCGTCGCCGTCGGCGCCTCCTGCCGCGCCGGGGAGGCGGTCGTCGAGGCGGCCGACCCGGGGCCGGGGATCCCCGCCGGGGAACTCCCGCACGTCTCCGACCGGCTCTGGCGGGGCACGCGCGCCCAGGCGACCGGCGGCGGCAGCGGAATCGTCCTGACCGTGGTCAAGGAGCTCGTCACCGCGCACGGCGGCAGCGTCGGCGCCGCGTCCGGCCCGGACGGCGGCACCAGGATCACGCTGCGCCTGCCGACCGCCGCGACGCCGACCGCCCCGACGCTGACCGCCGCAATGCGGGCCGCCGCGCCGCTGACCGCCCCGACGCGGGCCGCCGCTCCCACTCGCGGCGCTGGTCAGAGCCCTGACGTTGCCCGAAAGGCAAATACCCCCAGGGGTATTTGACGCTTCCCCCGAGAGGGTCGTACTCTCGCCTACAAGAAACCCCCGGGGGTATTTGAGGAGGCAACCACATGGCTCGCGAAGTCACCCAGGAGGAGTTCTCCGCCGCGTGGGCGGACGGCGCGCTCACCGTCGACGTCCGGGAACCCGCCGAGTACGTGGCCGGCCACGTGCCGGGCGCCCGGCTCATGCCGCTGCGCAGCGTGCTCGACCGGTGCGGCGAACTGCCCGGCGACCGGCCGGTCTACGTGATCTGCGCCAGCGGCAACCGCAGCAAGACCGCCGCCGACTGGATGAACTCCCGTGGTGTCGACGCCTTCTCGGTGGCCGGCGGCACCAGTGGCTGGGCCCGAGCGGGCCGCCCGATCGCGGCCGGTGCCCCGGAGCACGCGGCCTGACCCACCCCACCGACACCCGCACCCAGGCCTGCCGACGAGAAGGAGTCCCGCCTTGGCCGCCACCCCCTCCCCCGCGAACGAGCCGCTCACCGGCCGTCACCGCGTCGTCGTCATCGGCGGCGGCAGCGCCGGCATCAGCGTCGCGGCCCGCCTGCGCCGCGCCGGCGTCACCGACATCACCCTGATCGAACCGTCCGACACCCACTGGTACCAGCCGCTGTGGACGCTGGTCGGCGGCGGCCAGGCCCCCCTCGGCGCCTCCCGCCGTCCCGAGGGGTCCGTCATCCCCGACGGGGTGCGCTGGGTCCGGCGCCGCGCCGAGTCCGTCGACCCCGAGGCCCGGACGGTCACCCTGTCCGGCGGCGAGCAGCTCACCTACGAGTACCTGGTGGTGGCACCGGGCCTCCAGCTCGACTGGGACGGCGTGCCCGGCCTCGCGGAGGCCGTCGGTCACGACCGGGTGAGCAGCAACTACGCTCCCCAGTACGCCCCGCGCACCTGGGAGCTGGTCAAGCAGCTGAAGTCGGGCACGGCCGTGTTCACCCACCCGGCCACCCCGCTGAAGTGCGGCGGCGCCCCGCAGAAGATCGCCTATCTGGCCGCCGACCACTGGCGCAAGCAGAAGGTCCTGGACCAGATCCGCGTCATCATGGTCATCCCGGACCCGGTGATGTTCAAGGTGCCGGCCTGGGCGCAGGTGCTGGAGAAGGTCGCCGCCCGGTACGGCATCGAGGTCCGGCTCAGCTCCGAGATGACGGCCGTCGACGGCGACGCCCGCACGCTCGTCATCACCGACCACGCGAACGGCACCAAGGAGACCATCGGCTACGACCTCCTGCACGCCGTGCCGCCGCAGAGCGCCCCCGACTGGATCAAGACCGGTCCGCTGGCCGACCCGGCGAGCCCGCTGGGGTTCGTCGCCGCCGACAAGCACACCCTGCGGCACCCGGTCTACGGCAACGTCTTCGCGCTCGGCGACGTGGCGAACCTGCCGACGTCGAAGACCGGCGCGGCCGTGCGCAAGCAGGCGCCGGTCGTGGCGGCCAACCTGCTCGACGTGATGAACGACCGCTCCCCGTCCCGCCGTTACGACGGCTACACGTCCTGCCCGCTGGTGACCGCCCGCGACAAGATGCTGCTCGCCGAGTTCGACTACGACCTGAAGCCGCAGCCCTCCTTCCCGCTGATCGACACGTTCAAGGAGCGGCGGGACATGTGGGTGTTCAAGCGGTACCTGCTGCCGCCGGTGTACTGGCACGGCATGCTCACCGGCCGGCTCTGACCGGCGAGCCGGGCCCGGGCCCTCCCGGTCCGGGCCGGCCACCGGCCCCGGCCCCCCTCTCCCCCGCCCCCGCCCCCGCCAAGGGCGGACCAGAACCTTCTACATACCCCCCCGGGTATCAATTCGATCCGATACGGAGGTCACCCGACCATGTTCTTCGCCCAGTACTACCTCGACTGCCTCTCCCACGCCTCGTACATGATCGCCGACGAGACCACCGGCAAGGCCGTCGTCGTCGACCCGCGGCGTGACGTCTCCGAGTACCTCACCGACGCCGAGGCGCACGGCTTCACCATCGAGGCCGTGCTGAACACCCACTTCCACGCCGACTTCCTCGCCGGTCACCTGGAGCTCCGTGACCGCACCGGCGCCTGGATCGGCTACGGGCAGCGCGCCGAGGCCGAGTACCCCATCCGCAAGCTGACCGACGGCGAGCGCATCAGCCTCGGCGACGTCCAGCTCCAGATCATGGAGACCCCCGGCCACACCCCGGAGTCGATCAGCATCCTGGTGTACGAGCACGCGGACGACGCCGTGCCCTACGGCGTGCTCACCGGCGACGCGCTGTTCATCGGCGACGTCGGCCGTCCCGACCTGCTCGCCTCGATCGGCGTCACCGCCGACGAACTCGGCTCGATGCTCTACGACAGCATCCAGAAAAAGCTGATGGCCCTGCCCGACGCGGTGCGGGTCTTCCCCGCGCACGGCGCCGGGTCCGCCTGCGGCAAGAACCTCTCCACGCAGCGCCAGTCGACCATCGGCGAGCAGCGCGCCACCAACTACGCGTGCCGTCCGATGAGCGAGGAGAAGTTCGTCGAGCTGGTGACGGCGGGCCAGCCCTCCGCGCCCGCCTACTTCGTCTACGACGCCATCCTCAACCGCAAGGAGCACGGCCTGTTCGACGCGACCGCCGCGCCGCGTCCGCTGTCGGTCGAGGACTTCATGGAGCGGCGCGCCGCCGGGGCGGTCGTCGTGGACGCCCGTTCGCCGCAGGACTTCGCCGCCGGGCACCTGCGCGGCTCGGTCAACGTGCCCGCCGACGGACGCTTCGCCGAGCAGGCCGGCATGGTCGTCGGCCCGGAGGAGGACGTCATCGTGGTCGCGCCGCAGGACCGCGAGGAGGAGATCGTCACCCGGCTCGCCCGCATCGGCTTCGACAAGGTCGCCGGCTACCTGCGGGAGCCCGAGGGCGCCTTCCCCGCCCTGGCCGACGAGATGGCGCAGGCCAGCCGCCTGACCGTGGACGAACTGCGCCGCGCCCTGGACGGCGACGAGCCGCCGCTGGTGCTCGACGTCCGCAACGGCTCCGAGCGCGAGGAGGGCTTCATCGAGGGCTCGCTGCACATCCCGCTGGCCGAACTGGCCCGCCGTATCGACGAAGTCCCCACCGACCGGCCCCTGGTCGTGCACTGCGCGGGCGGCCACCGCTCCTCCATCGGCTCCAGCCTGCTGCGGCACAAGGGCCGCACCGACGTCTCCGACCTGCTCGGCGGCTACGGCGCCTGGCTCGCCGAGCCGGCCACGGCCGACGCCTGACCCACCCCGGGGGGGGGGGGGGGCGGGCCGCCGCCCCCGCCCCCCCCCCCCCCGGGCCCCCCCCCGGCGGGGCCGGCCC
>NZ_JBFADM010000129.1:0-7119 GCF_040641355.1 Streptomyces sp. NPDC020996
AAGGGCTTCACCCCGGGCGGCCCCCGTCAGGACCGCCCGGCGCCGGACGGAACCCGGGGAGCCCCGGCGCCGGGCCCGGCCGTCGATCTGCGCGGCGGCACCGTCAACGGAGGCGTGTTCGGCGGCACCCAGCACGGCGGCATCAGCGGCGGGAACTTCCACGGCAATGTGACGATCGGCGACAGCGGCCTCCGCGGCGGTCCCGCACGGGAGGAGGACGCATGAGCGGGCAGGAGGCGCGGTCCCCCGAGCGCCCGGCGCCGGCGGCCCCGGACCGCCCGGCCGAGCAGTCCGGCGGCGAGGCCCGCCCGGCGGACGACGCGCAGCCGGACGCGGGGAAGGAACCGGGGGAACCGGACCAGCCGCAGGACGCGTGGACGGCCCGGCGCGACCTGGTGGACCACGCCCCGACGACCATGAACGTCGGGGCGCGGTCGGCCTTCAACGGCGGCCTGCACGGCGGCACCCAGCACGGCGGCATCAGCGGCGGGAACTTCTCCGGCGACGTCTTCCTGGGCAGCAAGACCGAGATCTTCCAGCTGACCATGCCCGCCTTCGCGGCGTCGGTGTTCGCCTCCGCTTCCGGCTCCCTGTCCGGGTCCGCATCCGGCACCGGGGAGATCCCGCGTGCCGCCATGGAACGGCTCTCCGCGCACTTCGCCGCCGACGACGAGGTCATGGCCCACCTCTCGGACCGGCTGCGCGACGAGCGCGTACTGGTGCTGTCCGGTGGCCGCTTCACCGGCCGACGCACCGCCGCCCTGATGCTGCTCCACCGGCTCGGTGCCTCCCCCGTACGCGCCCTGGACCGCGACACCGGTCCGGGCTCCCTCGCCGACCTGATCTCCGGTGACGGGTCCGGCACCACGGACGGTGCGGACAGCGCGAACGGCGTGAACGGCGCAGCCGCCGCCGGCAGCGGGGAGCCGGCCGGCGGGACGCGCCCGGAGGAGCCGCGCACGAACGCCGGTGGGCAGCCGCACGCCGGGGAGGAGGGCGAGGACGGGGCCGGGGCCCCGAGGCCCGCCCTCGGCTACGCCCTGTGCGACCTCTCCGTCCGCCGCGACAACCCCCTGCGCGAGCACCACCTGCTGGCCGTACGTGACCGCCTGGCCGCGCAGAACGCCTACCTCGTCATCACGGTCGGCCCCGGCACCGCCTTGGAGGACATCACCCCCGAAGAGTGGCGGGCCCCCGCCGCCGCCGATGTCCTCGCCGCCCATCTGGGCACCGGCACGACCCCGAAGACCACCGCGGAACTGCTCGGTCACCCCCTGGTGAAGGACTTCCTCAGCCGTGTCCACCAGCCCCGCGAGGCCGCCCGCTTCGCCCGGCTGCTCGTCCGGTACGCGGCCGGGGAGGTCACCGAGGAGGCGGTGGCCCGGTTCTCCTGGGTCTCGCTCGAACACCAGGTCCAGGAGTGGTTCGCGGAGGACGAGGCGTTGCTTCACCTGCGCGACAAGGCGTTCCTCGTCGCCCTCGCCGCCTTCGACGGCGGCCCGTACCCGCTCACCGCCGAGCTCAGCGACCTCCTCTACCGGTACCTGCAGGAGACCGAGAACCCCTCCCGCGTCCCGGTGGTCCCCGTCTTCGGCACCCACATCGGCAGGCGCCTCCAGGTCGCCCGCGCCCACTCCTTCGTCGACGACGAGCAGACGGAGTGGGGGCCGGTGGCCCAGACGAAGGCCGCCTTCCTCGACGAGCGCACCTCGGCCCTGCTGCTGAGCACGGTGTGGACCGGGCACCCCTCCGCCCGGCCGGCTCTCGTCCGGTGGCTGCGGCACCTCGCCGACGACGGCCGCCCGCTGGTGCGCACGCGCGCCGCGTCCACCGTCGCCGTCCTGGCGCTCACCGATCTGCCTTCGGCGATGGCGTTGATCATCGAGCCGTGGGGCACCTCCGACTGGTTCCGCCACCGCCTCGTCGCCGTCAACGCGCTCACGCTCGCCCACTTCATCGACACGCCCAACGTCCCCCGCATCCTCGACGCCTGGTGCTCGGGCGACGACCAGCGGCTGCGCTGGGTGGCGGTACGGGCGTACGGCCTGCTCGGACCGGAGCGTCCGCAGCAGGCGCTGGCCGCGCTGCGCGGTGCCGCACGCCGACTGCACAACGGCACCGCTGACACCGCTGACACGGCTGACACCGAAGGCCCCGACGCCCGCGACACCCGCGACGTCCCCGGTGGCGAACTGGCCCTGGAACTCGCCCAGTCGGTCGGGTTACTGCTGCTGTCCCCGGCCGCCGACCAAGTCCTCACCGAACTCCGCGCCCACATCGACGACGACCGGGCCGTACGCCGTCTGACCCTCGGCGGCTTCGTGTCCGCCTGCACCCGCACCGAGGACGACGAACCGCACGGCACCCCCCTGGTCCTCGGCTGGTACGCACGCGCGGTCGGTGACGGTGGACCCGCCGCCCACGGCGTGCCCTACCTGTGGCGAGCCGCCCTCGCCGACCCGCACACCACGGGTGATGCGCTCGGCACACTCCGCGAGTGGGTGCTGATCGCCGACCGGTCCCGGGCCGCGGAGTGGGCGCTGGCCGCGCTGCTGCCCGCCCTCGTCACCACGGCCATCGAGCACCACAGGCTGAGCCACCTGCTGCGGACCATGCCCGGCGAGGACGGCGAGAGGCCACCGTCCGTCGCTGCCCGCCTGCTCACCACACTGCCCCACCGCTGACCCGCGCCGGGTCGCCCCCTGAGGAGACACATCCCGATGCCCTTCCGCCCGCCCGAGTGGCAGCAGAACGCCGACCGGCACACCCCGCTGACCGACCCCGTCCTGACGGTGCGCCAGCTGTCCCGCTTCGAGTTCAGCCTCAGGTCGTACGTCCGCATCGACCACGCCCTGGTCTTCTCCACCACCAAAGGGGGCTACGAGGCGTACCTGCCGCCCCGGCGGCCGACGCGGGCCGACATCGCCGCGAACCGGTACACCGCCGTGTACGAGGTGGACATGGGCGTCCACCCGCACACCGCGGAGCTCACCCTGCCGAGCGACAACGACGCTTTCGAGTTCACCGTTCAGGTCGAGCTGTCCTGGCAGGTGCTCGACCCGGCCCGGTTCGTGGCGTCCGGGCACCGGAACGTGCCCGGGCTGCTGCTGAGCGAACTCCAGCAGGCGGCCCGGCCGGTCACCCGCGGGTTCGCCGTCGCCGACAGCGCCGCGGCCGAACACGCGCTCCTGGAGCGGATGCATCTGCTCGGGCCACTCGGCGCGCCCGCCGGTCTGCAGGTCAGCTGGACCCTGCGGGTGCGGCGCGACCAGGAGGACATCGACCACCAGCGCCGCCTCCAGGCCATCGACCACGCGGCCGCGGAACAGATCCACGCGACACAGCGCGGCATGGCGGTCGACGCCGAACTGGACGCCCGGGCCCGGCAGCAGGACACCTTCCAGATCGAACGGGCCATGGCCTTCGGCGCGCAGCAGCACCAGCTGCTCCTCGACCAACAGCGACGACAGCACGAACTCGCCCTGCGGCAAGGCCGGCAGTCCCTGGAACTGCAGCAGCTCGAAGCCGAGAAGATCAACTTCTACCAGTGGCACCTCCAGCAGGGCGGCGTGCACGCCTGGGCGCTGCACCTGGCCCAGCACCCGGAGGACTCCCAGCTGGTCATGAACAGCATGCGGGACGACCAACTCCGCCTGATCCAGGCCCAGATGGACCTCGTCAAGCAGTTGTTGGGCGGCAACGCCGCCGAGAACTGGGAGCTCGAGGGACCCAAACAGCTGGCCCTGCGCACGGTCCACGACATCCTCAACCAGCGCCTGCCGGGCGTGCCCCACGCCGCGCTTCCGCCCCAGCCGGACGGCCCGCCCCCTCCAGGTCCGGCCGTGACAGAACCGGGGCAGGTGGATCCGGGGCGGCCTCATGACGCGCTCCCGGAGGGTGGGCCGCCCGCACCAGCAGACCCCTCGTCCACGGGGCCGGCGCCTGCGGCTGCACCTGCCGCGTCCTGGCCCACCACGTCCTGGCCCGCGCCGTCGTACTACGGCGGGCCGGGTCCGTACGGCGGTCCGGGACCGTACGGCGGGCCGGGTCCGTACGGCGGTCCCGGACCGTACGGCGGTCCCGGACCGTACGGCGGGCCGGGCGTCCCCGGACCCCAGACCCCTGACCCCCACGTCCCGCTGCCGCCGCCCGTATCTCCCTCCGTACCTCCCCCCGTGCCGCTGCCCGCGGCCCCGGTCGCTCCCGGCTCCCCCGCCTGGCAGCCGCCCCCGGGCTACGGACGGCACCCGACCCTGCCGGTTCAGGACGTTCCGAACGCCCTCGACGACGTACCCGACGGCGAAGGCGCACAGGGCGGCGGCGCCGTACCCGGCACCGGGGACGCGCGCGGCACGCTCACGGATCCGGGCAGCGCGCCCCAGTCCGGCCGCCGCGAGGAGACCGGGCCGTGACCGCGCTCGACCCGCCGCCCGCCCCACCGCCGAGCCCGCCCGCCGCTCCGGGCGATGGCCCCGCCGGGCTCCTCCCCCTGTGCGAACGCCTGCTGACCGAGTTACGGGCCGAACTCGCCCGCGCCGACAACAAGGCCTCCGTACTGGTAGGCGCCCTCGGTATGACCGCGGGTGTCTGCGGCGGCCTGCTCGCGGGACGGAGCTGGACACCGGCGGCACTCTCCAGCACCGGTGCCGTGCTGTGGTGGGCGGGGGTGACCGCGCTGGTCCTCTCGCTCTTCGCGCTGCTCCTGACCGTTCTCCCCCGCTACCGCGCCACCCGGTGGGAGCCCGGGCAGCCGCTGTCCTACTTCGGCGACATCCAGGAGGCCGTTCGTCTCGGCCGGCTGGAGTCCGCCCTCGACACCACCCGGCAGGACCCCGCGGCCGCGCTGGCCGCGGCCCTCACCGACACGAGCCGGATCGCCGCACGCAAACACCAGTGGATCCGCGTCGGCCTGATCGCCTTCTGCGCCGGAACCCTCCTCCTGCCCGCCGCCCTGCTCCTCGGCTGACTTCCCGCCCTGCACGTCCCTTCACCGATTCGAGGAATCCCCATGGACCAGCCACCCCGGTACCCGCACCAGCCGCCTCACCAGCCGAGCCCCCCGTACCCACCGGCTACGCCCCCGCAGTACCCGCAGACTCCTCACCCCCCGCAGTACCCGCAGGCAGCCGCCCCCGTCCCGCCCCAGTACCCCTACACCCCGCCCACCCCGCCCGCCGTGCCCGCCATGCCCGCCGTGCCCGCCATGCCCGCCATGCCCGCCATGCCGCCGGTGCCCGCGCTGCCGCCCGGCACACCCCCCGCCCCCACCGACCCGAACCACCCCCACCACATCGACACCGGCCCCCGCCGCATCCACATCGCCGACCGCCAGCGCCGGACGGACGCCACAGCCGTCGGCAGCCTCCTCCTGCACCTGCCGAACTTCCTGTGCAGTCTCTTCGTCGTCGGCCTGGTGTCCTTGTTCTTCGGCGAATTCGGCTTCTTGGTGATCCTGCTCTGGCTCGCCAGCGGCGCACTCGTGTTCCACCGCCCCACTGAACGCGCCCTCGCGCGCTATGTACTCCGACTGCGCCACCCCACCCCGCATGAACGAGCCAGAATCGAACCGGTCTGGCGTGAGGTCACCGGCCGTGCCGGAGTGGAGGGCCGGACATACGAACTCTGGGTGCAGGACAGCGACCAGCTCAACGCGGTTGCCGCCGCCGGTCATATCGTCGGCGTCACCCGGTTCGCCGTGAACCAGCTCCCGAACGGCGAACTCGCCGCCGTCATGGCACACGAGCTGGGCCATCATGTCGGCGGTCACGCCTGGTCGGGCCTGCTCGGCTACTGGTACGCGCTGCCGGGCCGGATCACCTGGCGCGTTCTCAAGACGGTCTCCGTAGTCGCCTTCCATGTCTCGAAGGTCTTCGGCTGTCTCGGCGTCTGCATCGCCGTCCTGATGATCGGCATCGTGGCAGTGGCCACGATCAGCACTCTGTACGGCCTGCCGCTCCTGGTCCTGATCGTGCCCTACGCCCTCGCCGCCGTGGGCCGCCGCTCCGAGCTGCGGGCCGACGAGCACGCCGCCGCGCTGGGCTTCGCCCCGATGCTGGCCGCCGTGCTCGACAAACTGCACCGGCAGGAGCAGTACGAGCAGGCCGTGATCGCCGCACGGATGGGCGCGCCGGTCAAGCAGAGCGCGCTGAGCAGGCTGCTCGCCTCGCACCCGGACCACCCCACCCGGCTGCACCACCTGCAGCCCTACCTCCCGGCGCAGCACCCCCAGCAGCTCCAGCACCCCTCGCAGCCGTACCTGCAGCCGCCCTGCCAGCCGCCGCAGCCACCGTGCCGGCCGCCGGAGCCGTACTGAGCCCGCGGCCGCCCCGCAGCCCGGTCACCCGCCGCCCCACAGGACCGCCGACAGCATCCCCAGCACCAGCATCAGGGCCCAGAAGCCGGTGGACAGCCAGCCGAGGATCACGCCGGTCAGGGCGAAGCCGTCGCCGGGCTCGCCGGTGCGGCGGATCTCGGCGCGGGCGGTGTGGCCCAGGACGATCGCCGGGATGCCGGTGAAGCCCATCGTCGGCACGCACAGCAGACCGCAGACGAAGGCGCCCACGGCCTTGCCGTTGGTCCGCGCCGGGGGCACCGGCAGGAAGGTGCCCGGCACGGGCGCCGGGGCCGTCGTCATCGGCATCGGGCCGTGCGGCAGGTCGGCGACGAGCAGGGCCAGTTCCCCGACCGTGCGGGACGCGTAGGCGCGTGCCACCCGCTTCTCGAACTCGGGCTGCTCCAGACGTCCCTCGCCGAACCCCGCTCTGAGCACGTCCACGGTCCGCTCACGGTCGGCGTGCGAGGCGAGCATCGACGACGCCGCCGACGGCATGTTCTGTCCTGCCCACGGCTGCGGAACACCCTGGCCGGCCCACGGCTGGGGCACACGGGGCCCCTGCTGCCAGGGCCGCGACGACTCATCGGACACGGAGCACCTCCCCCACAACCCCTAGTCCCTCCATCATGTGCCAAGTGGGGAATTCCGGCACAGTCCCACAGCCGTGAATCACGACAAGGGCGGGACCGTGGGCCCTCACAGACGGCCGTGAGGGTGTGTTCCTTGTCCGCCCGGACCAGACCGAGCCCGCTGACTTCGAAGGGGTCGGGCAGACCGCTGCGGAG
>NZ_JBFADM010000130.1:0-7037 GCF_040641355.1 Streptomyces sp. NPDC020996
GCGTGCTCCGCCCCGGGGGGCGGTCCGGGCTGCCCGCCGCCGGTCCGCTGTCATCGGCGCTGGGGCGGCGGCACCGACAGGCGCGCGGGGAGTCCGCCGGCGGGCGGGTCCCCACGCGCGGGTACTACGTCGGTACGCCGAGCAGTGCGACCGGTGGCGAGGTCGGCTGCTTCGATCCGCCGGCCGGCTCCACCGTGATGCCGACTCCGGAGGCGCCGTCCACCGCGCCCCGCATGAGCACCGCCTGGCTGCTGCGGCCGGGGTCCATCAGACCGGCCGAGCGCATCTTCCCGCCGTCGGAGAACCACAGCTGGTAGACCTTGCCCCGCGGTGGCTCCTTCATGTCCGAAGCCATGAAGACGGCCCGGTCCCGGCCCGCGGAGACCACCAGCGTTCCGGTGCCGCCCGCCAGGCGGGCCGAGCGGGACTTGGCGTCGGGTGCCGTCAGCACGCTGGTCAGGTCCCCGACGGCTCTCTGCGCCTGGGCGGCCTCGTGCCGGGCGTTCTGGGCGCGTTCGTACTGCCATACGGCGGTTCCGCCGAACACGGTCGCGGCGGCCACACTGGCAGCCAGCGCCCACCGGGCCGGGCCACGTCCGCGTCGCACGCCGCGGCGTACCCGTTCCAGGGACGCGACTCCGGGCGACACCTGCCGCACGGTGGTGATGCGGGTGAGAACCTGCTCCCGCATGGCGGGGCGCGTCCGCACCGTGGCGGCCAGGGCCAGGCGTCCGGCGGTGGCCGTGAACTCCGCCACCTCCTGCGCACAGGCGTCGCACTCGGCCAGGTGACGCTCGAAGGCGGCACGTTCGTCGCCGGGCAGCGCGTGCACCGCGTAGGCGCCGGTCAGAGCATGCAGGTCCGTCGTGGTCATGCGGTCACCCCCAGGCAGTCGCGGAGCCGGATCAGCCCGTCGCGCAGCCGGGTCTTCACCGTGCCGAGCGGCAACGAGAGCGCCTCGGCGACCTCCCGGTAGGTCAGTCCGCGGTAGTAGGCGAGAGTGACCGACTGCCGCTGCAACTCGGTCAGGGTGCGCAGGCAGCGCCGCACCTGTTCCCGCTCCAGCCGGCTCTCGACCTGCTCGGTCACCTCGTCGTACGCGGGCTGGTGCTCGAGCAGCGCGGCCTTGGTGTCACGGGCCGCGGCGGCCTCCACCGACCGGACCCGGTCCACGGCCCGCCGGTGGGCGAGGGTGAGGATCCAGTTGATGGCCGTGCCGCGCTCGGGCCGGTAGCGCGGGGCGGTCCGCCACACCTCCACCAGCACCTCCTGCGCCACCTCCTCGGACTGCGCCTGATCGCGCAGAACGGCCCGTGCGACGCCGAGGACGGAGCCGGCCACGGCGTCGTAGACCGCGGCGAAGGCGTCCTGGTCGCCGAGCGCCACCTGGTGCAGCAGTTTCTGCAGATCAGGTCCAGCTGATGGGCGTCTGCCGATATGTACGGCTTCCTTCACAATGGCTCTCCCGTAGGCGTGACAGGCCGGAACATCCCGTGTAATCCGAGGCCGACAGGCCCGCGGATTGGCGTCACGGCTTGCACAGGAAACGTATGGCCTTGTCGCGACCGGCGCCGCGACGGATCCGCACCCGCGTGCCGGGGCCCGCTTCAGTGGGTCCGCCCCGGAGCGCCCACGCCGTCCCGCTGCCCGACGACGGCGAACGGGCCGCCGTACGGCCGCGTTCACAGCCGTATGCACAGCCGTCGGGAGTGAACGCGACGACTCTTGACGTGCTCAGCACTACCGCCTAGCTTCGCTCCAGAAAGCGCTTTCCACATCCTCTCTCGTATCCGTACGCAGTCGCAACCTGGAGACGAACCATGCGCGTGAAGCCCGCCATCCGCTCCACCGGCCTCCTCGTCGGATTACTCGTCATGTCCTCCGCCGGGAGCGTGCACGCGGCACCCGCGCGCCCTGCCCCGGAGGCGGGCAGTCAGGCCGCGGCGAGCGACCTGTACGTGGCGGGCAACGGCAGTGACAGCAACCCGGGGACGCTCGCCGCCCCGTTGAAGACGATCCAGCGCGCGGTGGACCTGGCGCAGGCAGGCACCACGATCCAGATCCGGGGCGGAACGTACGCGCCGGCCACGAACATCCGGCTGCTCCAGAGCGGCACGGCGAGCCAGCCCATCACCCTGCGCGGTTACAACGGCGAGCACGTGGTCATCGACGGCGAGAACATGCCGTACACGCCCGGCGCGGTGGGCTCGACCATCCCCAGGGCCGAGCGTGGCGCCGTCCACATCGAGGGCGAGTACTGGCGGCTGAGCGGGCTGGAGATCATCCACGGCCCCTACGGCGTGTTCGGCGCGGACACGAGTCACAACGTCTTCGACCGCCTCGTCACCCGGGACAACTACGAGTCGGGCTTTCATCTCCAGGGAGCTTCCAGCGACAACCAGATCCTGAATCTGGACAGTTACGGCAACCGCGACCCGCGGAAGAACGGGGAGAGCGCCGACGGACTGGCCATCAAGGAGGGCTCCGGAAGCGGCAACGTGGTGCGGGGCGCACGGCTGTGGAACAACTCCGACGACGGCCTGGACTTCTGGATGTTCGACAGCTCGCCGATCCTCGTCGAGAACACCCTCGCCTGGGGCAACGGGTTCAACCGGTGGAACCTGCCCGACTACCAGGGCGACGGCAACGGGTTCAAGATGGGCGGCAACGGCGTGGCCGCCGACCACACCGTGCGCAACAGCATGGCCTGGGGCAACTCCGCCGGCGGCTTCGTCGACAACAACAACCCGGGCAAGATGAAGATCGACCACTGCACCGCGTGGAAGAACGCCAAGACCGGGTTCGACTTCAGCCGCTCCTCCAGCACGCTGACGAAGAACCTGGCGGTGGCCAACGGCACCAACGCCTCGCTCGGCTCGAACTCCACCGGCAGCGGCAACTCCTGGAACACGGGCGGCACCTGGTCGTTCGTCAGCACCGACGCAAGCGTGATCACCGGGGCCAGGACGGCCGCCGGCGCCATCCCGTCCTCCACCTTCCTGCGCCCCAGCAGCGGCGCGGACGTGGGAGCACGGTTCTGAACCCTGCTGCGATCGGCGGGACAGCGGAGCATGTGACGTCGCCTCGTCCGGGCCGCGGTCGCGTACGGCCCGGCATCCCCGACACCGGAGATCGCTACGATGCGCCGGGGCCGCGCCCCCGGGCGGCGCGGAGCGTTTTCGGAGGGGGACACCTGTGTTCGTGCTGTGCATCCTGCTGCTCATAGCCGCGGCAGTGCTCTTTGTCGTCGGCCGTGGCCGCACCGCCGCGGGCCACTGGAGACTCGGGGCGGCGCTCAGCGCCGTGACGGGCCTGCTGGCAGGCGCCTTCGCCTGCATCTACGTCGTGAGCGCCTACGAGGTCGGCGTGCCGGTGACCTTCGGCCGCGTCGGCAAGCCGCTGACCTCGGGTCTCCACTTCACGTCACCGTTCACCGACGTCACGCCCTTCTCCACCCGCCCGGTGGACCTCGACCTCAACGGCAAGGACACGGTCGAGGTCCGCTCCTCGCAGGGCGGTGTGCTCTACGCGGACGTCACCATCAAGTGGGCCGTGGTGCCGGGCAAGGCGGTCGCGCTGTACCGGCTGGCGGGCAGCGAGGAAGCCGTCGAGGAGCGGCTGGTGCTGCCGGACAGCCGGGAGATCATCCGCAACGTCTTCGCGAAGCACACCAGTGAGGAGGGGTACGCGTCCGCCCGCGAGCAGATCAGCTCGGAGATCGCCGGGCTCGTCAAGGAGCGGCTGGCACCGCGCGGCATCGACGTCACGTCCGTCAACCTGCGCAATGTGCGGCCGTCGGAGAAGCTGCAGGAGCAGATCGACAAGAAGATCCAGCAGGAGCAGGCCACCGAGCGGGCCACCGAGGCTGTGCGTACGGCCAAGGCGCAGGCGGAACGCAGGCGGATCGACGCGGAGGGCATCGCCCGCGCCAACAAGATCATCTCGGGGTCGCTGAGCGACAAGGTGCTGTACAACCAGTGCCTCGAGGCGTACAAGGAAGCCGCGAAGGCCAACCCGGTGTACGCGGTGCCGTGCGGTACGGACTCGAATGGCACGCCGGTCATCGTGGACAGCGGCAAGAACTGAACCGACTTACCGCCGCCGGGCTGGATCAGCCGTGCGTCCGCGTGCCGGGGGCCAGGCCTGAAAGTCGTCGGTCCGCGCCAGCCAGTCGTCCAGCAGGGCCGCCAGGATCCTCGGCTGCTCGTGGGGAAGCGCGCGGCCGGCGCCGTCGAGCACTGCCAGGTGGCCTGCGGGCAGTGCTCGAGCAGGTCTGCCGCCGCCGCGTGCCCGACGACGGAGTCCTGCCGGCCGGCGACGACGAGCGTGGGCCCCTGGTAGGCCGGTCCCTCGGTCGCCTCGAATTCCCACCGCTCACCGATCCGCTCCAGGGCGGCCTGGTCGGCGAGGGGGATCGCCGGGGCTACGAAGCGCTCGTAGCGGTCCAGCATCGTCGGCGTTCGCACCACGAAGTAGCCGCGGAAGCCGTCATCGCCCAGCCGGCACAGGACAGACGAGCGCGAGCCCGGAGACCCGGTCGGGACGCCGGGCCGCGATCCCCTGGGCGTAGTGGGCGCCGGCCGAGTGGCCGCCGACGAGGACGGCGTCCGGCCCGGCGACCTCGTCGGCGAAGCCGAGCAGCACGTCGAGGACGTCTTCGGCGCTGCGCAGGGACGCCGGCGCCGGCGTGCGGCCCATTCCGGGAAGGTCGGGACAGATCCGCCGGTAGCCGTCGCGCGCTCCCAGAGCCGGCTCGAAGCAGGCCTCGGCCTCACGGTGATCGGCCATCGCTCCGTGCAGCACCAGCACGGGTCTGCCTTCGCCGTGCGCCACGTAATGCACCGGTACGTCGCCTGCGGCACGCTCCATCCGGTCAGTCTGGTGACGCGGGGCTCATGCCGTACCCCGGACGTGCGGTCTCGGCAGGGGCCGACCGCCGTCGTTCCTCCCTCCTGGCCGGCGGCGGGATCACGTACGTGCCGGTCGCGCGCCGTGAGCGGCGGTGGGAAGACGCCCGTCCCGTGCGGCGTCCGCCGCTCGGCGTCCGCGAGCCCCGCGTCGGTCACCAGGCCGCACCTCGCCCTGCGGCGAGCCATGCCCGGGGCGGGCGCCCGGGGCGGGCGCCCGGGACGTGCGGCGCGACCGCGAGCAACTGCGTTGGCGCTGCCGACCCGGCGCCCTGGCACAGCGGGTGTCGCGGGTTCGAGTCCTGCCGGGGGACAGAAGAGAGGGCCAAGGGCCGGTTCGGGAAGGGTTCCTGTGTTCCCTCCCCGGCTGGCCCTTCGTCGTTCCGGGCGACGTGCCACACGCGTGCCACCACGGTCCCATTCGGCATCTCGTCGGAGCGGAAGCTGCCCGCCACTCGGGACAGAGGCGGGGCCGCCGACGGAGTCGGCGGACCGTCAAGAAACACCGAGGCGAGTGGGTTTCAGCGCCCTTCTCAGGCGACGCCGGGTTCGGGGCTGATCATCGTAAATACGAATTCAGGGAAACTCTACGCGCATTGGAGTGCCGAATCCTCGAATATTCCCGACCCCCCACTCAGGTAATGCGACTCCGCGGAGATTTCTGCCTAGTATGCCGCCAAATCTCCAAGGCCCCGGGCGATCGACAGGACCCGGCAGGCTACGGCCCCCCTCCCACAGGAAATGGCCTCGCAATGAAGCTCAAGATTCCGAAGGCGGCCAAGTGCCGCTCCTTGACCGGATGGCTGACCACGGGTCTCGCCACCTCGGTTGCCGCCGTGCTGGTCGCGGTGATGCCGACGCCGGCATCGGCCATCGCAACTCCTGTGCCGCTGGGCACCGCTGCCAGTTTCTCGGTTCTGGCAGGTTCGGAGGTCACCAACACCGGTCCCACCGTGCTCAGCCAGGATCTCGGCGTGAGTCCGGGGACGGCCGTCTCCGGATTTCCTCCGGGGCAGGTGCTCGGCGCCGTGCACGCGGCGGACGCGGTAGCGCTCAACGCCAAGAGCGACCTGGTCACGGCCTACAACAATGCCGCGAGCCAGGCCCCGGATTTCGCCCTCGCGGCCGGAATCGGCAATGGCGACACCCTGCTTCCTGGCGTCTACAAGGCCGTGTCCGGTGTCGGACTCACGGGTGACCTGGTTCTGGACGCCGGTGGAAACCCGAACGCCGTCTGGGTGTTCCAGATTCCCGAAGCCCTGACGACGGCCTCCTCCAGCAGGGTGCTGCTCACGAACGGCGCTTCGGCGTGCAACGTGTACTGGCAGATCGGCAGTTCGGCCACCCTCGGCACCAACTCCACGTTCGTGGGCACCATCATGGCTCTGACCTCGATCAGTGTGAACACGGGGACGAACATCCAGGGCCGGGCGCTGGCTCGCAACGGCGCCGTGACACTTGACGACAACAGGATCTTCCCGGGCACCTGCTCGACCACGACGTCCGGCACCACCACCGGTACCACCACGGGCACGACGACCGGCACCACCACGGGCACGACGACCGGCGGCACCACCGGCGCCACCACCGGCACGACGGTGGGAGTGATCGGCGGCGGTCTCCTGGGCGGACCGCTCGTCACCGGCGGAGGCACCGTGGGCAACACCTCGGGCAACACCGCCGGCAACAACGTCACCACCGGGAACACCTCCGGCAACACTGCCGGGAACGTCACCGGCGGCAACAACGGCAAGCCCGGCAAGCCCGGCGGGCCTGGCCACGACCACAACGGCAAGCCCGGCGGATTCGGCCACGACAACGGCGGCAAGCCCGGCGGATTCGGCCACGACAACGGCGGCCACGACCACAACGGCAAGCCCGGCGACGAGCACGAGGGGTCTCACGGCAAGCCGGACCACGGTCAGGGCAAGCAGCCCGACGCGTTCTCCGGCAACAACTACGGCTACGACAGCGTTCCGAAGCCTGCGGAACACCGGGGCGACAAGGACTAGGCAGCACACTGCGCTGAGTCCGTTCACCGGATGACGGCGTGGGGGGGGGTGAAAACCATGCGCCCCACCCCCCCGGGGGGGGGCCCCGGGGAGGAAGAGCGCGCGGAGGGCGGCGGGG
>NZ_JBFADM010000131.1:0-5544 GCF_040641355.1 Streptomyces sp. NPDC020996
TGGTGGAGGCGCGGGGCCGGCTGATGGGCGGGCTGCCCGAGGGTGGTGCGATGGTTTCGGTGCGTGCCACCGAGGAGGAGGTGCGTGCTCTGCTGACCGCTGGGGTGGACATCGCGGCGGTGAATGGTCCGGCGTCGGTGGTGGTTTCCGGGGTGGAGGCGGAGGTTCTGCGGGTTGCGGAGGAGTTGGCGTCGCGGGGCCGTAGGACCCGGCGGTTGCGGGTGTCGCATGCGTTTCATTCGCCGTTGGTGGAGCCGGTGTTGGAGGCGTTCGGTGAGGTGGCGGGGTCGCTGACGTATCGGGTGCCGTCGGTGGGTGTGGTGTCGAATGTGACCGGGGAGCGGGTGGAGGAGTTCTCGGCGGGTTACTGGGTGGAGCATGTGCGGGCGGCGGTGCGTTTCGGTGATGGTGTGCGTCATCTGGCGGGGCAGGGTGTGACGCATTTCCTGGAGGTGGGTCCGCAGAGTGTTCTCACGAGCATGGCCCGGGAGAATCTGGGCGACGATTTCGACGGTCTCTTGACGCCGGTGTTGCGGAAGGGTCGTCCGGAGCCGGAGGCGTTCGTGACGGCGTTGGCGGAGGCGTGGACGCGTGGTCTGCCCGTCGAGTGGGACAGCCTGTTCCAGAGCACCGCCACCCGGCATGTCGACCTGCCCACCTACCCCTTCCAGCACCAGCGCTACTGGCTCGAAGCCACTCCCGCATCCCCCGCCCCCGCCACCGCCCAGGACGCTGTGGACGCCCAGTTCTGGGAGGCCGTCGAGCGGGAGGACCTGGGGGCTCTCACGGGCACGCTGCGACTCCCCGACGAGCAGCCGCTCCGTGAGGTGCTGCCGGCGCTCGCCGACTGGCGGCGGGACCGGCGTGAGCAGTCCACGTTGGACTCCTGGCGGTACCGGATCGTGTGGAAGGCGGCGCCCGAGGCGGGCGTTCCACGTCTCACCGGACGTTGGCTGATCGTCGTACCGGAAGGGGTCGAAGCCGCCGAGGTGCTCGCCGCGCAGGCGGCCGAGGCGCTCGCCGCGCACGGGGCGGAGACCACCGAACTGCGCCTCGACGCCACCGGCGCCGACCGTGCCGCCTGGGCCGAGCGGCTCTCCTCCTCGGTGTCGGAGGACCTGGCCGGAACGCTCTCGCTGCTCCCGCTCGACGCCCGCCCGCACCGCGCGCACCCCGCGGTCAGCGCTGCCGTCGCCGCGACCGCCGCCCTCGCGCAGGCGCTCGGCGACGCGAGCATCGGTGCCCCGCTGTGGAACCTGACCTGCGGCGGCGTCTCCACCGGCCATGGCGACCCGGCTGCCGACACCACCGGCACCCAGGCACAGGCATGGGCGCTCGGGCGGGTCGCCGCGCTGGAGTACCCGGACCGGTGGGGCGGCCTCGTCGACGTGCCCGCGGAGATCGACGAGCGGGCCGGTGCGCGGCTCGCCGCCGTCCTCGGTCAGCAGGCAGGTGAGGAGCATGAGGACCAGGTGGCCGTACGGGCCTCCGGGACGCTGGTGCGGCGGCTGCGCCGGGCGCCCGTGCCCGCCGACCGGGCCCGCACCCCGTGGCGGCCCGACGGAGCGGGCACTGTTCTGATCACCGGCGGTACCGGCGCCCTCGGCAGCCGACTCGCCCGCTGGCTCGCCGGGAACGGCGCCCGGCATCTGCTGCTGACCAGCAGGCGCGGCCCGGACGCACCGGGTGCCGCCGAACTCGTGCAGGAATTACGGCAGTCGGGGGCCGAGGCCCGAGCGGTCGCCTGTGACGTGGCCGACCGTGAGCAGCTTGCGGCGTTGCTCGCCTCCGTACCCGCCGAACGGCCGCTCACCGCGGTCGTGCACGCGGCCGGTGTGTCCGACAGCGCGTTCATGGACGACGTCACCGCCGAGCACCTGGCGCAGGTGCTGCGGCCCAAGGCGGTCGCGGCCGATCTGGTCGACGAGCTGACGCGTCAACTCCGCCTGGACTTGCGGGCCTTCGTACTGTTCGCGTCCAGCGCCGGCATGTGGGGCAGTGGCGGCCAGGCCGCGTACGCCGCGGCCAACGCCCACCTCGACGCACTCGCCGAACGCCGGCGGGCCGACGGGCTCGCCGCCACCGCGGTCGCCTGGGGCCCCTGGGCCGAGGCCGGCATGGCCGCCTCCGAGGACATCGACGACCACCTGCGCCGCCGCGGCGTCATCGGCATCGCGCCGGACACCGCCATCGCCGCGCTGCAGCAGGCCCTCGACCTCGACGAGACCTGCGTCGGTGTCGCCGACGTCGACTGGTCGCTGTTCGCCCCCACCTACACGGCCCTGCGGCACAGCGCGCTGATCAGCGAACTGCCGGAGGTGCGGCAGGCGTTGGCGGACGAGGTGCCCGAACGCAGCACGGCCGCCGCCGAGTCGGCCTCCGCGCTGCGCCACCGCCTCGCCGCCACCCCGGCCGCCGAACAGGAACACCTCCTGATCGAGTTGGTCCGCGAACACGCCGCCGCCGTCCTCGGCCACCGCGGCACCGACGCCGTACTGGCGGCACGGCCCTTCAAGGACCTCGGTTTCGATTCGCTCACCGCCGTGGAACTGCGCAACCGGATCGCCGCCGAGACCGGCCTGAAGCTCTCCGCGACCCTCCTCTTCGACCACCCCAACCCGGCCGCCCTCGCCAAGGACCTGCGCATCCAGCTGCTCGACGGCGAGGTCGACACCGACACCTCGGTCCTCGCCGACCTCGACCGCATCGACGCCGCGCTCACCCGGCTCGGCCCCGACGACGCCACCCGCCACCGCATCGCGGGACGCCTCCAGGTGCTGCTCTCCAAGTGGGGCACCGAAAGCGGCCGCGAGCCCGCCGCGGGCGACAGCCACCACGAGCTCGCCGATGCCTCGGCGGACGAGATCTTCGCGCTCATCCATGACGAGCTCGGCAAGTCGTAGACGTGCCGGAACGCCACCCAAGGAGCCCCAGCGCCATGGACCGCCACACGGACCGCCACAGCCAGACGGACAACGAACAGAAGCTGCTCGACCACCTGCGGTGGGTGACGGCCGAACTCAAGCAGGCCCGGCAGCGGCTGCGCGAGGCAGAGGCCGTCGAGCCGGAGCCGGTCGCCGTCGTCGCCATGGCCTGCCGCTACCCCGGCGGCGTGACCAGCCCCGAGGACCTGTGGCAACTCGTGCGGGACGGCCGCGACGCCGTCACCGGCTTCCCCACCGACCGCGGCTGGGACCTCGACGCCCTCTACGACCCCGACCCCGACCGGCTCGGCACCAGCTACGTGCGCGAGGGCGGATTCGTGCACGACGCGGGCGACTTCGACGCCGAGTTCTTCGGCATCTCGCCCCGCGAGGCGCTCGCCATGGACCCGCAGCAACGGCTCCTCCTCGAAACCACCTGGGAAGCCTTCGAGCGCGCCGGACTCGACCCCGGCGACCTCACCGGCAGCCGCACCGGCGTGTTCGTCGGCACCACCTACGCCGGCTACGGCAACGCCCGCCCCGACGTTCCCGGCGCGGCCGAGAACGTCGAAGGCCACCTGATGACCGGCATCGCCACCGCCGTCGCCTCCGGCCGCCTCGCCTACACCTTCGGCCTGGAAGGCCCCGCCCTCTCGGTCGACACCATGTGCTCCTCGTCCCTCGTCGCCCTCCACCTCGCGGTGCAGTCCCTGCGCCGTGGCGAGTGCACCCTCGCTCTCGCGGGCGGCGCGCAGATCATGGCGACACCGGACGTGTACGTCGAGTTCAGCCGGCAGCGCGGATTGTCGCCCGACGGCCGCTGCAAGCCGTTCGCCGCCGCCGCCGACGGCACCGGCTGGTCCGAGGGCGCCGGCGTCCTCCTCCTGGAGAAGCTCTCCGACGCCCGCCGCAACGGCCACCGGGTCCTCGCCGTGATCCGCGGCAGCGCCGTCAACCAGGACGGCGCATCCAACGGCCTCACCGCGCCCAACGGCCCCTCCCAGGTCCGTGTCATCGAGGCCGCGCTCGCCGACGCCCGCCTCGCCCCCCACCAGGTCGACCTCGTCGAGGCGCACGGCACCGGCACCACCCTCGGCGACCCCATCGAAGCCCAGGCCCTGCTCGCCGCCTACGGACAGAACCGCGCCGCGGACCGCCCGCTGCACCTCGGCTCCGTCAAGTCGAACATCGGCCACGCGGCCGCCGCGGCCGGCGTCGCCGGCGTGATCAAGGCCGTCATGGCGGTACGCGAAGGGGTCCTGCCGCGCACGCTGCACATCGACGCACCGACGCCCGAGGTCGACTGGTCGGCCGGCGCGGTGGAACTCCTCACCGAGGAACGCCCCTGGCCCATCGCGGACGGCCCCCGAACCGCCGCCGTCTCCTCGTTCGGCGCCAGCGGGACGAACGCCCACGTCATCGTGCAGGCCGCGCCGCCCGCCCCCGAGCCACCACGGCAGCCGGAGCAGCCCGCCCCCCTCCTGGGCGACACCCCGGCCCCCTGGATCCTCTCCGGCCGCGGCACGAAAGGCCTGCGGGCCCAGGCTGCCCGGTTGCGTGAATTCGTCGGGCGGCGGCGGGGGGTGGCGTGTGGTGCGGTGGCGCGGGCGTTGGTGGGGACGCGGGCTGCGTTGGAGCAGCGGGGTGTGGTGGTGGCGGGGGACCGGCACGGTTTCCTGGCCGGGTTGTCGGCGTTGGCGGAGGGCCGGCCGGGGGTGGTCACGGGGTCGGTGGTGAAGGGTGCGGACCGTCCGGTGTTCGTCTTTCCGGGTCAGGGGTCGCAGTGGGCGGGGATGGCGGTGGAGTTGTACGGGGCTTCGCCGGTGTTCGCCGCCCGGCTGGAGGAGTGCGCGCGGGCCCTGTCGGCGTACGTGGACTGGTCGCTGCTGGACGTCCTGCGGGGTGTCGACGGCGCCCCCGGATTCGACCGGGTGGACGTGGTCCAGCCGGTGTTGTGGGCGGTGATGGTGTCGTTGGCGGAGTTGTGGCGGTCGGTGGGTGTGGAGCCGGCCGCGGTGGTGGGCCACTCGCAGGGCGAGATCGCTGCCGCCGCCGTCGCCGGTGTGCTGAGCCTGGAGGACGCGGCGAAGGTGTCCGCGCTGCGGGCTCGTGCGCTCATCGCCCTGGCGGGGCGGGGCGGGATGGTGTCCGTGGCGGACACGGCCGACGCCGTACGGGAGCGGATCGCTTCCTTCGGTGACCGGCTGGCGCTGGCTTCGGTCAACGGTCCGCAGTCCACGGTCGTTTCGGGTGATCCCGAGGCGCTGGACGAGTTGATGTCTGCCTGCGAGGCGGACGGTGTCCGCGCCCGGCGTATCAACGTGGACTACGCCTCGCACGGCCCGCAGGTCGAGCTGATCCGTGACGAGGTGATCGGCCTGCTGCACGGCATCCGGCCGCGCACCGCCCAGGTGCCCTTCTTCTCCACCGTCACCGGTGCTTTCGTGGACGGTGCGGAGCTGGACGCGGAGTACTGGTACGCGAACCTGCGCACCACGGTCCGTTTCCAGGAGGCCGTGGAGGGGCTGCTGGCGCGCGGGCATGGTCTGTTCGTCGAGTCCAGTGCGCACCCGGTGCTGACGATCGGCGTGCAGGAGAGCATCGACGCCTCCGATGCGAC
>NZ_JBFADM010000132.1:0-4994 GCF_040641355.1 Streptomyces sp. NPDC020996
TTGCGGTCTCGGTTGTTCGCGCAGGAGTTGGTGGGGCGGGGGGCGGTGGCGTCGGTGTCGTTGCCGGTGGGGGAGGTGGCGGCGCGGCTGGGGCGGTTCGGTGGGGTGTTGTCGGTGGCGGGGGTGAATGGTCCGGGGTCGGTGACGGTGGCGGGTGAGGTGCCGGCTCTGGAGGAGTTGGTGGCGGGGCTGGAAGCGGAGGGTATCCGTGCGAAGGTGATCGGTTCGACGGTCGCTTCGCACTGTGCGCAGGTGGACCGGCTGCGGGAGCGGATTGTCGAGTTGCTGTCGTTCGTCAGGCCGCGGGCGGGGAGTGTGCCGTTGTATTCCACGGTGTCGGGGGAGGTGCTGGAAGGGCCGGAGCTGACGGCGGGGTACTGGTACGACAACTGCCGGCAGCCGGTGTCCTTCGAACCCGTGGTGCGGCGTCTGCTGGCCGAGGGCCACAGCACGTTCGTAGAGTGCAGTGCTCATCCGGTGTTGGTGTACGGGGTGGAGGAGACGGCGCAGGACGCGGGTGTGGAGGTGTGTGCGACGGGCACCCTGCGTCGTGGTGAGGGCGGTCTGGCGCGTTTGTACGCCTCGCTCGGCACTGCCTGGAGCCGCGGCGTCCCCGTCGACTGGACCACCCTCAACGAGGCCCGCGGCGCCGACGTGGCCACCGAGCTGCCGACCTACCCCTTCCAGCGGCAGCGTCACTGGCTCGACACCCCGGACTCCGCAGCCGCCGACGTGGCGGCCGCCGGACTCGGCGAGGCGGGGCATCCGCTGCTCGGAGCCGTGGTGCGGGTCGCCGAAGGGGACCAGTACGTGCTGACCGGGCGGCTGTCGCTGCAGAGCCACCCGTGGCTCGCCGACCACGGGGCCGACGGCGCCGTGCTGCTGCCCGGGACCGCCTTCCTCGAACTCGCCGTGCGCGCCGGGGACGAGGCGGGCTGCGACCACCTCGAGGAACTCACCCTCGAAACGCCTCTGCCGCTGCCCGAGCGCGGCGCGGTGCAGGTGCAGACCGTCGTGGCCGCCCCGGACGGCTCCGGCCGCCGCACCGTGAGCGTGTACGCCCGCCCCGCCGGCCACGCCGATGACGCCGACGCACCGTGGACGCGGCATGCCACCGGGTCCCTCGCGCTCGGTGCGGCCGGTACGGAGGAGGAACTGACGCAGTGGCCTCCGCCGGGTGCCGAGTCCGTGGACCTGGACGGGTTCTACGACTCCGCAGCGGCCGTCGGCTACGCCTACGGGCCCGCTTTCCAGGGACTCAGAGCCGCCTGGCGGCAGCGCACGACCGTATGGGCCGAAGTGGCCCTCGCGCCCGAACAGGCCTCCCAGGCAGGCGCGTTCGGCCTCCACCCGGCACTGCTCGACGCCGCGCTGCACGCCGAGCAACTGCTGCGCGCGGCCAAGGGCGAGGAGCCGGGCGTACGACTGCCGTTCGTGTGGAGCGGAGTGTCCCTGCACGCCACCGGCGCCGCCGCCCTGCGCATCCGCATGACCTCGCTCGGCACGGACACGGTGTCGCTGACCGCGGCCGACGGTCGGGGCCGGGTCGTGGCGCACGCCGACTCGCTCGTCCTGCGGCCGGTCGCCGCCGGCCGACTGGGCGGCACGCAGCGGGACGGGCTGCACGTCGTCGAGTGGACCTCCCCGCCGACGCGGCCCGCCTCGAACGCCGACGACCAAGTACGGCTCGGCGGCGCGGACTTCGCCGACCTCGAAGCGCTGCGGGCCGCCCTGGACGGTGGGCTCGCCGTGCCGTCGACCGTCGTCGTCGCCCTTGAGCCGGCCGCGAGCGAGACCGTGTCGGCGGAGACCGCCCGTCGAGCCACCGCCGACCTGCTCGCTCTGGTCCGAGACTGGCTCGCCGACGAGCGGTTCGCGCTGTCCCGGCTGGCCGTCGTCACACGCGGCGCCGTGTCCGTCCGCGAGGGAGAGGACCTCACCGACCTCGTCCACGCGCCGGTCTGGGGCCTGATCCGTTCCGCGCAGGCCGAGAACCAGGACCGCTTCGTCCTCGTCGACCTCGACCCGTGGGAAGACCGGGCCGACGACCTGGCCGTTGCCCTCGCGACGGGGGAGTCCCAGGTCGCCGTACGCGACGGGACGCTGCTCACGCCGCACCTGGTGCGCTCCACCGCCGCCCGCTCGGGCGAACCCGTGTGGCGCACCGACGGGACGGTTCTGGTCACCGGTGGGACCGGGGCGCTGGGTGCGCTGGTGGCGCGGCATCTGGCGGGTGAGCACGGTGTGAAGCGTCTGGTGCTGACGAGCCGGCGGGGTGCGGAGGCTCCGGGTGCGGCTGAACTCGTCGGGGAGCTGCGTGCGTTGGGTGCGGAGTCGGTGGAGGTGGTGGCGTGTGATGTGGCCGATCGGGAGGCGGTGGCGGCGTTGTTGGGGTCGTTGCCGGGCCGGTTGTGCGGGGTTGTGCATTGTGCGGGTGTGCTGGACGACGGTCTGGTGGGGTCGCTGACCGGGGAGCGGCTGGATGCGGTGATGCGGCCGAAGGCGGATGCGGCCTGGCATCTGCACGAGCTGACCCGCGACGCCGACCTGGACGCCTTCGTGCTCTTCTCCTCCGTCGCGGGTGTGTTCGGCAATCCGGGACAGGGCAACTACGCCGCCGCCAACGCCTTCCTCGACGCCCTCGCCCACCGCAGGACCGCCGAGGGACTCCCCGCCACCTCGCTCGCCTGGGGACTGTGGGAGCAGTCCAGCGGCATGCTGGCCCACCTCGGCGACGGCGACCTCGGCTGGATGACCCGTGCCGGCATCCTCCCCCTCGCCGACGACCACGGGCTCGCCCTCATGGACACCGCCCTGCGCACCCCCGGCCGCGCCCTGTTCGTACCGGCCCGCCTGGATCTCGCCACCCTGCGCGGCCGTGCCGCCTCCGGACTGCTGCCCGGCCTGTTCCGGGGGCTGGTCCGGGTTCCGGCGCGGCGCACCGTGCAGACCGGTGCCGACGCCGGCACCGGCACCCTCACCCGGCGCCTCGCAGCCCTCGCCTCCGCCGAGCGCGAGCACGAACTGCTCGACATCGTGCGCGCGGCCGTGGCCACCGTCCTCGGACACGCCGACCCGGGCGCGATCCGCCCCGACAAGGCGTTCAAGGAACTCGGCTTCGACTCCCTCACCGCCGTCGAACTGCGCAACCAGCTCGCCGCCGCCACCGGCGTACGGCTCCCCGCCACCCTGGTCTTCGACCACCCGACGGTGGCCGCGGCGGCCGGGTTCCTGCTCACCGCGCTCGTCCCCGACGACCACGCCGAGCAGACCGCGGCCACGCCGGCCGAACCCGTCCTGGCGCACACCGGTGCCGACGAGCCCATCGCGGTCGTCGGCATGGCCTGCCGTTACCCGGGTGGCGTCACCTCGCCGGAGGACCTGTGGGACCTCGTGCACGAGGGCCGCGACGCCATCACCGAGTTCCCCACCGACCGCGGCTGGGACCTCGAAACCCTCTTCGACAGCGATCCCGAACGCCTCCGCACCAGCTACGCCCGCGAAGGCGGATTCCTCTACGACGCCGGCGACTTCGACGCCGAACTGTTCGGCATCTCACCGCGCGAGGCGCTCGCCATGGACCCGCAGCAGCGGCTCCTGCTGGAGGCCGCCTGGGAGGTCTTCGAACGCGCCGGGATCGACCTCGACAGCGTGCGGGGCAGCCGCACCGGAATCTTCGCCGGCGCCATGCACCACGACTACGCGTTCCGCGTCGAGGAGCACCCCGAGCGCGTCGAGGGCTACGGGCTCACCGGTACCCAGGGCAGCGTCGTCTCCGGCCGCGTCGCCTACACCTTCGGCCTGGAGGGCCCCGCCGTCACCGTCGACACCGCCTGCTCCTCCTCCCTCGTCGCCATCCACATGGCCGCCCAGTCCCTGCGCTCCGGCGAGTGCGGCATGGCCCTCGCCGGCGGAGTCGCCGTCATGGCGACGCCCAGTGTGTTCATCGAGTTCAGCCGCCAGCGCGGCATGGCCGCGGACGGCCGCTGCAAGTCCTTCTCCGCCTCGGCGGACGGCACGGGCTGGTCGGAGGGCGTGGGCGTACTGCTCCTGGAACGCCTGTCGGACGCGCGGCGCAACGGCCACCGGGTGCTGGCCGTGATCCGCGGTACGGCGGTCAACCAGGACGGCGCCTCCAACGGCCTGACCGCCCCGAACGGGCCCTCCCAGCAGCGGGTGATCCGGCAGGCCCTGGCCAACGCCCGGCTCAGCCCCGCCGACGTGGACGCGGTCGAGGCGCACGGCACCGGCACCACCCTGGGCGATCCGATCGAGGCACATGCCCTGATCTCGACGTACGGCCAGGAGCGGCCCGAGGACCGGCCGCTGTGGCTGGGCTCCCTGAAGTCGAACATCGGCCACGCGCAGGCCGCGGCGGGTGTGGCGGGTGTGATCAAGATGGTGATGGCGATGCGGCATGGTGTGTTGCCGCGGACGTTGCATGTGGGGGAGCCGTCGCCGCATGTGGACTGGTCGGCGGGTGGGGTGGAGTTGCTGACGGAGGCGGTGCCTTGGCCGGGGGTGGGGCGTCCGCGGCGGGCGGGTGTGTCGTCGTTCGGGATCAGCGGGACGAACGCGCACGTGATCGTGGAGCAGGTCCCGGAGGAGTCTCCTGCGGTGGAGGCGGCGCCGGTCGCGGGTGGTCTGGTGCCGTGGGTGGTGTCGGCGCGTTCGGAGGCGGCACTGCGTGCGCAGGCGGGCGGTCTGCGGGCGTATGCGGGGGCGGCGGATGTGTCGCCGGTGGATGTCGGGGCTGCTTTGGTGCGGTCGCGGGCTGCGTTGGAGCAGCGGGCGGTGGTGCTGGCCTCGGGTTCCGAGGGGTTCCGTGCTGGGTTGGATGCGCTGGCGGGGGGTGTGCCGGCGGCTGGTGTGGTGCGCGGTTCGGTGGTCTCCGGTGGCCGGGTGGCGTTGTTGTTCTCGGGGCAGGGGGCGCAGCGGGCGGGGATGGGTCGGGAGTTGTACGGGGCGTATCCGGTGTTTGCGGCGGCGTTCGA
>NZ_JBFADM010000133.1:0-4940 GCF_040641355.1 Streptomyces sp. NPDC020996
GCGCACCCGGTGCTGACGATCGGCGTGCAGGAGAGCATCGACGCCTCCGATGCGACCGCGGTCACCCTGGGCACCCTGCGCCGCGACGAGGGCGGTCCGCAGCGCTTCCTGGCCTCGCTCGCCGAGGCCTGGGTCCACGGCGCGCACGTCGACTGGCAGGCAGTGCAGGGACGTACACAGGGTGAACCCGACGTCGACCTGCCCACCTACGCCTTCCAGCGCGAGCGCTACTGGCTGCACCGTGCCGCCGCCGACACCGCTTCCGGTGTTCCCGTCGTCGACGCGGTCGAGGCCGGGTTCTGGGACGCGGTCGAGGGCGGGGACGTCGCCTCGCTCGCCGGGACGCTCGGACTCGGCGACACCGGACATCTCGAAGGGGTGCTGCCCGCGCTCGCCGAGTGGCGGCGGGGGCGGCGGGAGCGGACCGAACTGGACGGGCTGCGGTACCGCGTCGAATGGAAGCACCGGCCCGATCTCACCCCGGCCGCGCTCTCCGGCACCTGGCTGCTCGCCGTCCCGCAGGACGGGCACGAGGAGACGGCGGCGGCCTGCGCCGCCGCGCTGACCGCTCACGGGGCCCGGGTACGACGGCTCGTCCTCGACCCCGCACGGCCTGCCCGGGCAACGTGGGCCGAGCAGGTGGCCGTTGAAGAGGGGCCGTTCGCCGGGGTGCTGTCGCTGCTGGCCCTCGACGAGCGGCCGCACGCCGAGCGGACGGCGGTGCCCGCAGGGCTGGCCGGCACCCTCGCTCTGGCCCAGGCCCTGAACGATGCCGGCCTCGACGTTCCCCTGTGGGCCGCGACCCGGGGCGCCGTCGCGGCCGGGCCGGAGGACGCGCCGCACAGCGCCGTGCAGGCGCAGGTGTGGGGCCTGGGTCTGGTCGCCGCGCTGGAGCACCCCCAGAGCTGGGGCGGCCTGGTGGATCTGCCGGGCGAGCTGGACGAGCCCGCCCGGGCACGTCTCGCCGGTCTGCTGGGCGCTTCCGACGGGGAGGACCAGGTCGCGCTGCGCACCACCGGGACGTACGTCCGCAGGCTGGCCCGCGCCCCGCTGCCGGACGGTGAGCCCGCCCGGCCCTGGCAGCCCGGGGGCACCGTTCTCGTCACCGGAGCCGGCGGCCCGCTGGGCGCCGCGGCGGCCCGGCAGCTCGCCGTGCAAGGTGCCCGGCGCCTGCTGTTCACCGTGCCCGCCGGCGCGGACCTCACCGAACTGCGGGACCTCGTCGGGGAGCTGACGGCCGACGGCGTCACCGTCGCCGTCGTGGAGTGGGACGGCACCGACACCGCCGCCCTCGCCGCCGCCGTGGCGCGCGAGGAGGCGGCCGGGGCGCCGGTCCGCACTGTCGTGCACACAGACACCCACCTCGAACTGGCCCCGGTCGCCGCCACCACCGTCGACCAGCTCGCCGCCACCCTCGCCGCGCGGGTCGAACCGGCCCGCGCCCTGGACGAGGTGTTCGGCGGGGACGGCCGGGAACTCGACGCGTTCGTGCTGTTCTCCTCCGTCACCGGGTCCTGGGGCGGTGGCGAGCACGCCGCGTTCGCCGCGGCCGCCGCGCACCTGGACGCCCTCGCCCAGCGGCGCCGCGCCCGCGGGCTGCCCGCGACCTCCGTCGCCTGGGGCGTGTGGGACCTGTTCGACGCGGACACCCATCCCGAGGAGGCCGCCGAACTGCAGCGGCGCTCCGTGCGCCGCGGACTGCCGCTGCTCGCGGCGGACACCGCGGGCCGCGCGCTGCGCGCCGTACTCGACCACGACCAGACGGCCGTCGCGGTCGCCGACGTCGACTGGGACCGGTTTCTGCCGCTGTTCACCTCCTCCCGCGCGGCCCGTCTTCTGGAGGACATCCCGGAGGTGCGCCGCCTGCGCGGTGCCGCCCGGGCCGACGCCAAGGACGGTGCCGCGGGCGGGGCCGTCGGGGAGCTGCGGCAGAAGCTCGCCGAACTCTCCCCGACCGAGCAGGACCGCATGCTCGCCGACCTGGTGTGCGAGCACGCCGCCGCCGTCCTCGGTCACGCGTCGGCCGCCGCCGTCGACGCCGAACGTCCCTTCAAGGACCTCGGCTTCGACTCCCTGACCGCCGTGGGACTGCGCAACGGCCTCGGCGCGGCCACCGGCCTGACCCTGCCCGCCACGGTCGTCTTCGACTACCCGACGCCCGCCGCCCTCGCCGGCTACCTCCGCGAGCACCTCCTCGGCGACCCCGGACAGCAGGAGGCCACCGCGGCCACCGTACACAGCGGACTCGACCGCATCGAGACGGACCTGCTCTCGCTCGCCCTCGGCCAGGACGCACGCAGGGACCTCACCCGGCGCCTGGAGTCCCTGCTCGCCCGGTGGAAGGAGGCACAGCCCACCGACGACGGCGAATCCGTCGGCGAACAGCTCGACACCGCCTCCGACGACGAGATCTTCGCCTTCATCCACCGCGAGTTCGGCAGGCCCGAGTGACCGGGGAGAGACCGGGCCGGGACGCCGCCCGGCGCCCCACCGGCCGTCCCGAACGTCCTTCCCGCCCGTGCACCGCGCCCCACCTCAACCAGAGAGGCCCGAGAGGTCCCCATGGCGACTGAAGACAAGCTCCGCGAATACCTCAAGTGGGTCACCACCGATCTGCACGAGACGCGTCGGCGCCTGCGCGAGGTCGAGGACGCCGGGCACGAACCGATCGCGATCGTCGGCATGGCCTGCCGCTACCCCGGCGGTGTCGCCTCGCCCGAGGACCTGTGGCGCCTGGTCACCGAGGGCGGCGACGCCATCGGCGGCTTCCCCACCGACCGCGGCTGGGACATCGACGCCCTCTACGACCCCGACCCCGACGCCCCCGGCCGCACCTACGTGCGCGAGGGCGGATTCCTCTACGACGCCGGTCACTTCGACCCGTCCGTGTTCGGCATCTCCCCGCGCGAGGCGCTCGCCATGGACCCGCAGCAGCGTCTCGTCCTGGAGACCGCCTGGGAGGCCCTGGAGCGCGCCGGCATCGACCCGCTGTCCGTCAAGGGCAGCCGCACCGGCACCTTCATCGGCTGCTACAACCTCGACTACTGCTGGTCACTGCCCGAGATCCCCGAAGGCTACGAGGGCCATCTGACCACCGGCAGCGCCGCCAGCGTCGTCTCCGGCCGCATCGCGTACACCTTCGGACTCGAAGGCCCGGCCGTCTCCGTCGACACCGCCTGCTCCTCCGGACTGGTCGCGCTCCACATGGCCGCACAGTCGCTCCGCCGCGACGAGTGCGGCATGGCGCTCGTCGGCGGTGTCACCGTCATGTCGACCCCGCTGGAGTTCATCGGCTACAGCGAGCAGCGCGGAATGGCCGCCGACGGCCGCTGCAAGGCCTTCTCCGCCGGCGCCGACGGCATGGCCCTCGCCGAGGGCGCGGGCATCCTCCTCGTCGAGCGGCTCTCCGACGCCGTCCGCAACGGGCACCCCGTGCTCGCGGTCCTACGCGGCTCCGCCACCAACCAGGACGGCGCCTCCAACGGCCTGACCGCCCCCAACGGCCCCTCCCAGCAGCGCGTCATCAAGCAGGCCATCGCCGACGCCCGCCTCTCCACGCAGGACGTCGACGTCGTCGAGGCGCACGGCACCGGCACCGCCCTCGGCGACCCCATCGAGGCCCAGGCCCTGCTCGCCACCTACGGCCGCAACCGGTCCGGCGACCGGCCCCTGTGGCTCGGCTCAGTGAAGTCCAACATCGGCCACACGCAGGCCGCTTCGGGCATCGCCGGCGTCATGAAGATGGTCATGGCCCTCCACCACGGCGTCCTGCCCCGGACCCTGCACGTCACCGAACCGTCCCCCCACATCGACTGGAGCTCCGGCGCCGTCGAACTCCTCACCGACGAACGCCCCTGGCCCGAGGTCGACCGCCCCCGCCGTGCCGCCGTCTCCTCCTTCGGCATCAGCGGCACCAACGCGCACGTCATCCTCGAACAGCACCTCCCCGACGACGCCGCCGCTCCCGACGACACCGCTCCCGACGCCGCCGCTCCCGAGGGCACCGCTCCCGACGCCGCCGCTCCCGAGGGCACCGCTGCGGAGGAGAAAACCCCCGCGGCGGAACCTGCCGTCGGCGGCGGCCTCATCCCCTGGCCCGTCTCGGCCCGCACCCCGAACGCCCTCCAAGGACAGGCCGCTCGGTTGCGTGATTTCGCGGGGCGGCGGCCGGTGGTGGCGTGTGGTGCGGTGGCGCGGGCGTTGGTGGGGACGCGGGCTGCGTTGGAGCAGCGGGGTGTGGTGGTGGCGGGGGACCGGGACGGGTTCCTGGCCGGGTTGTCGGCGTTGGCGGAGGGCCGGCCGGGGGTGGTCACGGGGTCGGTGGTGAAGGGTGCGGACCGTCCGGTGTTCGTCTTCCCCGGTCAGGGGTCGCAGTGGGCGGGTATGGCGGTGGAGCTGTACGGGGCTTCGCCGGTGTTCGCCGCGCGGTTGGAGGAGTGCGCACAGGCTCTCTCCGAGTTCGTGGACTGGTCGCTGCTGGATGTGCTGCGGGGTGTCGAGGGTGCTCCCGGTTTCGACCGGGTGGATGTGGTGCAGCCGGTGTTGTGGGCGGTGATGGTGTCGTTGGCGGAGTTGTGGCGGTCGGTGGGTGTGGAGCCGGCCGCGGTGGTGGGCCACTCGCAGGGCGAGATCGCGGCGGCCGCCGTCTCGGGTGCGCTGAGCCTGGAGGACGCGGCGAAGGTGTCCGCGTTGCGTGCTCGTGCGCTCATCGCTTTGGCGGGGCGGGGCGGGATGGTGTCGGTGGCGGACACCGCGGACGCCGTGCGGGAGCGGATAGCTCCTTTCGGTGACCGGCTGGCGCTTGCCTCGGTCAACGGTCCGCAGTCCACGGTTGTTTCGGGTGAGCCCGAGGCGCTGGACGAGTTGATGGCGGCCTGCGAGGCGGACGGTGTGCGCGCCCGGCGTATCAACGTGGACTACGCCTCGCACGGCCCGCAGGT
>NZ_JBFADM010000134.1:0-4273 GCF_040641355.1 Streptomyces sp. NPDC020996
AACGCCACCCGGCCACCGGAGACCACCGAACCGCGCACCACACCAGCCGCCGGCACACCCCCCGCCAGCGCATCCAACCCAGCACGGAACCCCTCCACATCTCGCGCCAACACCACACCCCGCTGCTCCAACGCAGCCCGCGACCCGGCCAACGCCGACCCCACCGCAGCAGGATCCGCCGCCTGACCGGCGTACTCGCGCAGCCGTCGCGCCTGGTCCCGCAGTGCCTGGACGCCACGCCCCGACACCACCCACGGCACCAGACCGGAGACCTCACTCGGGGAGCCGCCGTCCCGCGCCTCCACCGCAGGAGACTCCTCCGGGACCTGCTCCACGATCACGTGCGCGTTCGTCCCGCTGGCTCCGAAGGAGGAGACACCCGCCCGCCGCGGGCGCCCCGTCCGCGGCCACGGCACCGCCTCCGTCAGCAGCTCCACCCCACCCGCCGACCAGTCCACATGCGGCGACGGCTCCCCCACATGCAACGTCCGCGGCAACACACCATGCCGCATCGCCATCACCATCTTGATCACACCCGCCACACCCGCGGCAGCCTGCGCGTGGCCCAGGTTGGATTTGATGGACCCCAGCCAGAGCGGTCGGTCCTCGGCGCGCTCCTGCCCGTACGTCGCGAGCAGGGCCTGCGCCTCGATGGGATCGCCGAGGGTGGTGCCGGTGCCGTGCGCCTCCACGGTGTCGACGTCCGCCGGGCTCAGTCGTGCCGCTGCCAGGGCCTGTTGGATGACGCGCTGCTGGGAGGGGCCGTTCGGAGCGGTGAGGCCGTTGCTGGCGCCGTCCTGGTTGACGGCGGAACCCCGTACGACGGCGAGCACCTGATGGCCGTTGCGGCGGGCGTCCGACAGGCGTTCCAGGAGCAGTACGCCCACGCCCTCCGACCAGCCGGTGCCGTCCGCCGAGGCGGAGAAGGACTTGCAGCGGCCGTCCGGGGACAGTCCCCGCTGCTTGCTGAACTCGACGAAGACGCCGGGTGTGGCCATGACGGTGACGCCGCCGGCCAGGGCGAGGGAGCACTCGCCCTGCCGCAGGGCCTGCGCGGCGAGGTGCAGTGCGACCAGCGAGGAGGAGCAGGCGGTGTCGACGGTGACGGCGGGGCCCTCCAGGCCGAAGGTGTAGGCGACACGGCCGGAGACGACGCTGCCGGAGGTGCCGGTGAGCAGGTAGCCCTCGGCGCTGTCGGCGGCGTGCTCCACGTGGGTTGCGTAGTCGTGGTACATGACCCCGGCGAAGACACCTGTGTCGCTGCCCTTGAGGGAGAGGGGGTCGAGCCCGGCGCGTTCGAAGGCCTCCCAGGTGGTCTCCAGCAGGAGCCGCTGCTGTGGGTCCATGGTGACGGCTTCGCGGCGGGAGATGCCGAACAGGTCGGGGTCGAAGTCGGCGGCGTCGCGGAGGAAGCCGCCGGAGCGGGTGTACGAGCTGCCGGGGCGCCGTCCTTCGGGGTCGTAGAGGGTGTCGAGGTCCCAGCCGCGGTCGTCGGGGAACTCGGCGACGGCGTCGCGACCGTCCGCGACCAGGTGCCACAGGTCTTCGGGGGAGGTGACTCCGCCGGGGTAGCGGCAGGCCATGCCGACGATGGCGATCGGTTCGTCGGCGGCCGTGGCGCGGGCCGCCGTGCGAGCGGCCGGGGTCGCCCGGCTGTCGGTGCCGACCAGGCCGGTGAGGAGGTACCGGGCGAGGGTGTCGGGTGTGGGGTGGTCGAAGACCAGGGTGGCGGGGAGTTTCAGGCCGGTGAGGGTGGTGAGGCGATTGCGGAGCTCGACCGCGGTCAGGGAGTCGAAGCCCAGCTCCTTGAACGCCTTGCCGGGCTCGATGGCGCTGCCGTCGGCGTGGCCGAGGACGGCCGCGACGGTGTCGCGTACGGCGTCGAGGGCGAGGCGTTCGCGCTCCGGCTCGGCGAGGCCGGCCAGCCGCTGGGCGAGCTCCGAGGTGTCGCCGTCGGCGGAGGTGCCGGCGGTACGGCGCGCGGGGGTGCGGACGAATCCGCTGAGCAGGTCGGGCAGGAGTCCCGCGGCAGCCCGCGCACGCAAGGTGGCGAGGTCCAGGCGGACCGGTACGAGCAGGCCGTCACCGGATGCGGTGGCCGCGTCCAGGGCCGCGAGTCCCTGTGCCGCGGTGAGCGGCAGGACGCCGGCCCGCGCCGCCGTTTCGGAGTCGCCGCCGTCGAGGTGGGCCAGCATGCCGCTGGACTGCTCCCACAGTCCCCAGGCCAGGGACAGCGCGGGCAGTCCCTGGTCGTGCCGTTGTTCGGCGAGGGCGTCGAGGAAGGCGTTGGCGGCGGCGTAGTTGCCCTGTCCCGGGTTGCCGAACACACCCGCCGCGGAGGAGAAGAGCACGAAGGCGTCCAAGTCGGCGTCGCGGGTCAGCTCGTGCAGATGCCAGGCCGCGTCCGCCTTCGGCCGCATCACCGCATCCAGCCGCTCCGCGGTCAGCGACCCCACCAGACCGTCGTCCAGCACACCCGCACAATGCACAACCCCGCACAACCGGCCCGGCAACGACCCCAACAACGCCGCCACCGCCTCCCGATCCGCCACATCACACGCCACCACCTCCACCGACTCCGCACCCAACGCACGCAGCTCCCCGACGAGTTCAGCCGCACCCGGAGCCTCCGCACCCCGCCGGCTCGTCAGCACCAGACGCTTCACACCGTGCTCACCCGCCAGATGCCGCGCCACCAGCGCACCCAGCGCCCCGGTCCCACCGGTGACCAGAACCGTCCCGTCACCCCAGTCGACGGTGCCGGTGCCGGGTTCGGCGCGGACCAGTCTGGGAACGGCCGGGGTGCCGTCCCGCAGGGCGAGGTGGGGGACGCCGGCGGCGACGGCGCGGTCCAGGGCCGTATGGGAGGCCGGGGTACCGTCGAGGTCGACGAGCTGGATGCGGTCGGGGTTCTCGGACTGCGCGGAGCGCACCAGCCCCCACATGGCGGCCTGGACCGGGTCGGGCGCGCTGTCGGTGTCCCGGGCGCGGACGGCCCCCGAGGTGGTCAGGATCAGCCGTGAGGCGGCGAGCCGTTCGTCGGCGAGCCACGTGCTGAGCAGGTCCAACAGGTCGGCGGTGGCCGTCCGGGCACGGTGCGCGAGGCCGGCGGCGGAGTCCGGGACGTGGGGGGTGACGACGACGCGGGCGGGTGCGTCGGCGCCGCCGTCCAGGGCCGCGATCAGTGCGGCCAGGTCGGGAAAGCGCTCGCCGCCGAGCTCGACCCGGTCGCCGTCGGCCGCCGTGTCCGGCAGTGCGGCGTCGGTCCAGGCCACGCGGTACAGGGGCGCCGGGCCCGGCCCGGTGAGGTGGTCGGCGGTCACCGGCATCAGGCCGAGCGCGTCGACGGTTCCCACGGGGCGGCCGGCCGGGTCGGCCAGGTGCAGGGTCAGCGTGCCGGAATCCGCCGTGTCGATCCGGACGCGCAGCGCGGTGGCGCCGGTGGCATGCAGGGACACCCCGCTCCACTCGAAGGGCAGCCGCACGCCGTCGACGGGTCCGCCGAGCAGAACGGCGTGCAGGGCAGCGTCGAGCAGCGCCGGGTGAATCCCGAACTCGCCTGCCGTTTCGGCCTGTTCCGCGGCCAGTGCCACCTCGGCCCATATGGTCGTCCCCTGCTGCCAGGCGGCCTTCAGCCCCTGGAACGCGGGCCCGTAGGCATATCCGGTCTCTGCCGCCTTCTCATAGAACCCGTCCAGCTCCACGGACTCGGCGCTCGGCGGCGGCCACTCCGTCAGCTCCTCCCCCGCACCGGCCGCGGTACGAGCGGCGGACCCGGTCGCATGCCGCGTCCACGGCGCGTCGGCGTCGTCCGCGGGGTGGGAATGGACGGTGACCGTCCGGTCGCCGTTCTCGGCGGGTGCGCCCACGACCACTTGGAGCTGGAGCGCACCGCTCGCGGGCAGCAGCAGCGGCGCCTCCAGGGTGAGTTCGCGCAGCAGACCGCACCCGGCCTCGTCTCCGGCCCGTACGGCGAGTTCGACGAACGCGGCCCCGGGCAGCAGCACGGTCTCCCCCACGGCGTGGTCGGCGAGCCACGGGTGGCTCTGCAGCGACAGCCGCCCGGTCAGCACGTACTGGTCCCCGTCCGCGACCCGCACCGCGGCCCCGAGCAGCGGATGTCCCGCCTCGGCGAGCCCAGCGGCCGCCACCTGGGCGTCACCGGCGGACTGCTCGGCCCAGTAGCGCTCACGCTGGAAGGCGTAGGTGGGCAGGTCCACCCGTGCGGCGTCGTACCCGGCAAGCAGCGCCTGCCAGTCGACCTTGGCGCCGT
>NZ_JBFADM010000135.1:0-4235 GCF_040641355.1 Streptomyces sp. NPDC020996
GGGCTCGGGCGGGGGGCGCGCCGCGCGGGCCCGGGCCGCGGCGGCCCCCCCCCGGCGGGGGCGGCCGGCGCCCCCCGCCCCCCCCCCGCCCCCCGGTCTCTCCCCCCTGCGGCGTCCCCGCCTCTCCCCCTCCCCTCCAGCCACAACGAGGTACCCCCATGGCCACCGATGCCGACCAGCCACGACTCGGACCAGCCGCTCTGCGCGAGCTGACCCGCACCGGCGAAGGCCCCCGCCTGCTGGACGTGCGGACCCCCGGCGAGTTCCGCACCGCGCACATACCCGGCTCCTACAACGTCCCCCTCGACACGCTGCGCGAGCACCGCGCCGAACTGCTGCACCACCTCGACGAGGACGTCGTCCTCGTCTGCCGCTCCGGCGCCCGCGCCGCCCAGGCCGAGAAGGCGCTGGCCGAGGCCGGACTGCCCAACCTGCGCGTCCTCGAGGGCGGCGTCATGGCCTGGGAGGCCGCCGGCGGCACCCTCACCCGCGGTCCCGAACGCTGGGACCTGGAACGCCAGGTCCGGCTCGTCGCGGGCAGCCTGGTGCTGGCCACCGGCATCGCGGGCGTGTTCGTGCCCGGACTGCACCTGATCGGCACCGCCGTCGGCGCCGGACTGACCTTCGCCGCGCTGAGCAACACCTGCGCCATGGGCATGCTGCTGTCGAAGCTGCCCTACAACCGCGGCCCGCGCACCGACATCGACTCGGTCGTCGCCGCCCTGCGGGGTGCGTCGTGATCGCCGTCATCATCGCCGCGTCCCTGCTCATCGGCATCAGCCTCGGCATCCTCGGCGGCGGCGGGTCCATCCTGACCGTGCCCATCCTGGTCTACCTGGCCGGGATGGAGACCAAGCAGGCCATCGCCACGTCCTTGTTCGTCGTCGGCGTCACCAGCGCCGCCGGTGTCGTCTCGCACGCCCGCGCGGGCCGTGTCCGGTGGCGGACCGGGCTCCTGTTCGGCCTGGACCGGGCTCCTGTTCGGCCTGGCCGGCATGACCGGCGCCTACGCGGGCGGACGGTTCGCCGAGTTCATCCCCGGCACCGTCCTGCTGATCGCGTTCGCCCTCATGATGATCGCCACCGCCTTCGCCATGATCCGCGGCCGCAAGCAGCAGCCGAAGAAGGTCCACCACGAACTGCCCGTCATGCACGTCCTGCTGGACGGCATCGTGGTCGGCCTGGTCACCGGTCTGGTCGGTGCGGGCGGCGGCTTCCTCGTCGTCCCGGCGCTCGCGCTGCTCGGCGGGCTGCCGATGACCGTCGCCGTCGGCACCTCCCTGCTGGTCATCTCCATGAAGTCCTTCGCCGGGCTGGCCGGTTACCTGGCCAGCGTGCACATCGACTGGGGCTTCGCCCTGCTCGTCACGGCGGCGGCCGTCGTCGGCAGCGTGATCGGCGGGCTGGTGGCCGGGCGCATTCCGCAGAACGCGCTGCGCAAATCCTTCGGCTGGTTCGTCGCGGTCATGGGCGTCTTCGTCCTCGGCCAGCAGATCAGCGCCGACCTGCGCCACACCCTGCTGACCAGCCCCTGGACGTGGGCCTCGGCGGCCGCGGCGGCGGGCGTCGGGTTCAGCTGGTACACGCTGCGCAAGGCCGGGCGGGCCTCGCGCGGTGCGGACGGGCCGGACGCGACGGTTCCCCGTTCCGCACCGGAGGGCGCCGTGCACCAGGGCGACGGCACCCCCGTCTGACCACACGCCGGGGCGGTACCCCCGCCCCGGCAAGCCCGGAACCCGGCCCGCAGGAGGTGCCCGGTGGACGAGTCGGAAGTCGTACGCGAGGAACGCGAGGAACGCGAGGAACGCGAAGAAGGCGAAGAACGCGAGCAATGCGACCGGCGCGAGGAAGCCGACGCGACGGCTGAGGTGCTCAACCGGCTGCGCCGCGCCCAGGGGCAGCTCGCCGCCGTGATCGCCATGATCGAGGCGGGGCGCGACGGCAAGGACGTGGTCACCCAGCTGGCCGCGGTCTCCCGGGCCCTGGACCGGGCCGGTTTCAGGATGGTGGCGGGCGCGATGCGCCAGTGCCTCACCGAACGGCACCGGGGACACGCCCCGCCCCTGTCCGAGGCCGAACTGGAGAAACTGTTCCTGACGCTGGCCTGACGCGCCCCGGCCGAGGACGGCCGGGGCCGCGGCAGGCCGGCGCCGGAACCTCCACCGGCACGGCCTCCAGCCGTACGGCCTTCACCCGTACGACCTCCGCACGAAGGGACAGGCACACAGGATGGACGCAGAGGACTGGGACGCGCGGTACCGCGGCCGCGAGCTGGTGTGGACGGCGCGGCCCAACCGGTTCGTCGAGGAGGAACTGGCCGGGCTGCCGCCCGCCGGACGGGCGGTGGACCTGGCCGCCGGCGAGGGGCGCAACGCGGTCTGGCTCGCCGGGCAGGGCTGGGAGGTGGACGCCGTGGACTTCTCCGCCGTCGCGCTGGACAAGGCCGCCCGGCTGGCCGCCGAGCGGGGCGTGCCGCTGCGTACCGTCCGCGCCGACCTCACCACGTGGTCGGCGCCCGAGGCGACGTACGGCCTGGCGCTGATCGCCTACCTGCACCTGCCGTGGGAGCGGATGACGGGGGTGCTGCGGCAGGCCGCGCAGGCGGTGGCCGGGGGCGGCACGCTGCTCCTGGTCGGCCATGACGCGGCCAATCGCGAGCACGGCCACGGCGGGCCGCAGGACCCGCGCGTGCTCTACACCGCCGAGCAGGTCGCCGACGTGTGGCGGCCGTACGCCGACATCCTGCGGGCCGAGCCGGTCACCCGCGTGGTGACCGACGCGGACGGCGAGCACCGCACGGCCGTCGACACGCTGGTGCGCGCGGTACGGCGCTGACGCCGTCGACCTCGTGCGCGCGGTACGGCGCTGAGGCCGTACCGCGCGCTCGCGCGGCTCAGGAGGCCGGCTTGCCGGGCTTGGTCGCCAGGTACCAGTCGGTGAGCTTGACGCCCTCCTGGGACAGGCGGGCCTCCAGTTCCGCCTCGGTGCGCGGGGCGCCAAGGACCACGTCCTCGCCCGGACGCCAGTTGGCGGGGCAGGACACGCCGTCGCGGTCGGAGGTCTGCAGAGCGTCGACCAGCCGCAGGATCTCGGGGATCATGCGTCCGGCGTTCATCGGGTAGTACAGCATCGCCCGCACGGTCTGCTCCGGGTCGATGACGAACACGGCACGTACCGCGGCCGTGCCGGAGGTGTTCGGGTGGAGCATGCCGTAAGCGCGCGCGACGCGCGTGTCGAGGTCGGCGATGATCGGGAACGGGACGCGCACGCCCAGCTTCTCCTGGATGGCCCGGGTCCAGGCGAGGTGGCTGTGGACGGAGTCCACGGAGTTGCCGAGCAGGGCGGTGTTGCGGGCGGCGAACTCGTCGGCGAGTTCGGTGAAGGCGACGAACTCGGTGGTACACACCGGGGTGAAGTCCGCCGGGTGACTGAAGAGCACCAGCCAGCGGCCCGAGTAGTCGGTGAGCCGGACCGGGCCGTGGGTGGACTCGGCCTCGAAGTACGGTGCTTTGTCACCGATGAGGGGCAGGCCGGCGGGGGCGGGCTGGGTCGGCTGGTCGGAGACGGTCATCGGAGGATCCCTCCAGGGCGATCACAGATGTCTGTATACCCCTTTAACGTATTTTCCCGATCCCGCCCGGTTGGAGGGCCGTAAGACCGCCCGTCGGGGGCCGTACGGCCCTGCCGGCATCCCCGTTCGCCCCTTGAGCCCCGGGACGGCACGAACGTCCCCGCCCGCGAACCGTCCGGCGTCGGTGAACGGGAACAATCCGGGTGCGCGCGGCGCTGTTCCTCATACCTCGTCAGGTATCACTGAAGGCGCCCGCCGGGCCCGTGATCCGACTGGTCGTAGGAGTGTGAGGACGATGGCGACCCCAGAACGCATCCGGCCCGCGGCGGCCGAGGACACCTCGCTCGTGACCGGCTGCGGACGCAGGATCGCCGTACGGTGCCTGCGGCTCGCGCCCGCGGACCGGCCCATCAGCCGGGTCACCCTGGACGTCGGTCCGGACCAGGGGGACGAGCACGGCACCTGGGCGGCGCTCACCGCCGACGAGGCCCGCGACCTGGCCCGTCTGCTCCTGCTGCACGCCGGCCTGGCGGAAGGCCGCTCCTGACCGGACGGCCGCACCGCCGACGCGCGGGCCGCCGTGCCGCCGCACCGCCGACGGCGGGTCCGCGGGTGCTCCCGGAGAACGGCCGCCGGCACCCGGCGAGGGCGCCCCGCCCGGCCC
>NZ_JBFADM010000136.1:0-4074 GCF_040641355.1 Streptomyces sp. NPDC020996
GGGGCCCGCGGGCCGGGGGGGGCGCGCGGACGCTCGGGCTGTGTCGCGCCGTGGGGTGTCATGCCGTGCGGTGCCGCGCCGTCCGGTGCCGCGCCGTCCCGCGCCGCGCCGTCCCGCTCTTCCTCGCAAGACCTCCACCGCAAATCGACGACATATGTCAATCGAACATGCTCAAATTCAGTTCGTTGAGGGTAACTTGCAGGGCGGGGAACGCTTTTGCCGTCGGCCGGTCCCCGGGACTCGGCTGCGCTCGAACGCTCGGTGCCGCCGCAGGCGCAGCAGGTGGGAGGCGATGTCGTCGTGCAGCAGGACCCCGCGCCGCTCACCCGGCACCTGCGGATCCGCCACGACCGGGGACACACGGTGCTGGAGTTCCACGGCGAGATCGACATCGCCGCGGCCGCGGAGATCGCTCCCCACCTCGACCGGCTGACGACACGCCGTGACGTCAGCCTGGTGATCGACCTCCGGCACATCGAGTTCTTCGACTGCTCGGGGCTGCGCCTGCTGTACCGGGCCCGCAGCCAGGTCCTCGACCGGGGCGGGGAGCTGAGGCTGGTGTGCGCCCACGCCCTGACCCTGCGCGTCCTCAGGGTCACCGGCCTGTCCCGCCTGCTGCCCCCGCATCCGACGCTGGACGCCGCCCTGGGCCAGCCCGAGGCCACGTCCGGGTCGTGGTGAACCGCGCCGGTTGAGGATCGCCGCCACCCGGTCCGCGGCGACCGCGCCCCGGCCTGCCGCGCCCGTGCGCCCCCCACTGCCCCCGCCCACGGCGGCGATCGGCCAACGCAGCGGTCTGCCAGGGGAATTGGCGGGCATGCGAAAGGGGAGGAAGGAGGGCCGTCGCCATGACCACTCCCATCAGACGCATGTCCAGGCGCACGCCGGGCTGGGCGAAGGCGGTGAGCGCCGTCGTGCTGGTGCTCGTGGTGTTCTTCGCCGGCATCCGGCTGAGCGTGCTCCCGGGGCTGAAGGACCTGTTCGGAACGGAGACGCACGACCGCTCCGGACCCGCACTGCTGCAGTCCATCCAGGACATGAGCCGCTACGACGCCGCCTCCGGCAACTTCCAGGTCGTCGTGGACCTGGAGAAGGACACCAAGTTCCTGCCGGACGCGATCCGCGGCTCGCGCACCCTGTACGTCGGCGCGGGCACCGTCGACGCCTACGTCGACCTGGGCAAGGTCGGCAAGGACGACGTGACGGTCGACGACGACCGCACGTCCGCCACGCTCCGTCTGCCGCACGCGGCACTGGGCAGGCCGGCGCTCGACCCGGACCGCTCCTACGCCGTCTCCAAGCAGCGCGGTCTGCTCAACCGGCTCGGCGATCTGTTCTCCGACAACCCCAACAGCGAACAGGCCGTGCAGAAACTCGCGGTCCGGCACATCGGCGAGACGGCCCGGCAGAGCGGGCTGACCGCGCGGGCCGAGTCCAACACCACCGACATGCTCGAGGGCCTGTTGCACTCCCTCGGCTTCAAGGTGGTCCACGTCACCTACGGCAGCTGACCGAGCGCGAGCGGCACGGTGCCCGCCGGCTTCCCGGCCACGGCGGGCATCGTCGGCCGGTCGCAGGGTAACCGCTTTGCACCGCAGGGAAGTTGAAGACCGGAGGATCGAATGGCCCGTGCAGCCTCACGCTCTCGCATCGCGCTACGCCCGCGCGCCGGCAAACCGGGGCGCGAGCCGGCACCCGCGCGCGCCGAGCGGCACGTCGTACCGCTGCCGTTCCGTCTGCTGGCCATGGCGTGCGCGTTCGCCTTCATGGTGGCGTTCGCCGTGGTGCTGGCCCGGCTCACCCTGGAGCCCTCCCCCGCGTCGGTGGCGCTGACCCACACCAACCTGCATCCGGGCCGGTCGCTGCGGGCCTACCTGGATCAGCCGGCGCTGCGCGACGCGGTCAAGCAGATCGGCGGGAACCTGCTGCTGGGGATTCCCTTCGGCGTCCTCGTCCCGATCGTCGCCCCGCGCACCCGCGGCGTGCTGCGCGTGCTGCTGCTGACCGCCGTGGTCATGCTGCTGGTGGAGTTCGCCCAGGGCGCGCTGGTCACCGGCCGCGCCTTCGACGTCGACGACGTCATCCTCAACACCTCGGGCGCGCTGCTCGGCTACCTGCTGCTGGGGCGGCGGCTGAGCCGGGCGGTGCACGCCCGGAAGCGCCGGCCGGTGCCGGACGAACAGTGAGCGAGGTACTACGCCTCGGCGGCCCCGGGTCCTCGAACGGCCCGGGGCCCTCTCGGTTCCAGGTCCGCACCAACCTCTTGACGCCCACTTATCTCACTCCTTAAATCAAGAAGCAGCACTCTCAGCGCCTTTCACCCCCCACCCCGGCCGGCCGGCCCCGCCGCCGTGCCGCCGTACGGAAGGAAGTGCCTTGGCCTCCCCCCTTCTGCCGCGCAGATGCCTGCTCGCCGCCCTGTCCGCCGCCGCGCTGATCGCCACCCTCGCCGGCGGCCCGGCGCAGGCGCGGCCCGAGGCCGCCGCGACCACCGCGACCGCCGCGGCCGCCGTGGCGTTCTCCGACACCTTCGACGGACCCGCCGGGGCCGCGGTCGACTCCGCCAAGTGGCAGGTGGAGACCGGCGACAACGTCAACAACCACGAGCGGCAGTACTACACGTCCGGCAACAAGAACGCCGCGCTGGACGGCCAGGGCCACCTGGTCATCACGGCCCGCCGCGAGAACCCGGCCGGCTACCAGTGCTGGTACGGCGCCTGCCAGTACACCTCGGCCCGGATCAACACCGCCGGGAAATTCACCGCACAGTACGGCCACGTCGAGGCCCGGATGAAGATCCCGCGGGGACAGGGCATGTGGCCGGCGTTCTGGATGCTCGGCACACCCGTCAACTGGCCGGACTCCGGCGAGATCGACGTCATGGAGAACGTCGGCTTCGAGCCCTCCACCGTGCACGGCACCATCCACGGCCCCGGCTACTCCGGCTCCGGGGGCATCGGCGCCGCGTACACCCTGCCCGGCGGACAGGCCTTCGCCGACGCCTTCCACACCTTCGCCGTCGACTGGGCGCCGGGCTCGATCACCTGGTCCGTGGACGGCAACGTCTACCAGCGGCGCACCCCCGCCGACCTGGGCGGCCGGACCTGGGTCTTCGACAAGCCGTTCTTCCTGATCCTCAACCTCGCCGTGGGCGGTTACTGGCCCGGCGACCCCGACGCCTCGACGGCCTTCCCGCAACAGCTCGTCGTAGACTCGGTGTCGGTCACCACCGGCGACACCGCCGCCGGGGCCGCGATCAAGGGCCTGGCCGGCAAGTGCGTCGACGTCGCCGGGGCGAACCCGGCCAACGGCACGCCCGTCCAGCTCTACGACTGCAACGGCACCGCGGCCCAGCAGTGGACCGTCGGCTCCGACGGCACCCTGCGCGCGCTCGGCAAGTGCCTGGACGTCACCGACAACGGCACCGCCGACGGCTCCACCGTCCAGCTGTGGGACTGCACCGGCGGCCCCAACCAGAAGTGGACCGTCACCGCCGCGCACGACATCGTCAACCCGCAGGCCGACAAGTGCCTGGACGTGACCGGCAACAACTCGGCCAACGGCACCCGGTTGCAGATCTGGACCTGCACGGGCGGCGCCAACCAGAAGTGGACGGTCGGCTGACCGGTTCCGCGCGGTCCTGGCGGACCCTCAGTGCAGCTTCCAGGTGAACTTGTCCCCGCCCACCCAGCACACGACGTCCGGATCGTCGAGGTCGTGCACGTGGATCCCGAACGCTGCGGCGGCCTCCAGTACGTCGATGAGGGTCTTCGCCTCGGCGACCATCTGGCCGTCGATCTCCACGATCCGGAACGGCGGCGTGCCCGGCTGCACTCCGAGCACCACGATCCGCGGACGGGCGATGTGCGGGCTCGCGATTTCGGTCATGCCATAGAGCGTAGGCCGGATCCGGCCGTCTCGGCTCGGCCATGCCGGTCCGGCGGTGGCACCCGCGCGGCACATCGGGCACCACCGCCGCCCCGTCCCGGTCGCCGGTGTTGCGGACCGTCAGCGACAGGTCGTAGGAGCCGTCCGTGCTGATCTCGGGCGCGGTGCCCGCGAAGTCGTCCCAGG
>NZ_JBFADM010000137.1:0-3583 GCF_040641355.1 Streptomyces sp. NPDC020996
GTCGCATCGGAGGCGTCGATGCTCTCCTGCACGCCGATCGTCAGCACCGGGTGCGCACTGGACTCGACGAACAGACCATGCCCGCGCGCCAGCAGACCCTCCACGGCCTCCTGGAAACGGACCGTCGTGCGCAGGTTCGTGTACCAGTACTCCGCGTCCAACTCCGCACCGTCGACGAAAGCACCGGTCACGGTGGAGAAGAACGGCACCTGGGCGGTGCGCGGCCGGATCCCGTCCAGCAGGCCGATCACCTCGTCACGGATCAGCTCGACCTGCGGGCCGTGCGAGGCGTAGTCCACGTTGATACGCCGGGCGCGCACACCGTCCGCCTCGCAGGCCGCCATCAACTCGTCCAGCGCCTCGGGATCACCCGAAACAACCGTGGACTGCGGACCGTTGACCGAAGCCAGCGCCAGCCGGTCACCGAAGGAAGCGATCCGCTCCCGCACGGCGTCGGCCGTGTCCGCCACCGACACCATCCCGCCCTTACCCGCCAAAGCGATCAGCGCACGAGCCCGCAACGCGGACACCTTCGCCGCGTCCTCCAGGCTCAGCACCCCGGCGACGGCGGCCGCCGCGATCTCGCCCTGCGAGTGACCGACCACCGCGGCCGGCTCCACACCCACCGACCGCCACAACTCCGCCAGCGACACCATCACCGCCCACAGCGCGGGCTGCACCACATCCACGCGGTCGAAGCCGGACGCGCCGTCGACGCCCCGCAGCACATCCAGCAGCGACCAGTCCACGAACCCCGACAGCGCCCGCGCACACTCCTCCAACCGCGCGGCGAACACCGGCGAAGCCCCGTACAGCTCCACCGCCATACCCGCCCACTGCGACCCCTGACCCGGAAACACGAACACCGTGTCGCCCTCGATGCCCGCGGTCCCCTGGACGGCGTGGGGTGTGGTCTCGGCGGCGGCCAGGCGGCCGAGGACGTCGAGGCGTGCCGTGGTGTCGGCGGTGACGATCACGGCTCGGTGGGTGAGGGCAGCGCGGGTGGTGGCCAGGGAGAGGGCCGTGTCGGCGGGCCGGGGCGCGTCGGCGGCGGCGAAGATGCGCATCCGGGCGGCCTGGCCGCGCAGGGCGTCGGCGCTGTGTGCGGCGATCGGCCACGGGACGGGCGTGCCGGATGCCAGCGGTACGGCGGCCGGGGCCGGTCGGGGTTCGGGCCGGGCGAGGGTCGCGGCCTCTTCGAGGACGAGGTGGGCGTTGGTTCCGCTGATGCCGAAGGCGGAGACGGCGGCGCGGCGGGGCCGGTCGTCGTTGGACGTGGTGGGCCAGTCGCGGGTCTCGGTGAGGAGTTCCACCGCACCCGCCTGCCAGTCGACGTGCGGGGTGGGGGCGTCGACGTGGAGGGTCTTGGGCAGGGTGCGGTGGCGGAGGGCCATGGTCATCTTGATGACGCCGGCGATGCCCGCGGCGGCCGCGGTGTGGCCGATGTTCGACTTCAGGGAGCCGAGCCACAGCGGCCGGCCGTCGGGGCGGTCCTGGCCGTAGGTGGCGATGACGGCCTGGGCTTCGATGGGGTCACCGAGGGTGGTGCCGGTGCCGTGCGCCTCGACGGCGTCGATGTCGCGCGGGCGCAGCCGGGCGTTGGCGAGTGCGGCGCGGATGACGCGCTGCTGGGAGGGGCCGTTGGGGGCGGCGAGGCCGTTGGAGGCGCCGTCCTGGTTGACGGCGGAGCCGCGGACGACGGCCAGGACGCGGTGGCCGTCGCGGAGGGCGTCGGAGAGCTTCGCCAGGACGATGACGCCGACGCCCTCGCCCCAGCCGGTGCCGTCGGCGGCGGCGGCGAAGGCCTTGCAGCGGCCGTCGGGCGACAGTCCGCGCTGCCGGCTGAACTCGACGAAGAGGCCGGGTACGGACATGACGCTGACGCCGCCCGCGAGGGCCATGGTGCACTCTCCGTGCCGCAGGGCTTGGCAGGCCCAGTGCAGGGCGACGAGGGAGGAGGAGCAGGCGGTGTCGACGGTGACGGCCGGGCCCTCGAAGCCGTAGTGGTAGGCCAGACGGCCGGAGACGACGCTGCCGGAGGTGCCGGTCAGGGAGTAGCCCTCGGCGCCGTTCTGGGAGTTGTGGCCGCCGACGATGTAGGCGGGGGTGGCGGCGCCTACGTAGACGCCGGTGCGGGTGCCCTTGAGGGAGAGCGGGTCGAGCCCGGAGGCCTCCAGGGCCTCCCAGGAGGTTTCCAGCAGGAGCCGCTGCTGCGGGTCCATGGCCAGGGCCTCGCGCGGCGAGATGCCGAAGAGCCCGGGGTCGAAGTCCGGGGCGTCGTGGAGGAATCCGCCGGAGCGGGTGTAGGTGGTGCCGGGGTGGTCGGGGTCGGGGTGGTAGAGCTCGTCCAGGTTCCAGCCGCGGTCGGTGGGGAAGCCGGAGATCGCGTCGCGGCCCTGCGCCACCAGTTCCCACAGGTCCTCGGGCGAGCGGACGCCGCCAGGGTAGCGGCACGCCATGCCGACGAGAGCGATCGGTTCGCTGCCCCTGTTCTCGGCCTCGGCGAGCCGCTGCCGGGTCTCGTGGAGTTCGGCTGCGACCCGCTTGAGGGATTCGACGAGCTTGTCCTCGTTCGCCATTGCGGCGCGTCCTTCCCTGGCTTTCCCGGCGTTCCTGGGATTCCTGGCTGCTTTTCCTGGCATTGCTGGGGGTGGGTCGTGCGCTGGGCGACGGGTCAGTTCACGCCGAGCTCGTTCTGGATGAAGTCGAGGACTTCTTCGGCGGAGGCGGACTGGAGGCGGTCGGCGACCCGGTCCCCGTCCTCCGCCGGTTCGCCGTGCTGCGGGGTGGCCGCCGACTGCCATCGCCGCAGCATCTCCTCGAGGCGGGCGGCGATCTGGTCGTGCCCGGGGCCGTGCGGGTCGGCGGCCAGGACGGCGGACTCGAAGCGGTCGAGTTCGGCGAGCAGGTTCCCGGTGGGCGCAGGCTGCTCCGCGGGGGCCAGTTCGGCCAGCAGGTGGGCGGCGAGTGCGCCGACCGTCGGGTAGTCGAAGATCAGCGTGGGGGGCAGGCGCAGCCCGGCGGCGGTGGTGAGCCGGTTGCGGAGTTCGACGGCGGTCAGCGAGTCGAACCCCAGTTCCTTGAAGCTGCGCTCGGAGCCGATCGCGCCGGGTGTGCCGTGGCCGAGGACCACGGCGACGTTCGTGCGCACGAGGTCGAGCAGGGCGTGCCGGCGCTCGGCCTCGGGGAGCGCGGCCAGACGCTGCGCCGGCGACACCCCGGCCCCGTCCGTCGCGGCCGTCCGGGCGTCCGTGGTGGCGGCGCGTCGTGCGGTGGTGCGGACGAGTCCCTTGAGCACGGCGGGCAGGGCGCTGCCGCGGGCCTTCTCACGCAGGGCGGAGAGGTCGAGACGCGCGGCGGCGAGGAGCGGTTCGTCCTGCCGGAGGGCGTCGTCGAAGAGGGCGAGGCCCTCCTCGTTGCTCATCGGCAGGAACCCGGACCGTCCGAGCCGCGCGAGGTCGGTGGCGTCGAGGGTGCCGGTCATGCCACTGGACTCGGCCCACTGCCCCCACGCCAACGACACCGCCGGCAACCCACGATGCCGCCGATACTGCGCCAACGCATCCAAGAACGTGTTCGCCGC
>NZ_JBFADM010000138.1:0-3519 GCF_040641355.1 Streptomyces sp. NPDC020996
GCCGCGGCACCGCTTCGGCGAGCATGACCCCGTTGGCCTGGTGCGGAACGAAATGCGACGGGCCGGGGTGCCGCCGTCGGGCGGCACCCCGGCCCGGACGCACGGGGATGCCGGGGCGGGCGGCGACGGCGTACGCGCAGCCCGCCCCGGGTCAGTCGCTCACGCGCCGCCCGGCACGTCGGCGACGTCCTCCGGCCGGACCTTGGGCAGCGCGAGCACCAGCAGGCAGGACAGCCCGAAGCAGCCGATCTGCCAGAACACGACCTGCTCGAAGCTGTCGCTGAAGTTCGCCTTGCGGGCCTCGGGCACGGCCGTGCCGAGCACCGCGGACTTCACCTTCTGCTTGACCTCCTGAGGCAGCGGGCTGTTCGCCATCTCCTTCTCGATCCGCGCGCAGCTCGCGGGCGTCTCGGTGAGGTCCTTCTGGTTCATCTTGTCGTGGAAGCAGGTCTGGAACGCCGTGGTGATCTGCGTCTGCTGCGCCTCGGCCACCCCGGCGGCCGCGAGGTCGCTGCGCAGCTGCGGCACCGCCGACGCACTGGAGTCGTCGGCGTTCGAGCCGAGCAGCCCGTAGAACAGGATGCCGGCGACGGCGATGCCGATGGCGATGCCGACCTGCTGGACGGTGGCGAGCATGCCGGACGCGGAGCCCGCGTTGCTGGAGCGGATGCCGGCCAGGATGATGCCGGTGCACGGCGCCAGGAAGAACCCGCCGCCCAGGCCGGCCACCATCAGGGAGGGAACCAGCTGGTAGCCGTGCAGGTCGGAGCCCGCCCAGTGCAGGGTGCCGATGACCCCGGCCATGCCGACCAGGAGCAGGCCGGTGCCCAGTGCCAGCGTCTTCGTGCCGAGCTTCCTGACCACGGCCGCCGAGCGTGCGGAGCCGACCGCGATGAGGGCGGCGAAGCCGAGGCTGACCAGGCCGGCGGAGATGGGCGTGTAGCCGAAGCCGATCTGCAGGCTCATGAAGAACGTCATGAAGAACGACGGGATGCCGGCGAAGAACACGACGCTGATGATGAGCCCGACGGTGAACGACCGCTCCTTGAACAGCCCCGTGGGCACCAGTGGGGAGCGGCCGGCCGACTTCGAGAGCTTGTTCTCGTAGAGGAAGAACTCGGCGAGCAGCACCGGGCTCAGCACCAGCAGTGCCAGGCTCCAGCCCGGCCAGTCGTGCTCACGGCCGATGACCAGCGGCAGGATCAGGCTGAACAGGCCGGCCGTCAGGATGCCGGCGCCGGTCACGTCGAGCCGCTGCGCGCCCGGCGCGGAGGACTCGGGGATCTTCGCCAGGCCCAGGCACAGGGCGATCACGCCGATGGGCAGGTTGACGTAGAAGATCGCACGCCAGTCGGTGCCCATGATGTTCAGGTCGATCAGCCAGCCGCCGAGGACCGGACCGAGCACGGTCCCCAGGCCGACCGAGGCGCCGTACATGGCGAGGGCCTTGGGGCGTTCCTGCTTGGAGAAGGTGACCTGGATGATCGACAGGACCTGGGGGAACATCAGGCCCGAGCACATGCCCTGAAGCACCCGGGAGGCGATCAGGAACGTGGAGCTGGGGGCCGCGCCGCACAGGGCCGAGGCGATGGTGAAGCCCAGCATGCCGATGAGGAACACCTTGCGGCGGCCGTGGATGTCACCGAGCCTGCCGCCGGTCACCAGGGTGCAGGCGAACGCGAGCGAGTAGACCGCGACGACGAGCTGGATCTCGGCGAACGTGGCGCCGAGATCGCTCTGCAGCGACGGCAGCGCGACCATCGTGATGGTCGTGTCCAGCATCTGCATGAAGATCGCGGACAGGGTGACCGCGAGGATCAGCCAGCGCGCGGGGTTCGCGGTGGCGGACGGAGCGGGTGCGGTGCCGGGCGGAGCCGTCACGCCGGTGTCGATGGATTCCATGATTCCTCCCTGGGTCGTCTGCCTTGCCCGACAGCGCCCTCAATATTTCACTCTCCAATGAAGTCTACGAGCACTGAATTCTTTTGGGCAACCGCTGCGACCGCGATCCGGACACTCGTCGTCCGCTCGACCGCCCGCCGATTCCTCGGAGTTGACCTGCGGCAACCCGGCGGCCAGGGCACGGACGGCCGCCGCCCCGGCCACGACGGGAGCGCCGGGCGTGCCGGGCGCACGGATGTCCGACACCGCGAAGAGGGGATCCGGCGGCCGCACGACGGCAGGCGCCGACACAGGGACGCCGGTACGGGGACGACGCCACGGGGGCGACGGCACAGGGACGCCGGCACGGGAACGACGCCACGGGGGCGACGGCACAGGGACGCCGGCACAGAGGCGCCCACGCCGAGACGACGGCAGGGATGCGGCAGCAGGGATACGACGGCACGGTGCCGGGCGGGATCGAACGCCGATCCCGCCCGGCACCACCGCCGAACGTGCGCGCGACCCCTCAGGAGGAGGCACGGGCGCCGCCGGCGATCCCCTGCGGCGTGAGGAACGCGGCCACGACCGGAGCCAGCGCGCGCACCATCTCCTCGTCGTCCTCCGCCAGCCCGGGATCCAGCAGCCCCATGCGGCGGGACGTGTTGACCCCGATGAACAGGCTGCTGATCAGCCACACCCTGATCTCGTCGGCGCCGCTGTCCGCGACCTCCCTGGGCAGCAGCGACTGGCTCAGCCGCTCCCGGGCCGCGGGCAGGTCCGCCGCGGACCGCAGGACGCCGAGGATGCGCCGCTGCTGGACCGGGTCGTTCCAGTCGGCGACGGCGTGCCGCATCAGCCATTCCGCGGCGTCCGGATCGCCGCGCTCCATCGCCTCCCGGATCGCCTCGGCGGGCCTGACCGTCTCCTCCACCACGGCGCCGTAGAGATCCTCCTTGGAGGCGAAGTAGTGCCCGATCAGCGCGGGATCACAGCCGGCGTCGGCTGCGACGGCCCGCAGGGAGGTGTTGCTGTACCCCAGTTCGGCGAAGAGGTCCGCCGCCGACCTCATGATCGCGCGGCGGGTTTCGGATGCGCCTCTAGCGTTTGCCACGGCGGCACTTCCTCTCGATCCCGAGTCCCCCGAAGGACGCGCGACGCGAATTCATCTTGGCGTGAAGTCTACGTTCAGTGACTTCCTCGGTCAAAGCTTTGCGCCGCGCGTAGACCGCTTGCAGGCGCCACTTCCCGGCTGGCCTGCGCTTCGACCGCGGATGCCGTCGGCACCCCCGCCACGAACCCCGAACGGCCGGACTCTACCCCCGCCCCCAAGGCAATTCAACACCCATTGAAATCATCGTGCGTTGAGCTTAGGCTCGCGATGGGCTTCCGCCCCCGTCGGGCCGTACGACACGCGCATTTTCCGTCCAGGGAGAGGCACTTGCCGGTGACGAATCAAACAGAGCAGCTCGACCGGGTCGTCATACGCTTCTCGGGCGACTCGGGCGACGGTATGCAGCTGACAGGTGATCTGTTCACCTCCGAGACGGCGTCGTTCGGCAACGACCTGTCGACGCTGCCGAACTTCCCCGCCGAGATCCGCGCTCCCGCAGGCACCCTGCCGGGCGTGTCGTCGTT
>NZ_JBFADM010000139.1:0-3463 GCF_040641355.1 Streptomyces sp. NPDC020996
CACGAAGAAGGCGGTCGCTTTTTTCAGGATCTCGATCGTCTGCTGCTGTTCGCGGTTCTCCCGCCGCAGCCGCCGCAGTTCCTCGCGCTCGGCGCTGGTCAGCTCGCCGCCCTGGTCCTCGCCCCGGTCGGCCTTGGCCTTGCGGTACCAGCCGCGCAGGGACTCGGAGCTGATGCCGAGTTCCCGGGCGACGGCGGTGACCGTCTTGCCCGAGGAGTCGACGAGCGCGATGGCGTCACGTTTGAACTCCTCGGTGTACCGCTTCGTGTACTTGCTTCCCACCTGGTGCTACTTCCTCTGGAACCTCAGGTCCCAGTCTCCAAGTGTCCACGATCAAGGGGAAGCTTCAGCTGTCCACTCCCCCTCGAACCAGACGTCCGTGCTTGGTGCGGGCCTTGGCGAGCCAGGCGCCGATCTTGACGGTGTCTCCGTCGACGCGGATCGTCTCGCGGGCGGCAGGGATGCAGCCTTCGCGGTGCAGGAAGAGTTCCAGGAGCTGGACGGTCTCCTCGAAGGTACGGCGGGCGCGACGGACGGGGGTGAACGGGTTGGTGTCGGGGGTGAGGCCGAGGGCGGCCATCAGTTGCTGCTGGCCGTGGAGGGTGGGCCAGGTGGTGAGCTGGCGGTGCAGCCAGGAGCCGATCTTCACCCCGGCCAAGAGGGTGGCGCAGGTGAGTGCGGCGGGGTCGGCGCCGGATGCGAGGTGGGCGCGCAGCAGGTGGTACTTGCGGTGCCAGTCCGCTGCGTGCGGGAGGCGCCAGTCGGTGCGGCGCGGAGCGGAAATGCGAGGAACTGCGGCTCAGCTCGCCGCTGCCACGCGTAGGGCCCTGCTGAGTAGGGCAGGGTTGCCCAGGCGGCGGCGCAGTTCCCTCTCCAGCCCGGCGATCGGCACCAGGTTCTGGGGGGCCCGGGCGTCTTTGTACTCGCAGCTGGCGTATCGCGGCAGTATCAGTTGCGAGAGGTTGGCCAAGGCGATCGCCTCCGGGGTGGGGATGTCGGCGGCGCATTCCAGCCGTACTATTCCGGCCCACGGGGCGCCGGGCGTACACGGTAGGCGTAGGTACCAGGCGTGCCGGTCCCAGGAGGTGCCCATCAAGAACACCGGGGTGCGTTCGCCGGCGGCCAGGGCGCTGACCATCGCGTGTAGGTCGGGCGGCAGGTAGGCGGTGCGGTGAGATTTGATGAGCCCCAGCGCTCGCGGCAGATGGGTGCGGCCGCGCAGCGGGCCGTCAACCACCAGCAGGTCCGAGTTGGCGGCGACGCCGTGGCTGGCCAGGGCAGTGCGGGCGTTGGCGGCGACGAGAATTTCAAGGTCGCCGAGTCGGCGTTGCAGTGCCGCTGAGAGCAGCACTGCAAGGTTTTCTTCCTGGTCGTCAAAGGTGATGTTGGCCTGGTAGGTACCGGCCGTGGTGGGCACGTCGACGGCGTTGGTGGCGGTGGTGAACAGGCCGCGTCGGGATTCGATGGTCAGCAGGTGCGCGCCACGGTCGGGGCAGCAGCACACGGTGCCAGCTGCATAGGAGGCGCATAGTGCCATCTGGGCGTCGTCGGCGTGGTTGCTGGCGCTTGGGGCCTGTTCGGCGGCCGGGGGCTGCTCGATCCAGATGCGGGCCTCGACGCGGCGTACGCCGTCGACGAACAGGACTGCGCCGGGGTCGGGCACGTGGGAGGTCGAGATGGGCTTCCAGTCGGCCGGGGCGAGTTCGAGGTCGGGGATGACTTTGGCGGTCGAGTCCCCGATGGTGTTCTCGGCGTTTTCGACGCTGGAGCCGTAGGTGGGGTCCCAGCCGTCGACATGGAATCGCATCCGGGCCGCATGTGCCGTGCTTGTCATGTGCCTTCCCGGGTGACGACGGAAGTGTGGGGGTCGCGGTGTACTTGGAAGCGGACCGGTACCCGTTCGGCGAGCCCGGTGACGTGGGTGATCACCCCGACCATCCGCTCCCCTTGGGCGAGATTCTCCAGGGTGTCGGCGACCATCTCGAGCGAGTCGGGATCAAGGGTGCCGAATCCTTCGTCGAGGAATATGGACTCGAGCTTCGTCGCGCCGCCCATGCCGGCCAGTTGGTCGGACAGAGCCAACGCCAGTGACAGGCTGGCCTGGAAGGTTTCGCCGCCGGACAGGGTGCGAACCGAGCGTTGTGAGTCGGCGTCGGAGTGGTCGATGACGTAGAACTCGCCTTTGTGGTGGCTGAGGTCGAATCGGTCACCCGACAACCGGCGCAGCGACTGCGAGGCGCCCGCGACCAGGGTGTCGAGGGCTGAATCGGCCAGCCACTGCGGGAACTTGTTGGACCGCATCAGCCTGGCCAGCTCGGCGGCCACCTGTTGCTGGGTGCGGGCGCTGCCGATCTTGTCCTGTATGGCGGCGGCGTCGGCGAGGCTGCGCTGGATCATCTCTACCCGGCCCCGGGCCCGCTCGGCTGCGACCGCTACCACCCGGGGGGCCTGAGCGGCGCGCCCAGGACCGTCGCCGAGGTCTTGGGGATCCAGGTCGTGGTCGCGCAGCAGACCCTCCAGTTGGCCCAGGAGCTGCTCGGCTTCGCTGTGTGCGGTGTGGGCGTCGGCTTGCGCGCGGAGGGTGTCGGCCTGCCGGTCGTCGGCCGCGCGAGTGGCCCAGGCGGCCAGGCTGGCCCAGGCGGCGGCGAGGTCGTCGGTGTCCAGGCTCGGCGGTTTAAGGGCCGCCACCGCGTCCCGGGCAGCGGTCAGCTCGGACCAGGCGGTCGCGGTGCGAGCCTGCCACTGCTGCTGTTCGGCCTCCGCCGCCTTGAGTGCCTCGCGTGTCTGACTTGCCTCGGCTGTGGCGGTCTCCACGGCCGCTTCGAGGCGGTCGCATTCCTCCAGTAGGCCCGGCAGTGCATCTGCGGGCGGCGCCTGGTCCAGCAGCGTCTGCAGTTCACTCAGGCGGTCGGTCAGGGCGCTCTGCGCGTGGTCGGCGGCTGCGCTCTGCTGGACGGCGGTGGTGTGAACGCTGTGGGCGGTGGCGTGTGCTTGCTCGGCTGCTTCCAGCGTGGCGGTCGCGTCCTGGTGGGCCTGATGGGAGGTGGCGGCCTCGGCCTGGGCTGCTGAGAGGTCGTTTTCCACCGTGGTCCTCTGGCCCTGGGCCCACGCTTCCAGGTCGGACCAGGCGGCGGTCACGTCATGAGCTGACCCCGGATTCGTGGAGTCCCTGAAGCCAGGCTTATGATCCTGGCCCGAAGGAGAACCACGAGCAGTGCCAGCACCACGCAAATACCCGGACGAGCTCCGCGAGCGGGCTGTCCGTGAGGTCCGCACCACCGGCCGTCCGATCGCGCACGTCGCCAAGGACCTGGGCATCCACAAGGAAGCCCTGCGCGGCTGGGTCCGCCAGGCCGAGGCGGACGCCAGCGAACGCGCCGACCGGCTGACCACCGCCGAGTACGAGGAACTGAAGCAACTCCGCAAAGAAGTAGCGGAGTTGAGGCGGGCAAATGAGATCCTC
>NZ_JBFADM010000140.1:0-3045 GCF_040641355.1 Streptomyces sp. NPDC020996
AGAGTGCTTCTTTCCGTGCAGCCAACAGGACCCTAGACAAGTCCCATCGTTGCAGGTCAGGAGCACTCTCCGCTTATTTGATCAAGACCCGGACACCCCACCTCGTGAAAGCGCGAGGCTAGCGGACAGATGTGTCGGGGACCTGCGAAGCCTTGATCATCTCGATCACGCTGAGACACTCGACGTTGACGCTGCTTGCGTTTAAGGACCTGCGGGATGTAGACCCTGTCGACGCCGGTGACAACGGCGCACCATCTGCTGCCCGTTGACGAGCTAGTCTAGGTTGCTCGTGATGCCGGAAGGCGGGGCGTCGAACCGTCGTGATCGGCACGTCAGGCGACACTCACGTACCGGTCTACCGCGCGCGCTCATCCTTGATCGAGTACGATGACCCATCGTTCCGCCGGTTCTACAAGCAAGCGCAGATGGGGGCACAGGTGGGTGAGCGGTACCCCTTGCAGGCCAAGCGGCGACCGAAGTTTGAGGAGGGCGCTGGCTCCCTGCGAGTCGTGGACCTCTTCGCCGGCTGCGGTGGCCTCACCCTCGGTATTGCTCAGGCAGCCCACAGTCGTGACGTATCGCTTGACGTTCGTCTCGCAGTTGACTTCGAGGCAGCTCCCACCAAGGTCTTCAAAGCTAACTTCCCCAAGGCCAACGTCCAAGAGGGAACCGTCGAGTCCTACTTCGACGGTGACCTCGGCGCCTCGTTGACCGCTCAGGAGGCTGAGACTCTCTCCACGGTGGGTGAGGTGGGTCTGTTGATCGGCGGGCCGCCGTGCCAGGGGCACAGTAACCTCAACAACCACACTCGCCGTGATGATCCCAAGAACCGACTGTACTTGCGTATGGCTCGCGCCGCAGAAGTTCTGCGTCCCCGTGTAGTCGTCATTGAGAACGTGCTGGCCGTTGTCAATGACAAGCAGCAGGTGGTCTCTCGCGCCATCGTTCACCTTAAGAAGCTTGGGTACGAGGTTGCCACCAGTCGTATCGACCTACTCAAACTCGGGGTCGCCCAGACGCGCAAACGCCACATACTGCTGGCAATCCGCGAAGACGCCCTGCCTTTTGGCTTCTCGGCTGCTGACCTGTTGCAGATCGAAGACCATAAAGCCGCACCCCATGACCTGCGTTGGGCGATCGGCGACTTGCTTGAGGTTCGACCGAAGTCATTCTTCGATGAAGCTTCCATACCCAACGCGGATAATCAGCGGCGTATGTTGTATCTCTTCGAGAACGACGAGCACAACCTGCCGAACGAAGAGCGCCCTGAGTGCCACCGGGGCGAGCACAATTACACCTCGATGTATGGCCGCTTGTGGTGGGACCGTCCGGCTCAGACCATTACCAGCGGTTTCGCTACGATGGGTCGCGGACGCTTTGTTCATCCTGAAGTCCCTCGATGTTTGACTGCCCACGAGGCCGCGCGTATCCAGGGTTTCCCCGACTATTTCAAGTTCGTCGATGAGAGGGTCAAGCCTCGCTATGAACTGACTCGCACCCAGGTTCAGGTCATCATCGGTAACGCCGTACCCCCACCCCTGACCGAGGCGCTGACCTCCAAGCTCTTCGACGCTGAGGTTCTGCTGGTGAAGGACGACGCTTCCCAGTTGCCAGATGACGACTTCGCTGCATCTGCTGTCGACCTCGCCTGCTGAGCCTGCAACGAACCGTGGGATACGGCGTATCCCGCAGTGCAGCAAGCCGGGTTCTTTGCAATCTGATTTCGGCGCATGCGGCTGTACGGAGTCCAAACCTCTTGGGCTGGAACGAATGGTGCAGCTCCTCCGCGAGCATGGCCGGCCGGTGCGCGGAGGGCTGACCGATTCTGCCGATCAGAAATGGATTTTCCTCTTCTACTTCACCGAAGACGGCAACGCGCTGGTGGCCTGTTGCTCGTTGCCACCGTTCAGTGATGATCGATCTAAACCGACGGCTGCGGTAGGGCCTGTATCACTTTTGAAACTCGCGCAAGGTCAGGCATCGGGAACTGAAGTGTTGATATCCCGGCTTCTTCGAATAGTCGAAGGAATCCGACGGGGTCAGTGAGTACAAGGCCGTTTTCCTTCGCGAGGTGTGCCGCCTTGAGGATGCCGCGATCCTGAGTCAGGAACACATGCATTCCGCGTACAACTGCTTCGTTCACCAGGATTCGGTCGTGCCCGTTTGGTAGAGCATCGATCAGTCGCTGATGCCTTGAGGTTCGTATCTGCGGAACGGAATCAGCGTCGAACAGGCTATCCTGGATTCCGATAGGGTCGTCATTTGAATCGACCAGCTCTTCCTCGTCATCCTCGGACCATTCAACGTACATCAGGGCGCGAGCGAAGCGCTCAAGAGCGTGCTCCCTGCTGCTTCTGCGCTCGATTGATAATTCGCGTTTAGCATCGTTCAAGATCTCCTCGAAAAGGTGAATCCTGATATCCCAGAAGCAGAAGTAGGGGTCCATTATCTGGCCTATCGACTCAACCTGTTCGGCATGCTTCGGGTTCGCAATATCGAGATCTTCGTCATTCCATAGTTTGCGTCCGAACTGTAGGTAGTCGAGAAGCATGTTGGTGTCCCAGGCCATATGCAACGGACCCGATCCTGACCTGTTCAGGAATATACTGGGGGCTGACTCGTAATCGAAGAGGCCGTATTCCATGTAGTCATGGTGGCATAACTGGGCGCCACAGGTGGCATATTCCAATTTCTTAGCCCCCGCCGCCCCTAGCCTCGATCTTTCTTGATGGGCCGCCGACGGAGTCGGCGGCCCATCTTGTTGCCGGTGGCGGAGGCTGCGCAGGCTGAGGGCCCAAGTGTCGTCTCGGGTGGACGCCGGGTTCCACTGCTCCGGTCTGGGGGTTCTCTCGCAGGGACGGGTGGATCTGCTGGTCAGTCGGGGTTCGGCAGGAGTGCGAGCCGTTCGAGGGCAGCGGTGATGTGGCTGGACCAGGGCCAGTGCCCGGCAAGGCGGAGGAACCTGCGGCGGCCGGTGGTGACGAGCTGTCCGGCCGTGGTGAACAGGCGGAGCCGCAGGCGTCGGGGCTCCCAGAGGCGGGGTTT
>NZ_JBFADM010000141.1:0-2900 GCF_040641355.1 Streptomyces sp. NPDC020996
AACTCCACCCCCATCCCCACCCACTGCGACCCCTGACCCGGAAACACGAACACCACCCTCCCCCCGGTGCCCGCCACCCCCCGCGCCAACGGACGCTCGAGCCCCGCCACCAACTCCTCCCGCGACGCACCCACCACCACCGCACGGTGATCGAACACCGCACGATGCGCCGCCAGGGAGTAGCCGATGTCGAGCGGACGCGGCGCGGTGTCGGCGGCGGCGTGGGCGCGCAGCCGGGTGATCTGGGCGTCGAGGGCGGGAGCGGTCGCGCCGGAGACGGGCCAGACCATCGGGCCGGTCTCGGCGACGAACGGGCCCTCCGGGGGTGTGACGTCGGCGGGTTCGGCGGGTTCGGGGGCTTCTTCGACGATGGCGTGGGCGTTGGTGCCGCTGAGGCCGAAGGAGGAGACGCCCGCGCGGCGCGGGTGGTCCGTGACGGGCCAGGGGCGGGTCTCCAGGAGCAGTTCGACGTCGCCGCTGTCCCATTCGATGTGCGGGGACGGGGCGTCGACGTGCAGGGTCTTCGGCAGCATGCCGTGGCGCAGCGACATGACGGTCTTGATGAGGCCGCCGACGCCGGCGGCGGCCTGGGTGTGGCCTATGTTCGACTTGATGGAGCCGAGCCGAAGCGGCCGGCCTTCGGGCCGGTCCTGTCCGTAGGTGGCGAGCAGGGCGTGGGCCTCGATGGGGTCGCCGAGGGTGGTGCCGGTGCCGTGCGCCTCGACCGCGTCGATCTGGTCGGGGGTGAGGCGGGCGTTCTTCAGGGCGGCGCGGATGACGCGCTGCTGGGCGCGGCCGCTGGGCGCGGTCAGGCCGTTGGAGGCGCCGTCCTGGTTGACCGCCGTACCGCGGACGACGGCGAGGACGCGGTGGCCGTTGCGGCGGGCGTCGGACAGCTTCTCCAGCAGGACCAGGCCGACGCCCTCGGAGAAGGCGGTGCCGTCGGCCGCGGCGGCGAAGGCGCGGCAGCGTCCGCTGAACGCCATGACGCCCTGGGCGCTGAAGCCGACGAACAGGCCGGGCGTGGCCATGACGGTGACGCCGCCGGCGAGGGCCAGGGAGCACTCGCCGGAGCGCAGTGCCTGGGTGGCGAGGTGGACGGCGACGAGGGAGGAGGAGCAGGCGGTGTCGATGGTGACCGCGGGGCCCTCGAAGCCGTAGTGGTAGGCGAGGCGGCCGGAGATGACGCTGGCGACGGTGCCGGTGACGAGGTGTCCCTCGGCGCCCTCGGCGCTGTCGCCGGCGCCGTGGCCGTACGACGGCTGCGCGGCGCCGATGTAGACGCCGGTGGGGGTGCCCTTGAGGCGTGCGGGGTCGATGCCGGCGCGCTCCAGCGTCTCCCAGGAGGTCTCCAGCAGGAGCCGCTGCTGCGGGTCCATGGCGAGCGCCTCGCGCGGCGAGATGCCGAAGAAGCCCGCGTCGAACCGGTCGACGTCCGGGATGAACGCGGCCTCGCGGGCGCTGCCGGTGTCGCCGAGGTCCCAGCCGCGGTTGTCCGGGAACCCGGAGACGGCGTCGCCCTCCCCGAGCACGAACTCCCACAGGTCCTCCGGCGACTCGATGCCTCCGGGATAGCGGCAGCCCATGGCGACCACGGCGATGGGCTCGTGCGCGGCGGTGGACAGCTGCCGGTTCTCCCGGCGCAGCCGCTCGGTCTCCGTCAGGGACGCCCTCAGGGCTTCGACGACCTTGTCCGAGGGGTTACTCATGCTGTGTCTCCGGATCTCCGCGTCACGGATGGGTGGCGTTGCCGTGGGTGGTCGGGGCGGGCGGGGAGGCCGGCCGGTCGCCGGGTCAGGTGTCGTCGCCGTCGAGGGCCAGGGACACCAGGTCGTCGAGGTCCATCTCGGCGATGGACGCCTCCCGTGCCCGGGCGTCCCCTTCCTCTTCCTCGCCCTCGGTCCGGGCGGCGTCGGAACGGGTCTGGGCCAGGCGCAGCAGGGTGTCGAGGACGCCCGCCTCGCGCAGCCGGTCCAGCGGGACGGTGGCCAGCGCGCGCCGCACCGCCGTCTCGTCCGGGGTGTCCGCGCCGGTCTCGGCGGAGTCTTCGCCGGGGGTGAGTCCGGCTCGCAGGTGCTCGGCGAGGTCCTGCGGTGTGGGGTGGTCGAAGACCAGGGTGGCGGGCAGCCGGAGACCGGTGGCGGCGCCGAGCCGGTTGCGCAGTTCGACGGCGGTGAGCGAGTCGAAGCCGAGGTCCTTGAAGGCCCGGTCGCGTTCCACGGCGGCGGTGCCGGTGTGGCCGAGGACGGCCGCCACGTTGCTGAGCACCAGATCGAGGAGGATCGCGCTTCGGCGTTCGGCGGTGAGGCCGGCGAGCCGGCGCAGCAGGGCGGCGCCGTCGGTCTCGTCCGCGGTGCCGTCGCCCGCGGTGCGGCGGGCGGGAGCCGGGCGCACCAGGGCCCGGTACAGGGCGGGGGGTGTGCCGGTCGTGGACTCGCGCAGGGCGTCCGGGTCGAGGCCGACGGGGACGAGGAGCGCCTCGTCGCGGTCCGTGGCGGCGTCGAACAGGGCCAGGCCTTGCTCCGCGGTGAGCGGGGTGACGCCGCCGCGGCCGAAGCGGGCGAGGTCGGTTTCGTCGAGGCCGGCGGTGAGATCGCTGATCTGGTGCCACATGCCCCAGGCGAGGGAGGTGGCGGGCAGGCCGTGCGCGCGCCGGTGGTGGGCGAGTGCGTCGAGGCAGGTGTTGGCGGCGGCGTAGTTGGCCTGTCCGGAGTTGCCGGTGACGCCGGCCGCCGACGAGTACAGGACGAACCGGCGCAGCGGCAGGCCGCGGGTGAGGTGGTGCAGGTTCAGCGCCGCGTCCGTCTTGGGCCGCATGACGTGTTCGACGCGTTCGGCGTCCAGCGAGCCGAGGACGCCGTCGTCCAGGACACCGGCGGTGTGCACGACACCGGTCAGCG
>NZ_JBFADM010000142.1:0-2750 GCF_040641355.1 Streptomyces sp. NPDC020996
CGCCGCACATCCCACGCCCGCACCGGCAACGGCCGCAGCACACCCGCCTCGAACAACCCCACCAGCTCCCGCAGCATCTCCCCGATCCGCTCCGGCCCGGCGCCTTCGACCATGTCGAACGCCTGGTATGCGACGCCCGGGAACGTACGGGCCACGTCCTCCGGGTCGCGGATGTCGGTCTTGCCCATCTCCAGGAACCGGCCGCCGCGCGGCAGCAGCCGCAGCGAGGCGTCGACCAGCTCACCGGCCAGGCAGTCCAGGACCACGTCCATGCCCCTGCCACCGGTCGCAGCCTTGAAGCGCTCCTCGAAGGAGGCGTCGCGGGAGGAGGCGATGTGGTCGGCGTCCAGCCCGAGGGCGCGCAGGGTGTCCCACTTTCCCTCGCTCGCCGTGCCGAACACCTCGGCGCCCAGGTGGTGGATGAGCTGCACGGCGGCCATGCCGACGCCGCCGGCCGCGGAGTGCACCAGGACCCGCTCACCCGCGCGCAGCCCGGCGAGGTCGACCAGGCCGTAGTAGGCGGTCAGGAAGACCGTCGGGATCGCCGCGGCCTGTTCGAAGGTCCAGTCGTCGGGAATACGGACCACCAGGCGCCGGTCCACGACGGCGACCGGGCCGAAGGCACCGCGGATCAGTCCGGTCACCCGGTCGCCGACCCGCAGGTCCGTCACGCCGGGTCCGACCTCGGTGACGACGCCGGACCCCTCGTTGCCCATCTGGGCGTGGCCCGGGTACATGCCGAGCGCGACGAGGACGTCACGGAAGTTGAGGCCGGCCGCACGCACGGCCACCCGGACCTCGCCCGCGGCGAGCTGGATCTCGTGGGCGTCGGACGGCACGAAGGCCAGGCCGTCGAGTGTTCCGGCGCCGGAGGTGCTCAGCAGCCAGGAGGGGGCGCCGGCGGGCAGCGCGAGGGCGGTCTGCTGCCCGGGCGCGTCGGCGCGCACCAGTCGCGGCACGAACAGCGCCCCGTCCCGCAGGGCGAGCTGCGGTTCGTCGGCGGCGAACACCGCGTCCAGCAGTTCGTCGGAGGTGTCACCGTCGCACAGCACGAACCGCTCCGGATGCTCGATCTGTGCGGCCCGTAAGAGACCCCACAACGGGGCCTGCGTCAGGTCGTCCACGCCTTCCCCGGGGTGTACGGCGACGGCGCCACGGGTCACGACGGCGAGCCGGACGGCCTCCAGCCGCTCGTCGGCGAGCCAGTCCTGGAGTTGCGTGAGCAGAGCGCCGGTGCGGGCGCGGGCCGACTCGGAGACGTCGGCACCATCCGACTGCGGGGCGAACAGCACGGCCTCCGCGGGCACCAGCGTGTCGCCCGCGTCGAGCGCGGCGCGCAGGGCGGCCACGTCGGCGTACGCGGCACCGGCCCCGATGATGGCGCGGGCGGCCGTCCCCGCCCGGGGGGAGACGGGCGGGGCGGCGGTCCACTCGAGCCGGTGCAGCGCGTCGGGCCGTCCGGCGCCCGCCAGGGATGCGGCGAGCCGTTCGCCGGAGACGGTGCGGGTCGCCAACGACGCCGCGGACGCGACCGGGTGGCCGGCCGGGTCCGCCACGTCGACGGCGAGGGTGTCCGGGCCGGTGGGCGTCAACCGGACCCTCAACCGGGACGCGCCCACGGCTTGCAGGCGCACCTCGCTCCACGCGAAGGGCAGCCGCACATCGCCCGTGTCCGCAGCCGGCCCGGACAGCGCGAGCCCGTGCAGCGCAGCGTCGAGCAGGGCCGGATGCAGAGCGAACCGGCCCGCCTCCTCCCGCTGCGCGTCGGGCAGCATCACTTCGGCGAACACGACATCACCGTCGCTCCGGCACCAGGCGCGGGCCAACCCCTGAAAGGCCGGGCCGTACCCGTAACCGGCCAGGGCAAGCCCCTCATAGAACCCGTCGAGGTCGACGGGCTCCGCACCCGGCGGCGGCCAGGCCACGGCCCACCCGGCGGCCTCCGCAGCCATGGCCCCGGCAGGGGCCAGACGCCCCTCCGCATGCCGGACCCACACCGCGTCGCCGCCCTCGGGCCGTGCATGCACGCTCACTCCCCGGACACCGTCCTCGTCGGCCGGCCCGACGAGCACCTGCACCTGGACGGACCCGCGTTCGGGCAGCGCGAGCGGCGCCTCCAGCGTCAGTTCCTCGACGACACCGCAGCCCGCCTCCTCGCCCGCCCGCAGGACGAGCTCCACGAACGCGGTCCCCGGCAGCAGGACCGTCCCGGCCACCGCGTGGTCCGCGAGCCACGGATGGCTGCGCACCGACAACCGCCCGGTGAGCAGCACCTGCCCACCGTCGGCGGACACCACGGTGGCCCCCAGCAGCGGGTGGTCCGGCGTCTCGAGCCCGGCGGCCTCGACACCGGCGGCGGCGAAGGGGGCGGCGCGGGGCCAGTAGCGCTGGTGCTGGAAGGGGTAGGTGGGCAGGTCGACATGCCGGGCAGCCCCGAACAGACCGTCCCAGGTGACAGGCAGACCACGCGTCCACGCCTCCGCCAACGCCGTCACGAACGCCTCCGGCTCCGGACGCCCCTTCCGCAACACCGGCGTCAGAAGACCGTCGAAATCGTCGCCCAGATTCTCCCGGGCCATGCTCGTGAGAACACTCTGCGGACCCACCTCCAGGAAATGCGTCACACCCCGCCCCGCCAGATGACGCACACCATCCCCGAAACGCACCGCCGCCCGCACATGCTCCACCCAGTAACCCGCCGAGAACTCCTCCACCCGCTCCCCGGTCACATTCGACACCACACCCACCGA
>NZ_JBFADM010000143.1:0-2554 GCF_040641355.1 Streptomyces sp. NPDC020996
ACGGCGCCAAGGTCGACTGGCAGGCGCTGCTTGCCGGGTACGACGCCGCACGGGTGGACCTGCCCACCTACGCCTTCCAGCGTGAGCGCTACTGGCTGGACATCGCCCCCACCGGCGCCGGTGATGTCACCGCGGCCGGGCTGGCCGCTGCGGATCACCCGCTGCTGGGGGCCGCGGTGCGGCTCGCGGAGGGGGATCAGGTGGTGCTCACCGGGCGGCTGTCGCTGCGGACGCACCCGTGGCTCGCCGACCACGCCGTGAGCGGGACGGTGCTGCTGCCGGGCACCGCGTTCGTCGAACTCGCCGTACGAGCCGGGGATGAGACCGGATGCACCACGCTCGACGAACTCACCCTGGAGGCGCCGCTGGTGCTGCCCGCCGAGGGCGGTGTCCGGCTGCAGACCGTCGTCGGGGCCGCCGCGGCGGACGGGCGGAGGCCGGTGGCGCTGTACTCGCTGCCCGAGGACACCGCAGAGGCCGCCGCAGAGGCCGCCGCTGAAGGCGCGGCCGGGGGCACCCCCTGGACGCGGCACGCCACTGGCCTGCTCGGTGCGGCGTCCCGGCCCGAGCCCCGGTTCGAGGCGGCCGTGTGGCCGCCTCCGGGCGCCGAGCCGGTCGGCCTGGAGGGCTTCTACGAGGCACTGGCCGCGACCGGATACACGTACGGCCCCGCCTTCCGCGGCCTGACCGGCGCCTGGCGGAACGGCGACGAGCTGTACGCGGAGGTCGTGCTCGACCCGGCGCACCACGACGAGGCCGCCCGTTTCGGGCTGCACCCGGCGCTCCTGGACGCCGCGCTGCACGCGGGTCTGGCGGCGCGCGGCGAGGACGACGGCGTACGGCTGCCGTTCTCGTGGAACGACGTCACCCTGTACGCGGTCGGCGCGACCGCGCTGCGCGCCCGTATCACCCCGGCAGGGGACGGCGCCCGCCTGGAACTGTCCGACGCGCAGGGCCGTCCCGTGGCGAGCGTCGGCTCCCTGGTGTCGCGGCCCGTGGACGCGGCCCGGCTCGACGACGACACGCGCCGCGTCCGGGAGAGCCTGTTCCGGCTGGACTGGAGCGCCGCCGCGCCGGTGGAGGCGGCCGCCCCGCACGACTGGTTCGTGCTCGGCACCGACCGGCTGGGCGTGCTCGACGCGTTCCAGGGCCTCGGTGTGTTCCCGCAGGTCTTCGACGACGTGGCCGCTCTCGGCGAGGCCGTGGCCGCGGGGCTGCCCGCACCGTCGGTGGTGGTCCTGCCGCTGGGCGGTGAGCCGGGCGCCGGCGTCGACCCCGCCGAGGCCGCACGCACGGCCACCTCGGAGACGCTGAGGACTCTTCAGGAATGGTTCGGGCGGCCGGAGTTGGAGAGTGTGCGGCTCGCGGTCGTGACCCGGGGCGCGGTCGCCACCCGTACCGGTGAGGACGTCACCGACCTGCCGTACGCCGCCGCCCGCGGCCTCGTCCGCTCGGCCCAGGCCGAACAGCCGGGCCGGATCGTGCTCATCGACTTGGACGCGGCTGACGGCGCGGCCGACGAAGCGGCCGGGCGGCTGCCCGCGGCGGTGGCCGCCGCGCTCGCCGCCGACGAGCCGCAGGCCGCCGTGCGTGACGGTGACGTCCTGGTGCCGCGCCTCAGCCGCGGCCGCACCTCCGGCGACCCGCTCGCGACCCCGCCCGGCGCACCCGCCTGGCAGCTCACCGCAGGCTCCGGCGGCACATTGGACGGTCTGGCCCTGACACCCGTCGCCGAACGCCCGCTCGCGCACGGCGAGATACGGGTGGCCGTCCGCGCGGCCGGCCTCAACTTCCGCGACGTCCTGATCGCGCTCGGCATGTATCCGGGGGACGCCGCCATGGGCAACGAGGGCGCCGGCGTGGTCACCGAGGTCAGCCCCGGCGTCGACGGCCTGAAGGTCGGCGACCGGGTGATGGGCCCCTTCCCGGGCTCCTTCGGACCGTGGACGGTCACCGACCGGCGTCTGGCGGTGCGCGTCCCGGACGGCTGGGACTTCGAACGGGCCGCGTCCGTGCCGACCGCGTTCCTGACCGCGTACTACGGGCTGGTCGACCTGGCCGGGCTGCGGGCGGGGGAGCGGGTGCTGGTGCACGCGGCCGCGGGCGGTGTGGGCATGGCGGCGGTGCGGATCGCCCGGCATCTGGGCGCCGAGGTGTTCGGCACGGCGAGCGAGGGCAAGTGGGACGCGCTGCGCGCCCTCGGCCTGGACGACGACCACATCGCCTCCTCCCGCGACACCTCCTTCGCGCAGAAGTTCCCCGCGATGGACGTGGTCCTGAACTCGGTGTCCGGTGACCTCGTCGACGCTTCCCTGAGCCTGCTCGGCGAGGGCGGCCGGTTCATCGAGATGGGCAAGACCGACGTGCGCGACCCGCAGCAGGTCGCCGCCACGCATCCGGGCGTCGGCTACCGGGCCTTCGACCTGGCGGAAGCCGGGCCCGACCGGTCCGCCGAGATCCTCGCCGCCCTCGTACGGCACTTCGAGGCGGGTGACCTCGCGCCGCTGCCGGTGCGGGCGTGGGATGTCCGGCGTGCTGCGGAGGCGTTCCGGTT
>NZ_JBFADM010000144.1:0-2507 GCF_040641355.1 Streptomyces sp. NPDC020996
GAGCCGGAGGCGTTCGTGACGGCGTTGGCGGAGGCGTGGACGCGTGGTCTGCCTGTCACCTGGGACGGTCTGTTCGGGGCTGCCCGGCATGTCGATCTGCCCACCTACCCCTTCCAACACCGGCGCTACTGGCTCGAACCGGCCCGTCCCGCTGTCGACGCCGCGGGGCTCGGTCTCGCCACGGCCGGGCACCCGCTGCTCGGTGCCGCGGTTCACCTGGCCGACGACCGGCTCGTCCTCACCGGGCGGCTGGCGGCGGACGGCCACCCGTGGCTCGCCGACCACGCGGTGGCCGGGACGGTGCTGCTGCCGGGGACCGCGTTCGTGGAGCTCGTCCTGCGGGCGGGCGAGGAGGCGGGCTGCGCTGTCGTCGAGGAACTGACGCTGGAGGCGCCGCTCGCGCTGCCCGAACGCGGGGCGGTGCAGATCCAGGTCGAGGTCGGTGCGCCGCAGGAGTCGGGTGCGCGGTCCGTCGCGGTGCACGCGCGGGCCGAGGGCACCGCCGACGTGCCGTGGACGCGGCATGCGAGCGGTTCCCTCGCACCGGGCGGGCCCGCGCCCGCCGCCGAGGACGCCGCCTGGCCGCCGCCGGGTGCGCAGCCGGTGGACCTGGCCGGGTTCTACGAGGGTCTGGCCGCCGCCGGTTACACGTACGGGCCCGCCTTCCGCGGCCTGCGTGCCGCCTGGCGGCTCGGGGACGAGATCCTCGCCGAAGTGGTGGCGGACGACGACCACCGCGCCGAGGCCGGTGAGTTCGGGCTGCACCCGGCGCTGCTCGACGCGGCGCTGCACGGCATGCTGCTCGACGTACCGGGCGGCGAGGACGCCGCGCTGCGGCTGCCGTTCTCCTGGAGCGGGGTCCGCCTGTACGCCGAGGGCGCCACGGCGCTCCGGGTGCGGCTGCAGCCGGTGGGCGGCGACACCGTACGCGTGAACGTGGCCGACACCGCGGGCCTGCCGGTGGCCGCGATCGAGGCGCTCAGCCTGCTGCCGGTGTCCGCCGAGCAGTTGGAGCGAGCCCGGGCGGCGGACAACGACAGCCTCTTCCGCGTCGCCTGGACGCCCCTCACCGCCGACCACGAACCGCCGCGGTCCTGGGCCGTGCTGGGCACTCCGCACTCCGACGACGAGGCCGCCGCGACGGTCTACGCCGACCTGGGCGCGCTGGCCGCTGCCGTCGCCGACGGCACGCCCGTGCCGGACAACGTGCTGCTGCCGGTACCGCCGCGCAGTTCCGTGGTGACCGCCGAGCGGGTGCGCGAGGAGACGGCGCGGCTGCTCACGCAGGTGCAGCGGTGGCTGGACGAGCCGGCGTTCGACGGTGCCCGGCTCGTGATCGTCACGCACGGCGCGATCGCCGTCCGCCGGGGGGAGGACGTCTCGGACCTCGTCCATGCCGGGGTCTGGGGACTGGTACGGTCCGCGCAGGCCGAGAACCCGGGGCGGCTCGTCCTCGTCGACGTCGACACGGACGCCGGGGCCGTCGACGAGGACACGCCGGTCATCCCGGCCGTGGCCACCGGCGAGGAGCAGATCGCCGTACGCGACGGTGAACTCCTCGCCCCGCGCCTGACGCGTCGCACCGGCAGTGCCCTGCTCACCCTGCCCGACGACGTTCCCTGGCGGCTCGACACACCCGGCGACGGCACCCTGGAGAGCCTGGCCCCGGTGCCGTTCCCCGAAGCGGCCGCACCCCTCACCGGGGGACAGGTGCGGATCGCCGTCCGCGCGGCCGGCCTCAACTTCCGCGATGTGCTGATGGCGCTCGGCATGTACCCCGACACGATCGTGCTCGGCAGCGAGGCCGCGGGGGTCGTCACCGAGGTCGGTCCCGGGGTGACGGACCTCGCCGTCGGGGACCGGGTGATGGGCATGGTGCCCCACTCCTTCGCGGCGGTCACCGTCGCCGACGCCCGGATGGTCGTGCGCGTTCCGCGAGGCTGGTCGTTCGAGCAGGCCGCGTCGGTGCCCGCCGTGTTCCTGACCGCGTACTACGCCCTCGTGGACCTCGCCGGCCTCCGGCGTGGCGAGCGGGTCCTGGTGCACTCCGCGGCCGGCGGCGTCGGCATGGCCGCCGTGCAGCTGGCCCGGCGCCTGGGCGCCGAGGTGTTCGGCACGGCGAGCGAGGGCAAATGGGACGTACTGCGCCGGGAGGCGCGCCTGGAGGCCGCCCACTACGGCTCCTCCCGGTCGACCTCCTTCGAGGAGCGCTTCAAGGCTGCGACCGGTGGCAGGGGCATGGACGTGATCCTGGACTGCCTGGCCGGCGAGCTGGTCGACGCCTCGCTGCGGCTGCTGCCGCGCGGCGGCCGGTTCGTCGAGATGGGCAAGACCGACATCCGCGACCCCGAGCAGGTCGCCCGCGACCACCCGGGTGTGGCCTACCGGGCTTTCGACCTGATGGAGGCGGGCCCGGAGCGGATCGGGGAGATGCTGCGGGAGCTGGTGGGGTTGTTCGAGGCGGGTGTGCTGCGGCCGTTGCCGGTGCGGGCGTGGGATGTGCGGCG
>NZ_JBFADM010000145.1:0-2283 GCF_040641355.1 Streptomyces sp. NPDC020996
GCGGCGACGGCTCCCCCACATGCAACGTCCGCGGCAACACACCATGCCGCATCGCCATCACCATCTTGATCACACCCGCCACACCCGCGGCAGCCGCGGTGTGGCCGATGTTCGACTTGACCGACCCGAGCCACAGCGGCCGGTCCTCGGCGCGCTCCTGCCCGTAGGTCGCGAGCAGGGCCTGCGCCTCGATCGGATCGCCCAACGCCGTGCCGGTGCCGTGCGCCTCGACCGCGTCCACGTCGGCAGGGGTCAGCCGGGCGTTGGCCAGGGCCTGCCGGATCACCCGCTGCTGAGAAGGCCCGTTCGGGGCGGTCAGACCGCTGCTGGCGCCGTCCTGGTTGACGGCGGAACCCCGTACGACCGCGAGAACCCGGTGGCCGTTCCGCCGCGCGTCCGACAGGCGCTCCAGGAGCAGTACGCCAACGCCCTCGCCCCAGACGGTGCCGTCCGCTGAAGCGGAGAAGGCCTTGCAGCGGCCGTCCTTGGCGAGGCCGCGCTGGCGGCTGAACTCCTGGAAGAGCCAGGGGTTCGGCATGACGGTGACGCCGCCGGCGAGGGCCAGGGCGCATTCGTCGGCGCGCAGTGCTTGTGCGGCCTGGTGGAGGGCGACGAGGGAGGAGGAGCAGGCGGTGTCGACGGTGACGGCGGGGCCCTCCAGGCCGAAGGTGTAGGCGACGCGGCCGGAGATGACACTGTTGACGTTGCCGGTGAGGGTGTAGCCCTCGATCTCCGGGGGCGGGGTGCCGGTGCCGCCGCCGAGATAGCCGGGGTTGCCGGCGCCGACGAAGACGCCGGTCCTGCTGCCCTTGAGGGTGGCCGGGTCGAGGCCGGCGCGTTCCAGGACCTCCCAGGAGGTTTCCAGGAAGAGCCGCTGCTGCGGGTCCATGGCGAGCGCCTCGCGCGGGGGGATGCCGAAGAACGCGGCGTCGAAGCCGACGGCGTCGTGGACGAATCCGCCTTCGCGGAGGTAGCTGCGGCCGGGGGCGTCGGGGTCGGGGTCGTAGAGCGCGTCGAGGTCCCAGCCGCGGTCGTCGGGGAAGGCGCCGATGGCGTCACGGCCTTCGAGGACCAGCTCCCACAGTCCTTCCGGGGAGGTGACGCCGCCGGGGTAGCGGCAGGCCATGCCGACGATGGCGATCGGCTCCTGCTCCCGTGCCTCGACGGCCTGCAGACGCCTGCGCGTCTGCTGGAGGTCCGCGGTGACGAGCTTGAGGTAGTCGCGGAGCTTTTCCTCGTTGCTGGTGGCCATCTGAGCGGTGCCTCCGGGAGCTTGCGGGGCTGCGGGTCCTGGCTGGGTGGGGCGGCGGGGTGGGGGCGGATGCCGGAGGCGGCGTGCGGCGTCTCCGGCCTTCTGCGTCGTGCGGGCGGTCAGTTGAGGCCGAGCTCTTTCTCGATCAGCGCGAACATCTCGTCGTCGGTGGCGGTGCTGAGCTCGGGCTCGTCGCCCGGCTCGGCCGCCTCGCCGTCACCGCCGGCCTTGATGCCGTTCTGTTCGAGCTGGTCGAGTTGTTCGAGTTTCCAGAGGAGGGAGCGGAGCCGGTTGACGGCGCGCTCCCGGCCGTCGCTGCCGGCGGGCAGGGCGACGGCGGCGGCCTCCCACTCGTTCATGGCGGTGAGTACGGCGGTCTCGGCGGCCGCGCCGTCGGGCTGGATCTCGGCGGTCAGGTGAGCCGCGAGGGCCGCCGGGGTCGGGTAGTCGAAGATCAGCGAGGTGGGCAGGCGCAGTCCGGTGACGGTGGTCAGGACGTTCCGCAGCTCGACGGCGGTCAGCGAGTCGAAACCGAGCTCGAGGAAACCGCGGTCGATGTCGAGGGCGGCCGGATGGGGGTGGGCCAGCACGGCGGCCACGTGGGTTCGCGTCAGGTCGAGCAGGGCCTGGGCCCGATCCCCGGGAGCCAGCGCGGCGAGACGAGCGGCGAGGGCCGCGGGTGCGCCGGTGGCCGGGTCCTGGTCGGCGGCCCGTCGCCCGGTGGCACGGACGAGCCCCCGGAGGACGGCGGGGAGCCGTCCGGCGTCGGCCTGTCCGCGTAGTGCGGCCGGGTCGAACCGGGCGGCGGCGAGCACCGCCTCGTCGTAGCGGGCGGCGTCGTCGAAGAGGGCGAGCCCTTCCTCGACGGACAGCGGCCGCATTCCGCTCCGCGCCATACGGGCGAGGTCGGTGGCGTCGAGGGTGCCGGTCATACCGCTGGACTCGGCCCACTGCCCCCACGCCAACGACACCGCCGGCAACCCACGATGCCGCCGATACTGCGCCAACGCATCCAAGAACGTGTTCGCCGC
>NZ_JBFADM010000146.1:0-2249 GCF_040641355.1 Streptomyces sp. NPDC020996
CCCCCAAGAAGCACGGCAACATCCCCCTGTAAGGAGCCGCTGTGATCAAGGTCGTACGGGGAAACCCCACCCCCGAGGAACTCGCCGCCGCCCTCGCGGTGGTCAGGGCCCGTGCCGCGGCCGCGGCCGCGGCGGCGCCGAGCGAGCCGCACGACAGGGACTCCTGGTCGGACCCGTCCCGCATCGCGGCGCACCGCCTGCCCCAGCCGGGACCCACGACGTGGGCGCGCACCTACTGGCCGAGCTGAGCGCGACCGGGAGACCACGACCGGGAGGAGACCACGGCCGGGAGACGGGGAGTCCGGGCGAACCTGAGTACGCGTACTCAGGCGTCCGGACCACCGCCCGGAGCACGCTGGGAGCATGCTGTGGTCCGATCCCGAGAACGAGCCGCCCGAGGAACTGCGGGACACGCAGGAGATGTTGCGGCGGCTCGGCATTCTCATGGCCCTGGCCATGGTGCTGGCGATGATCGTGGCCGGCCTGAGGTGAGCGGGCGGGGACACCTCGCTACCCTGACCGCATGACCGATCAGCCGCGCCGCCGCCTCGTGCTCGCCTCCCAGTCCCCCGCCCGGCTCGGCCTGCTGCGCCAGGCCGGATTCGATCCCGAGGTGATCGTCAGCGGCGTGGACGAGGACGCCGTCACCGCGCCCACCCCGGCCGACCTGGCGCTCGCCCTCGCCGAGGCGAAGGCCTCCGTGGTGGCCGCCCGGCCCGAGGTGAAGGGCGCGCTGGTGATCGGCTGCGACTCGGTGCTGGACCTGGACGGCGAGGCGCTGGGCAAGCCGGCCGACGCCGAGGAGGCCACGGCCCGCTGGAAGGCGATGCGCGGGCGCGCGGGCACCCTGCAGACCGGCCACTGCGTCTACGTCGCCGGGACCGGCCGCTACTCCTCCGGCATCGCCTCCACCGTCGTCCGCTTCGGCGAGCCCACCGACGAGGAGATCGCCGCGTACGTCGCCTCGGGCGAACCCCTCCACGTCGCCGGGGCGTTCACCCTCGACGGTCTCTCGGCCCCGTTCATCGAGGGCATCGAGGGCGATCACGGCAACGTGATCGGCATCAGCCTGCCCCTCGTGCGCAAGCTGCTGGCGCACCTGGGCGTCGGCATCACGGACCTGTGGGCGCCGGACCGGGCGTGACCGGGCTGCCGCCGTCCCCCGCGCCGTCCCGGGGCTCCTCGGCGGGCGCGGGGCCCCGCGGGGCGTCGTACGTCATCAGCAGCAGGACGACGAGCGCGAGCACGGCCACCATGAACACGAACGCCGGCCAGCCCACCAGACTCCACGCGAAGGCCCCCAGCAGCCCGTGCACGACGGCGACGCTGATCAGCAGGACCCGCCCGAAGCCGGCCGGCGGGCGGTCCCGCAGGGCGACGAGCAGGGCGACCAGTCCGCACAGGGCGAAGTAGAGCCCGAAGACGATCCCGCCCGCCTTCGACGACACCGACATCATGTCCGGGTCCAGGCCGGCCAGGGACATGTCCTGGCGGTCGACGACGATTCCCAGGAACCAGTTCAGCGCCGCGACGCCGACCGCTTCCGCGAACAGCACGAGCGCCACGATCCATGCCACCGGTCTGCGCACCACCGGTCCCCACCCACTCTCGAGCCGACGCCTGTTACCCGAAGTATGTTTCGATACATCGCGAACGCTACTAACGGGTAAACCGCGGGACAAGGGTCCGGTGGGCGGCAAAGATTCATTGGGCCGTTCGTAGGGATTCCACAAAGAAACCGGGTGGCCCGCAGCACGCTCTTACAGAGACCTTGGCCACATGAGGGGACTAGGGTTTCCGGGAGGAGTCCTGCGTATTGCGGTGCGACAAGGGATTTCGCCGGTTGAGCGAGCCTCGAATCACGCTCCGTGTGGGCAAGCTCACCATTGGGGACGGGTCGATGCGCCGTGTCGGCAGTCCCTAAACTCGGCTTGTTTCAAGGAGGGAGCCTCTATCGTGCGCAAGGTGCTCATCGCCAACCGTGGCGAAATCGCTGTCCGTGTCGCCCGGGCCTGCCGGGACGCCGGTATCGCGAGCGTGGCCGTCTACGCCGACCCGGACCGGGACGCTCTGCATGTCCGCGCCGCGGATGAGGCGTTCGCTCTGGGCGGTGACACCCCGGCCACCAGCTATCTCGACATCGGCAAAGTGCTCGGCGCGGCCCGCGAGGCCGGCGCGGACGCGGTCCACCCCGGCTACGGCTTCCTCTCGGAGAACGCCGACTTCGCCCAGGCCGTCCTGGACGCGGG
>NZ_JBFADM010000147.1:0-2111 GCF_040641355.1 Streptomyces sp. NPDC020996
GCGGAGGCGTGGACGCGTGGTCTGCCCGTCGAGTGGGACAGCCTGTTCCAGAGCACCGCCACCCGGCATGTCGACCTGCCCACCTACCCCTTCCAACACCAGCGCTACTGGCTCACCCCCGAACTGGCCGCGCCCCGCGACGAGATCGAGGAGCAGTTCTGGCAGGCCGTCGACCAAGACGACGTGGACGCCCTGCTCGGCACCCTGGAGATCGACCCGCAGACATCGCTGCGCGAGGCACTGCCGCAGATGGCGTCCTGGCTGCGCAGGCGCCGCGCGCCCGAGACCCGGCAGGCCCTCGCCGCCCTGCAGTCCACGGCCGACCCGGCCGAACTCGAGGCCGCAGCGGCGGCGTTGCGTGAAAAGCTCGGCGCACAGCCCGAGGCCGAGCAGCACCGCACCGTGCTCGAACTGGTGCGGGCCCACGCCGCCGCGGTCCTCGGTCATGACGGACCTGGCGCCATCGACCCCGACCGGGCTTTCAAGGAACTGGGGTTCGACTCCCTGGCCGCCGTCAACCTGCGCAACCGTCTCAACACCGCGACCGGACTGCGGCTGCCCGCCGCCTTCGCCTTCGACTACCCGACCCCGACCGCCGTCGCGGCCTTCATCCGCGCCGATGTGCTCGGCGAGAACACCGCCGCCCGCACCGTCACGGCAGCCGGTGCCGCGTATGACGAGCCGATCGCCATCGTCGGCATGGCCTGCCGCTACCCCGGCGGAGTCACCTCGCCCGAAGACCTGTGGCGGCTCGTCGACAGCGGTGCCGACGTGATCTCCGGCTTCCCCACCGACCGCGGCTGGGACCTGGAGACGCTCTACCACCCGGACCCGGACCACCCGGGGACCACGTACGTCCGCGAAGGCGGATTCCTCCACGACGCGGCCGAGTTCGACCCGGCGTTCTTCGGCATCTCACCCCGCGAGGCGCTCGCCATGGACCCGCAGCAGCGCCTCGTCCTGGAGACCTCCTGGGAGGTCTTCGAACGCGCCGGCATCGATCCGACCGGGATCCGCACGGCCCCCATCGGCGTCTTCGCGGGCGCCACCCAGCCCGGCTACTTCGGCGGCCTGCAGCAGATGGGCGGCGAAGGAGTCGAGGGCTATTCCCTCACCGGCAACCTCACCAGCGTCATATCCGGCCGCATCGCCTACACGTTGGGCTTGGAGGGCCCGGCCCTCACCGTCGACACCGCCTGCTCCTCCTCGCTGGTCGCCCTGCACCTCGCCGCGCAGGCCCTGCGGCAGGGCGAGTGCACGCTCGCCCTGGCCGCCGGCGTCACGGTGATGCCGACGCCCGACCTGTTCGTCGAGTTCAGCCGCCAGCGCGGCCTCGCCAAGGACGGCCGTTGCAAGGCCTTCTCGGCCGCCGCGGACGGCACCGCTTGGTCGGAGGGCGTGGGTGTGCTGCTCCTGGAGCGCCTGTCGGACGCGCGGCGGAACGGCCACCGGGTTCTCGCGGTCGTACGGGGTTCCGCCGTCAACCAGGACGGCGCCTCCAACGGCCTCATGGCTCCCAACGGGCCCTCCCAGCAGCGGGTGATCCGGCAAGCCCTGGCCAACGCCCGCCTCAGCCCCGCCGACGTGGACGCGGTCGAGGCGCACGGCACCGGCACGGCGCTGGGCGATCCGATCGAGGCGCAGGCCCTGCTCGCGGCCTACGGGCAGGAGCGCGCCGAGGACCGGCCGCTGTGGCTGGGCTCCCTGAAGTCGAACATCGGCCACACCTCCGCAGCGGCGGGTGTGGCGGGTGTGATCAAGATGGTGATGGCGATGCGGCACGGTGTGCTGCCGCGGACGTTGCATGCGGAGGAGCCGTCGCCGCACGTGGACTGGTCGGCGGGCGCGGTGGAACTGCTGACGGAGGCGGTGCGGTGGCCACGGACCGGGCGTCCGCGCCGCGCCGGGGTCTCGTCCTTCGGAGTCAGCGGGACGAACGCCCACGTCATCGTGGAGCAGGTCCCGGAGGAGTCGTCGTCGGCGGCGCGGGACGGTGACTCCCCGGGTGAGTTCTCCGGTCTGGTGCCGTGGGTGGTGTCGGCGCGTTCGGAGGCGGCACTGCGTGCGCAGGCGGGCGGTCTGCGGGCGTATGCGGGGGCGGCGGACGTGTC
>NZ_JBFADM010000148.1:0-2001 GCF_040641355.1 Streptomyces sp. NPDC020996
GCCCCTCAAACGAGCCGAACACCGCAACCTGCCGCCACCAGCCACGGCAGTCCTCACGATCTCCAGACCACACACCACCTAAGTCACCGGCATTGAGCCTAGAACCAGTTGCGCTTGCTGCCGACCTCGGACAGCCACTGGTTGAGGTACGCCGCCCAGTCGGTCCCGTGGTAGTCCTGCAGACCCACCTGGAACGACCGGAAGGTGTCGCTGCCCTCGCTGAACAGCCCCGGCTTCTTGTCCATCTCCAGCACGACGTCCATTTCGTGCGCGTCGGCCACGAAGCTCAGCTCGACCTGGTTCAGCCCCCGGTACTGCGACGGCGGGAAGAACTCGATCTCCTGGTAGAACGGCAGCTGCTGCCGCGTGCCCCGGATGTGACCGCGTTCCATGTCCGCGCTCTTGAAGCGGAAGCCGAGCTGGATGAACGCGTCGAGGATCGCCTGCTGCGCCGGCAGCGGGTGCACGTTGATCGGGTCCAGGTCACCGGGGTCGATGGCACGCGCGATCGCCAGCTCGGTGCTCACACCGATGTTCATCCCGCGCAGCGACTGCCCGTCGATCATCGTGATCGGGGTCTCCCACGGGATCTCCAGCCCGAACGGCACCGAGTGCACCGCCTTCGCCTGGAGCTCGAAGGCACCGCCGAGCTGCAGCTTGGCGAACTCGATGTTCTGGTGGTACTCCTCTTCCCCGCCTTCCACCTCGACGCGCGCCCGCAGGGCCACCGACAGGCCCTCGATGTTCTGGTTCACGGACCCGCCCTGGATCCGCACCTCGCCCTGGACGACGCCACCCGGAACGACGTTGACCTCGGTCAGTTCGGTCTCGACCGAAGCTCCGCCGGCCCCCAGACTCGCGAGCAGCTTCTTGAACGCCATGACTCTCCTCTTACGTGTAGACCCTTGATCCCTACAAACGCGATCCGGGTCTGGCCGGTTCCGCCCCACACCCTGGCAAGACGGCCGAATCTTTGCCACCCCTCGGCGTCCACCCGTCTGGACTACGCTCGTACCCCATGATCGCGCCCCCGGACCGTACGCCACTGCCCAGGGAGTTCTTCGACCGCCCCGTGCTCGAGGTCGCGCCGGACCTCCTGGGCCGCGTCCTCGTACGCACGACCCCGGACGGCCCGATCGCGGTGCGCCTCACAGAGGTCGAGGCCTACGAAGGTCCGGGCGACCCCGGCTCCCACGCCTATCGCGGCCGTACGCCCCGCAACGACGTGATGTTCGGCCCGCCCGGACACGTGTACGTGTACTTCACCTACGGCATGTGGTTCTGCATGAACCTGGTGTGCGGACCGGAAGGCAGGGCGAGCGCGGTCCTGCTCCGGGCCGGCGAGGTCGTCGAGGGCGTCGAGCTCGCGCGCAAACGCCGGATCTCGGCCCGGACCGAGCACGAACTGGCCAAGGGCCCCGCCCGCCTGGCCACGGCCCTGGACGTGGACCGAGAACTCAACGGCACGGACGCGTGCGCCCCCGGTGACACGCCCCTGCGCATCGTGACGGGTGCCCCGGTGTCCGCCGGTCAGGTCCTCAACGGCCCGCGCACCGGAGTCGCGGGTGACGGCGGTGTCCACCCCTGGCGCTTCTGGGTCGGCGACGATCCGACCGTGAGCCCGTACCGGGCCCATGTGCCGCGCCGCCGTCGAAGTTGACTCGCTCCGTGAAGGTGCGTAACGTAGCCCGAGCCGCTTGAACCGGGTACGGCATTCGCCTGCAGCCGGAAGCGGCCAACCCACTACCTGACGATCACCCCTCAGCGGGGTCGAATTCGGCGTGTTCGCGCGCCCGAATTCGAGCCGGCGGAACTCGATTATGAGTTGGCGAGGGAATCGGCTAACGTAGTGAATGTCGAAAGGCCCCGCCGACAGGGAATCAGGCCCGAAAGGATCTGATAGAGCCGGAAACGCAAGACCGAAGGGAAGCGCCCGGAGGAAAGCCCGAGAGGGTGAGTACAAAGGAAGCGACCGTTCCTTGAGAACTCAACAGCGTGCCA
>NZ_JBFADM010000149.1:0-1698 GCF_040641355.1 Streptomyces sp. NPDC020996
CGGCGGGGGGGCCCGCCCGGCCCCCCCCCCCCCCCGGCCCGGTCTGCATCGGCTCGGCTCAGCTCAACGGTGGTCCGGGCTCCGGATTCGGGACCGGCTCGGGGCCGGGCGGGATCGGGGACGGCGACGGCTCCGGGACCGGGCGGGGGCCGGGCGGCGGACCCGGCGGTTCCGGGGGCGTGGGCATCGGCCCGGGCGGCGGCTCCGGCGCCGGGACCGGCGACGGGTACGGGTCCGGGGTCGTGGGCTCCGGGTCCGGCGCGGGTTCCGGCGGAACGGGATCGGGCGGAACGGGATCGGGGTACGGCTCGGTCATCGTGTCCTCCGGCCAGTCGGTCGACATCGGCTCTGGACTACTCCCCCGCCTACCCGACGGCCGCGCCGCCACTCACCCGCGCGCGGGACGTGAAGAGCCCGGGTGGGCCCGGCTGAGCCGACCCGGGGTCAGAAGCGTCCCGGATGCGCCGCCAGCCACTCCTTGGCCGCCCGCCGCAACTCCGGCGCGGCGGGCGGGGCCTGGTCCGGGTGGCGTTCGGCCCACTTGGTGACGTACGGGCACAGCGGCGCCACGGCGACGCCCTCGCGCGCGGCGATGAGGTACAGCTCGCGCGCCAGCGCGCCCGCGATGCCCTTCCCCTCGTGCGCCGGCTCCACGATGGTGTGCACGGGGACCAGGGCGTGCCCCGGCGCTTCGAGGACGAAGTACTCGATGCGGCCGGCGACTTCGCCGTCCGCGCCGCCTCCGACGACGGCTTCCAGGCGGCCGGCCGCCCGGTCGTCGCGGATCTCGATGTCGCTCATGGGCACGCTCCGGGTGACTCGGCGGATCAGGCCGGTACGGCCTGCGGGCTGCGCTCCTGGTCCGAGCCCGGCACCGGTTCCGACGGGTCGGCACCCAGGGCCACGATCCGGTTGTCGCGGTCCACGTGCACGATCCGCGGCTCCAGCGCCCGCGCCTCGGCGTCGGTCACCTGAGCGTAGCTGATGATGATCACCAGGTCCCCGGGGTGGACGAGATGGGCAGCGGCCCCGTTGATCCCGACGACCCCGGAACCCCGCTCCCCCTCGATGACGTACGTCTCGAGCCGGGCGCCGTTGGTGATGTCGACGATGTGCACCAGCTCACCGGGCAGCAGGTCGGCGGCGTCGAGCAGCTCGGCGTCGATCGTCACGGATCCCACGTAGTGCAGGTCGGCCTGGGTGACGGTGGCGCGGTGGATCTTGGACTTGATCAAAGTTCGCAGCACTTTGGACTTCCTTAAAAGACGGCTCCCCGCCAGCTTTCTGCAGGTCAGGGGCGTCGTTCACTGTACACGGGCACGCGTCGAACTCGAAGTTGTCGAGGAACATCGGTTGACTCTCACGACAAGGCTCTCGCCTGCACTTTCACGAGAGCCTGGCTGCCGTGACAGCGCTGATCCGGCATCTGTTCGGACGGCCGTTTCGGAACCCGCGTTCGCGCACCTGGCCGGGGTCGCGCCGACCCCGGCCTCGTCCGGACGCGCCCACCGCCACCGCCTCAACCGCGGCGGCGACCGGGCCGCCGACAACGCCCTGCACACCATCGTGCTCACCCGCACGCGCTTCGACGAACGACTACTCCTGCCCGGCCCCCGTCGTCGTCCCCGGCCGGCGGCGCAGAGCGCCGCCCGCCCGGGGCCGGACCGGGGAGGCCGGGGGGGCCCGGCCCGTGAGGGT
>NZ_JBFADM010000150.1:0-1518 GCF_040641355.1 Streptomyces sp. NPDC020996
CACCGTCACGGCGTCACGGCCGTGACGGTGCCGGGCCCCCGCCGCTCACGGAACGTTTCACTGCTCGTCGAGCGTGTCCGCCGCCTCGACCTCTTCGCGGGTGACGCCCAGCAGGTACAGCACCGTGTCGAGGAACGGCACGTTCACCGCGGTGTGCGCCGCCTCCCGGACCACCGGCTTGGCGTTGAAGGCGACCCCGAGACCGGCCGCGTTGAGCATGTCCAGATCATTGGCGCCATCGCCGATCGCGACCGTCTGCGCCAGCGGTACGCCCGCCTCGGCGGCGAACCGGCGCAGCAGCCGCGCCTTGCCCGCCCGGTCCACGATCTCCCCGACGACCCGCCCGGTCAGCTTCCCGTCGACGATCTCCAGGGTGTTGGCCTGCGCGAAGTCGAGGCCGAGCCGCTCCTTCAGATCGTCCGTGACCTGCGTGAACCCGCCCGAGACGACACCGACTTGGTAGCCGAGCCGCTTCAGCGTCCGGATCAGCGTGCGCGCACCCGGAGTAAGCCGCACCTCGCTGCGCACCTTGTCCACCACCGAGGCGTCCAGCCCCTCCAGCAGCGCCACGCGCGCGTGCAGCGACTGCTCGAAGTCCAGTTCTCCGCGCATCGCGGCGGCCGTCACCTCGGCGACCCGGTCCTCGCAGCCGGCGTGCGCGGCGAAGAGCTCGATCACCTCGTCCTGGATGAGCGTCGAGTCCACGTCCATGACGACGAGCCGCTGGGCCCGCCGGTGCAGTCCGGCGGCGACCACCGCGATGTCGACACCGAGTGCCGCCGCGTCGGTCACCAGCGCCGTGCGCAGGGGTTCGGTCTCCACGCCGGACACCGCGAACTCCACGGCCGTGACCGGGTACTTGGCGAGCCGGAAGATCCGGTCGATGTTGCCGCCGGCCTTGGTGATCCGCGCGGCGATCTGGGCCGTCGCCTCCGCGGTGAGCGGGTGGCCGAGCACGGTGACCAGGGAACGCCCGAGACCGCGCGGCCGGTTGTCGCCGTGGCCGGAGAGGATCTCCGCCTGCATCTTCATGGACTCCGCCCAGCTGTGGACGGTGGCCCGCAGGTTCCCCTCGAGCCCTCGCGGCGGCTCGGTCACGAGCGCGCACAGCACCATCCGGCCACGGGTGACGACCTGCTCGATGTCGACGACGTCGACGGAGTAGGCCGCGAGGGTGTCGAAGAGGCCGGCCGTGATGCCCGGCCGGTCCTTGCCGAAGATCTTGACGAGGAGGGTGGGGACGTCAGAGGACGAGGTCTGCGAAGCGCTCATGGTGTATCCACCGTATCCGGCACCCAGTGCCCTGCGCCCCTGAGGTCCGCCTGGCGGACAGCGAACAGTGGGTGTCGGCCGGGTGTCCGGCACCTTGCCCACCGGCCGCGACCGCCCGGCGGAGCCGCCGAGGCGCCGCCGGGGGGGGGCGGCGCGCCGCCCCGGGCCCCCCCCCCCGCCCCCCCGGCCGCTCGGCCCGAGCCCCTCGACCCCCGGCCGCCGAGCCGTTCGGGACTCTTCGGACCC
>NZ_JBFADM010000151.1:0-1440 GCF_040641355.1 Streptomyces sp. NPDC020996
GGCTGAGACCTGATGCCGAGCCGATTGTGGTGAAGTGGATGATCCTATGCTGTCGAGAAAAGCCTCTAGCGAGTTTCATGGCGGCCCGTACCCTAAACCGACTCAGGTGGTCAGGTAGAGAATACCGAGGCGTTCGGGTGAACTATGGTTAAGGAACTCGGCAAAATGCCCCCGTAACTTCGGGAGAAGGGGGGCCACACCTGGTGATGGGCTTTACGTCTTGAGCTGGGGGTGGCCGCAGAGACCAGCGAGAAGCGACTGTTTACTAAAAACACAGGTCCGTGCGAAGCCGTAAGGCGATGTATACGGACTGACGCCTGCCCGGTGCTGGAACGTTAAGGGGACCGGTTAGCTCACTTTCGGGTGGGCGAAGCTGAGAACTTAAGCGCCAGTAAACGGCGGTGGTAACTATAACCATCCTAAGGTAGCGAAATTCCTTGTCGGGTAAGTTCCGACCTGCACGAATGGCGTAACGACTTCTCGACTGTCTCAACCATAGGCCCGGTGAAATTGCACTACGAGTAAAGATGCTCGTTTCGCGCAGCAGGACGGAAAGACCCCGGGACCTTTACTACAGTTTGATATTGGTGTTCGGTTCGGCTTGTGTAGGATAGCTGGGAGACTGTGAAAGCCATACGCCAGTATGGTGGGAGTCGTCGTTGAAATACCAGTCTGGTCGTGCTGGATGTCTAACCTGGGTCCGTGATCCGGATCAGGGACAGTGTCTGATGGGTAGTTTAACTGGGGCGGTTGCCTCCTAAAGGGTAACGGAGGCGCCCAAAGGTTCCCTCAGCCTGGTTGGCAATCAGGTGTTGAGTGTAAGTGCACAAGGGAGCTTGACTGTGAGACCGACGGGTCGAGCAGGGACGAAAGTCGGGACTAGTGATCCGGCGGTGGCTTGTGGAAGCGCCGTCGCTCAACGGATAAAAGGTACCCCGGGGATAACAGGCTGATCTTCCCCAAGAGTCCATATCGACGGGATGGTTTGGCACCTCGATGTCGGCTCGTCGCATCCTGGGGCTGGAGTCGGTCCCAAGGGTTGGGCTGTTCGCCCATTAAAGCGGTACGCGAGCTGGGTTTAGAACGTCGTGAGACAGTTCGGTCCCTATCCGCTGTGCGCGTAGGAGTCTTGAGAAGGGCTGTCCCTAGTACGAGAGGACCGGGACGGACGAACCTCTGGTGTGCCAGTTGTTCTGCCAAGGGCATGGCTGGTTGGCTACGTTCGGGAGGGATAACCGCTGAAAGCATCTAAGCGGGAAGCCTGCTTCGAGATGAGGACTCCCACCCACTTGATGGGGTAAGGCTCCCAGTAGACGACTGGGTTGATAGGCCGGATCTGGAAGCCAGGTGACTGGTGGAGGTGACCGGTACTAATAGGCCGAGGGCTTGTCCTCAGTTGCTCGCGTCCACTGTGTTGGTTCTGAAACCACGAACAGCCCT
>NZ_JBFADM010000153.1:0-1341 GCF_040641355.1 Streptomyces sp. NPDC020996
GAGCGTCTGCGGCGGGTGGGTAACAGGCGCGCGGTGATCTCGCGGAGTCCGTCGGTGAGGGCCGCGGTCAGGTGGTCAGGGGGAAAAGGCCGCCTGCGCGGTGACCTGGCGGCGCGCGAGGCGGATGCTGCGGGTGAAGGAGAGCCGGTCGGGGTCGAGGCCGGCCTGTGCGGCGGCGTCGTGCATCAGGGTGCGGATGGCGTGGTGGACCAGCAGGTGTGCCCAGACCTCCTGTTCGACGCCTTCGGGTGAGCGGGACCGCAGGACCTGGGCGGGTCCGCGTTGATGGGTCTTCAGCTCGTCCAGCGTGTTCTCGAACTCCCACCGCTGGTGGTAAAGGGCGGCCAGCTCGGTGGCCGGGGCGACGTCGGGATCGAGGACCGTGGTGATCAGCCGGTAAGGGGCGTCCTGCTCAGGCCGCCCGGGACCGTCCAGGGTGTACTCGATCACCCGGACCGCTTCCGGGTCGGCACGCTTGCGGTGGTCCCTGGCCGCGACGATGTCTGACAGGTACGAGCCGTCGGGGAGCTCTTCGCGGACCGGCAGCACCTGGTGGGAACGGATGCGCCACAGCAGGTCCGCGCCGCCGGCCGAAGCCGCCCGCCACAGCTCCAGGCCGGTGAAGCCGCGGTCGGCCAGCAGCAGATCGCCCTCGCCCAGGTGGTCGAACAGCTCGCGGGCCAGCACGCGCTCAGACGTGGTGAACGGGCCGACAGCCGCAGCGGTGATGGCGTGGGTGCCGCACTCGGCCAGCGCGACCACCCGCACCTGCGGGTACGCACACCGCTGGGTGCGATGGGTCTTCGGGCGCCCGAAGTGCGCCGCGTTCTCCTGGCTGTCCGGAACGTCGAAGACGGTGCCGTCGACGGCCATCAGCCGCCACCGCCCGTAGAAGGCACCCCGGGTCGCTTCCGTAGCCAACGGCCGTGCCACCGAGGCGAACAGGGCCTTCAGCGGCTCCGGGCCGAGTTTCGCGCGAGCTCTCGAGATCGCCGCTGTGGTCGGCACCTGCCACGACCCCGACCAGCGTTTCGCCCAGGTCAGCCCATGCGTCAGCAGCCGGGCGACCTCTTCGTAGCCCTGGCCGGAGAACAAGCACATCGCCAGCACGAAGTAGACCACCACGCGCGGCGGCAGCAGCCGGTTGCGCTGCCCGGACCTCCCGCAGTCGGCCACCACCCGATCCACCAGCTCCGGCGGGAACGACCGCGTCAGCAGCCCGACCGCGATGCGATCCGACAACCGTTCGTCCGTCTCCAGCTTCACCTGACCCGGCCGTGGCATCCCGGCACCTCCCCGCCACGCACCCTACCAGCCGACGACCTTAAGTCACTGGTATTG
>NZ_JBFADM010000154.1:0-1285 GCF_040641355.1 Streptomyces sp. NPDC020996
GAGAAGTACCAGCTCAAACCCCGCGACTGGGACACCGCCGAACGCGAGGGCCGCACCATCACCCCCCTCATCGCCCGCCTCAACGAGATCCGGCGGCGGCATCCGGCCCTGCACCGGCTGCGGAACCTGCGCTTCCACGCGACCGACAACGACGCGGTCATCGCCTACAGCAAGACGACGGGCGAGGACACCGTCCTCGTCGTCGCCAACCTCGATCCCCACCACACCCAGGAGGCCACGGTCTCGTTGGACATGCCGCGACTCGGCCTGGACTGGACCGCGTTCATGTCCGCGCACGACGAACTGACGGGTGACACCTACCACTGGGGGCGGAGCAACTATGTGCGTCTGGAACCCGGCAGGGCCCCGGCACACGTGCTCCACGTCCAGCGGTCGTCCGCATAGCCACAGATTCGGAGGGTCACAGCGTCATGACAGTCAACCAGCCCGTCCCGGACACCTTCGAGGACACCCCCGCGAAGGACCGGGACCCCGAGTGGTTCAAGCGCGCGGTGTTCTACGAGGTCCTGGTGCGCTCCTTCCAGGACAGCAACGGCGACGGCGTCGGCGACCTCAAGGGACTGACCGCCAAGCTCGACTATCTGCAGTGGCTGGGCATCGACTGCATCTGGCTGCCGCCCTTCTTCAAGTCCCCGCTGCGCGACGGCGGTTACGACGTCGCGAACTACACCGCCGTACTGCCGGAGTTCGGCGACCTCGCCGACTTCGTGGAGTTCGTGGACGCCGCCCACCAGCGCGGCATGCGCGTCATCATCGACTTCGTCATGAACCACACCAGCGACCAGCACCCGTGGTTCCAGGAGTCCCGCAAGGACCCCGACGGCCCCTACGGCGACTACTACATGTGGGCCGACGACGACAAGCAGTACCCGGACGCGCGGATCATCTTCGTCGACACCGAGGCCTCTAACTGGACCTACGACCCGGTCCGCAAGCAGTACTTCTTCCACCGCTTCTTCTCCCACCAGCCGGACCTGAACTACGAGAACCCGGCCGTGCAGGAGGAGATCCTGGCCGCCCTGCGGTTCTGGCTGGACCTCGGCATCGACGGATTCCGCCTCGACGCCGTGCCCTACCTGTACGCGGCCGAGGGCACCAACTGCGAGAACCTGCCCGCCACCCACGAGTTCCTGCGGCGAGTGCGCCGCGAGATCGACGCGATGTACCCCGACACGGTGCTGCTGGCGGAGGCGAACCAGTGGCCGGAGGACGTCGTCGACTACTTCGGCGACTACGCCGCCGGCGGCGACGAGTGCCACATGGC
>NZ_JBFADM010000155.1:0-1282 GCF_040641355.1 Streptomyces sp. NPDC020996
GCCATGTGGCACTCGTCGCCGCCGGCGGCGTAGTCGCCGAAGTAGTCGACGACGTCCTCCGGCCACTGGTTCGCCTCCGCCAGCAGCACCGTGTCCGGGTACTGGGCGTCGATCTCCTTGCGCACCCGCTTCAGGAACTCGTGGGTGGCCGGGAGGTTCTCGCAGTTGGTGCCCTCCTGCTGGTACAGGTACGGCACCGCGTCCAGCCGGAATCCGTCGATGCCGAGGTCCAGCCAGAACCGCAGCGCGGAGATCATCTCCTCCTGCACGGCCGGGTTCTCGTAGTTCAGGTCCGGCTGGTGGGAGAAGAACCGGTGCCAGAAGTACTGCTTGCGCACCGGGTCGAAGGTCCAGTTCGACACCTCGGTGTCGACGAAGATGATCCGCGCGTCCGGGAACTGCTTGTCGTCGTCCGCCCACACGTAGTAGTCGCCGTAGGGGCCGTCGGGGTCCTTGCGGGACTCCTGGAACCACGGGTGCTGGTCGCTGGTGTGGTTCATGACGAAGTCGATGATGACGCGCATGCCGCGCTGGTGGGCGGCGTCCACGAACTCCACGAAGTCGGCGAGGTCGCCGAACTCCGGCAGCACCGTGGTGTACTCGGAGACGTCGTAGCCGCCGTCGCGCAGCGGGGACTGGAAGAAGGGCGGCAGCCAGATGCAGTCGATGCCCAGCCACTGCAGATAGTCGAGTTTGGCGGTCAGGCCCTTGAGGTCGCCGACGCCGTCGCCGTTGCTGTCCTGGAAGGAGCGCACCAGGACCTCGTAGAAGACGGCGCGCTTGAACCACTCGGGGTCCCGGTCCTTCGCGGGGGTGTCCTCGAACGTGTCCGGGACGGGCTCGTTGACTGTCATATGGTGGGTGACCCTCCGATCTGCGGGGTGGACGGTCGCAGGACGGTGAAGACGTGCGCGGGCCGGGTGCCCGGTTCGAGACGTACGTAATTGGCCCTGCCCCAGTGATAGGTCTCACCGGTGAGCTCGTCGCGCACCGGTACCGACTCGTGCCAGTCCAGGCCGAGTTGCGGCATGTCCAACGAGACCGTGGCCTCCTGGGTGTGGTGCGGGTCGAGGTTGGCGACCACCAGAACCGTGTTCGAACCGCTCCGCTTCGAGTACGCGATCACCGCGTCCTTGTCCGCGTGGTGGAAGTGCAGGTCGCGCAGCTGCCGGAGCGCCGGGCTGGAGCGCCGGATCTCGTTGAGGCGGGCGATGAGGGGGGTGATGGTGCGGCCCTCGCGTTCGGCGGTGTCCCAGTCGCGGGGTTTGAGCTGGTACTTCTC
>NZ_JBFADM010000156.1:0-1180 GCF_040641355.1 Streptomyces sp. NPDC020996
CCCGGCTGGCGGCGGCTTTGACGCCGGAGGTGGACGCGGTGCTGGCCCGGCATCCGCTGCGGGAGCTGGTCACCGCCTCCGAACCGCTGGAGCTGCTGGTGGAGCGCGAACGGGCGCTGTACGGCGCCTGGTACGAGTTCTTCCCCCGCTCCGAGGGCACCCCCGAGCAGCCGCACGGCACCTTCCGCACCGCCGCCCGCCGCCTCCCGGCGATCGCCGCGATGGGCTTCGACGTCGTCTACCTGCCCCCGGTCCACCCCATCGGCACCACCTTCCGCAAAGGCCGCAACAACACCCTCTCCGCCGGCCCCGACGACGTCGGCGTGCCCTGGGCCATCGGCTCCCCCGAGGGCGGCCACGACGCCGTCCACCCCGCCCTGGGCACCATCGAGGACTTCGCCTGGTTCGTCGGCCGGGCCCGCGAGCTGGGCCTGGAGATCGCCCTGGACTTCGCCCTGCAGTGCTCCCCCGACCACCCCTGGGTGGCCAAGCACCCCGAGTGGTTCCACCACCGCCCCGACGGCACCATCGCCTACGCCGAGAACCCGCCCAAGAAGTACCAGGACATCTACCCCATCGCCTTCGACGCCGACATGGACGGCCTGATCGCCGAGACCCTGCGGGTGCTGCGCCACTGGATGGCACACGGCGTGCGGATCTTCCGCGTGGACAACCCGCACACCAAACCGGTCGTCTTCTGGCAGCAGGTGATCGCCGACATCAACGCCACCGACCCGGACGTGATCTTCCTGGCCGAGGCGTTCACCCGCCCGGCGATGATGCACACCCTCGCCCAGACCGGCTTCCAGCAGTCCTACACCTACTTCACCTGGCGCAACACCAAGCAGGAACTGACCGAGTACCTCACCGAGCTGTCCGGGGAGGCGGCCGCCTACATGCGGCCCAACTTCTTCGTCAACACCCCCGACATCCTCCACGAGTACCTCCAGCACGGCGGCCGCCCCGCCTTCGAGGTCCGCGCCGTCCTCGCCGCCACCCTCTCCCCCGCCTGGGGCGTCTACTCCGGCTACGAACTGTGCGAGAACACCCCGCTGCGCGAGGGCAGCGAGGAGTACCTCGACTCCGAGAAGTACCAGCTCAAACCCCGCGACTGGGACACCGCCGAACGCGAGGGCCGCACCATCACCCCCCTCATCGCCCGCCTCAACGAGATCCGGCG
>NZ_JBFADM010000157.1:0-1177 GCF_040641355.1 Streptomyces sp. NPDC020996
TGTCCGACCTGGACATCGAGGCCGAGGAGGTCGGCCTGGAGGGCGCCTGGACCAAGGTCGAGTCGGCCGCCGCCCGTCCGGCCCGCAGCGCGGGCACGATCGTCAAGGACGAGGGCGAGGGCGGCAAGCAGCTGGCCGCCTTCCTCGCGGAGCGCAAGTTCATTTGACGCGGCCTCGCGGCCCAGAAGTTCATCTGAGCCCGGCTCGCCGACCATCCCTCAATCTTCGTTTCGCAGGAGAGCATTCCCATGGCTGAAGTTCTCGTCTACGTCGACCACGTGGACGGTGCCGTCCGCAAGCCCACGCTGGAGCTTTTGACGCTGGCCCGGCGGATCGGCGAGCCGGTCGCCGTCGCCCTCGGAGGCGGCGCCGCCGGCACCGCCGCCGTGCTCGCCGAGCACGGCGCGATGCGTGTGCTGACGCACGAGGCGTCGGAGTACGCCGACTACCTCGTCGTGCCGAAGGTGGACGCCCTCCAGGCCGCCGTCGCGGCCGTCTCCCCGGCCGCGGTGCTGGTGCCGTCCTCCGCCGAGGGCAAGGAGATCGCCGCGCGTCTGGCGCTGCGGATCGGCTCCGGCATCATCACCGACGCCGTCGACCTGGAGGCCGGCGAGGACGGCCCGGTGGCGACCCAGTCGGTGTTCGCCGCGTCCTTCACCACCACCTCCCGTGTCTCCAAGGGCGTCCCGGTCATCACCGTCAAGCCCAACTCGGCTGCCGTGGAGTCCGCCCCGGCCGCGGGCGCGGTCGAGGCGCTGGAGGTGTCCTTCTCCGCGCAGGCGACCGGCACGAAGGTGACCGGCCGCACGCCGCGGGAGTCGACCGGGCGTCCGGAGCTGACCGAGGCGGCGATCGTGGTCTCCGGCGGCCGCGGCGTGAACGGCGCGGAGAACTTCGCGCTCGTCGAGGCGCTCGCCGACTCCCTCGGCGCGGCCGTCGGCGCCTCCCGCGCCGCCGTCGACGCCGGCTGGTACCCGCACACCAACCAGGTCGGCCAGACCGGCAAGTCCGTCTCCCCGCAGCTGTACATCGCCAACGGCATCTCCGGCGCCATCCAGCACCGGGCCGGCATGCAGACCTCGAAGACCATCGTCGCGGTCAACAAGGACCCCGAGGCCCCGATCTTCGACCTGGTCGACTACGGCGTCGTCGGCGACCTCTTCGACGTCGTCCCCCA
>NZ_JBFADM010000158.1:0-1158 GCF_040641355.1 Streptomyces sp. NPDC020996
CCGAGTACGAACGCGACTGGTGGCGACAACAGGAAGCCGTCTCGCAGTCCGCCTGAAACAAGATCACCGGACTCTACGAAACTCGGGTCAGCTCAAACCGACTGGGCGACGACTGGGACGTGATCTCGTGATCAAGAAGATGGGCTACCAGTGGCAACTTCGGCAGCTGATGGCCGAGCGCCAGATGTTCCAGACCTCCGACCTGGTCCCCTTGCTTGCAGAACGCGGTGTCACCCTGTCACGCGAGCAGGTCTACCGGCTGGTGACCCAGCCGCCGCAGCGCATGAGCATGGACACCCTCGTCGCGCTCTGCGACATCCTGCAGTGCACCCCTAACGACCTGATCAAGCCCGAAGTCGTCAACGTCCAGCTCCGCAAGACTGCCGACGGGGACGCCGGCCCGCTGCCGGACAAGCCCCGCCGCACCGTGATCCGCCGCCCAGGGCAGTCGTGAAACCAGCCGCAATACGCCGGCAGCGCGAGCTCGCTCAGGCCCGCGCCCGCCTGATCGCCTACCTTCAGCGGGTGGCAGGCCCTGCGCTGACAACCGAGGACGCCCAGGCGGCCTTGGAGAAGGCGAAGGCATGGAATCCCGCTCAGGCACGGGCCCTGGACGACTACTTCACCGAGCACCTCAACGCGCTCACGGAGCCATCACCGCACAGCCCGGTTCAGGTCGTCCGGCTCCTGCAGCACCTCGAAGCCACCGGGCACGGCGACGCCGTCACTCAGCTGGCCTGCGCACGCTGCCACCGCACCGGCCTTCGCCTTTCCCGGATCACTCCGGAAGGCCGCTGCTGCGACTGGTGCGTCGCGCGGACGGAGCTTCGGCCCTGCGCACGCTGCGGCCAGAACGGCCTCATCGTCGCCCAGCGCGAGGACGGGCCTGTCTGCCGCCGCTGTTACCGCACGGACCCGTTGTTCCTGAAGGACTGCGCCGACTGCGGCCGCAAGCGCCCGCCCGCCCTCCGTCGCGAAGACGGCACGTTTCTTTGCTCGCGCTGCTACCCGAAGCCGGAACACGAGTGTGAAGCTTCCCCTTGATCGTGGACACTTGGAGACCGGGACCTGAGGTTCCAGAGGAAGTAGCACCAGGTGGGAAGCAAGTACACGAAGCGGTACACCGAGGAGTTCAAACGTGACGCCATCGCGCTCGTC
>NZ_JBFADM010000159.1:0-1078 GCF_040641355.1 Streptomyces sp. NPDC020996
GCGAACGCGCCGACCGGCTGACCACCGCCGAGTACGAGGAACTGAAGCAACTCCGCAAAGAAGTAGCGGAGTTGAGGCGGGCAAATGAGATCCTCAAAGCCGCGAGCGTGTTTTTTGCAGCCGAACTCGACCGTCCCCGGACGAGGCCGACCAGGTGATCGAGCACCTCAGGGACAAGGGCCTCGGGGTCGGGTTCGCCTGCCGGGTGCTGGGGCTGTCGGAGTCGGCGTACTACGCACGCAAGAAGCGGCCGAAGTCGGCCCGCCGGCTGCGCGACGAGCAGCTGATGCTGCTGATCGAACAGGTCCATGCCGAGTCCGGCGGCACCTATGGTGTCCGCCGGATCACCCGCGCACTGCGGCGCAAGGGCGTCGTCGTGGCACGCTGCACCGTCGAGCGGCTGATGCGTGAGCTGGGCCTGGAGGGCGTCATCCGCGGGCAGCGTCGCCGCACCACGGTGCCGGAGCCGTCGACGCCCAGACCGCCGGACCTGGTCGACCGCGACTTCACCGCCTCCCGCCCCGACCAGCTGTGGGTGGCAGACATGACCTATGTCCGCACCTGGTCGGGCTGGGTGTACGTGGCGTTCGTCCTGGATGTGTATTCGCGGATGATCGTCGGCTGGCAGGTCGCCAACCACATGCGGACCGAACTTCCACTGGATGCCCTGGAGATGGCGCTGTGGAGAAGGCGGATCAAGAAGGACTCCGGGCTGGTCCATCACAGCGACAGGGGGTCGCAATATGTGTCGATTCGCTACACCGACCGGCTCGCCGAGGTCGGGGCCGCCGCGTCCGTCGGCTCGGTCGCGGACTCGTATGACAACGCGATGGCCGAGGCCTTGAACGGCACCTTCAAGGCCGAGCTGATCGAGATGCAAGGACCGTGGCGGGACTTCGACCAGGTCGAGCGGGCGATCTTCCAGTGGGTCACCTGGTACAACGAGGAAAGGCTCCACTCCGCCCTCGACTACATACCGCCCGCCGAGTACGAACGCGACTGGTGGCGACAACAGGAAGCCGTCTCGCAGTCCGCCTGAAACAAGATCACCGGACTCTACGAAACTCGGGTCAGCTCA